>NZ_JACHIF010000005.1:0-300000 GCF_014203045.1 Prosthecobacter dejongeii
GTGAGCCCGCAGATGCCGGTGAATGGGAAGGGAGAGCAAGCAGCGCTGGCAGAGCTGGTGCAGAGTCGGCATGGAAGTTTGGCGCAGGCGTATCGAATGAGTGAAGTGGGAGAGGCATTGGATACACGGATCCAGAACGTGAATGAGCGAGGGGATACAGTGCCCCCAGTGGCAGGCCGTGACAGCGATGGCGATGGCTTGTCTGACCTGGAGGAAGTCCTTCTGGGAGCTAGCCGCGATACCGTCCTGCGTGTGGGTGATTTTGTAGACCTGAACCTGGGCGCATTCGCCACCGGGGGCCAGACCTTGAAGATCGTGGGCCGCCTACCTGCTGGACTAACATTCAATGCAACCACAGGTCGCCTCAGTGGTGTCTTGAGTGGTACAGCCGCCCTTTATGACCTGCAATTGCTGGTCATGCAGGGAACCATCCCCCTCAGAGCCTACAATCTACAGTTGACGGTAGAAGCCTTCCCTGCACGTCTCTTGGCTGGTTATGAGGCACTCCTTGTCGGTATTGATGACCTCCCTAAAGGCATCCTGCGCTTGAGCGTGACCCGGCCTAGCCTGTGGACAGGTTCCTTGGAAGTGATCGGCCAGGGCCGCCGTTCTGGGACGGGCAGCTTCGTGCTGGTGCCGGGACGTCAAAGCTCGGAAATACAAATGGTCTTCAAAGGCACAGCTACAGTGCCTCAGGCCAATGTCACCGTGACCATCAATGCAGAGTCGGCCCTGGTATCCGGCACCTTTACTTCTGGCACTGTGACTGGTGAACTTCGAGGCTTCCGTCTGGCCTCTCTAGGGGGTAGCCCACCGGCCATTCGTAAGCTGAACCTCGTTCTGGATGCAGGTGTGCAAGATGGCGTGACTTATCCCGCAGGTTTTGGCTGGGCCAAAGGCTCCGTCACCACCAAAGGAGCTGTTTCATTCAAAGGTCAACTGGGCGACACCCAGGCCATTACTTTGACCGCTAACTTGGGCGTGACTGGTCAGGCCTTGGTCTGGACGCAGCCTTATCGGAACAAGGTGGACTCTTACTTCGGTGGTATCGTGCCGTTGCCGAACGTGGGCCAGCCTGAGGCGACGGTGGAACAACTGACGCCGGGAACTTGGTGGTTCAAAGCTGCGGATGAGAAGGAACTTAGCTACTTCGCAGGCTTCGCAGAACCTTTGCCCGTCAATGCGGTCGCTGCGGCTTTTGACACGATTAAAACTTCCGACGAATTGAGCACAGCGCTCGGTTTGACTGCTTCTACTCTGAATGTGGAAATCGAAGGTTCAGGCTTGAGCAGCACCACAGGTGTGCCTGTCTTACTGCCAACGGCCTTTAACCTTGCGACGAATTTCTCACTCACCACTTCTGCGCCTGTAAGTGGTTCCCCTGCGGCTTGGACGGGTAAGATCAATAAGGCCGATGGCAGCCTCACCGGCACACTGACCCTACCCGTGACTTCGAGTAACCTCGCCAGCAAAGCTCCGGTCACTGGCGTGTTGCTCCCAGGTCTCCCATCCGGCAATACCATCGGCGCAGGTCTGATCCGCGTGACAGTGCCCGGTAAGAAAGGGCAGTTCCAGACTTCCTCGCTTTTGATAGAGAAATAATACCCCCCAATGCTTACCTCCCACCATCACGCCCCCCCCAGTGATTGTTCAGAGCCCGCCGCCTTACGGTGCTCATCGAGTCTAACGTTCAAGCATGGGAAGGGGGTGGGGAGTCGGTTGCCGAGAGCCGGATTCACCCTGGTGGTGACGCTCGTCATCCTGGCTGCGGTGACGATTCTGGTCGTAGGTTTATATGGCATCGTCTCGCGGGAAAGTCAGACCTCAGCGAGTTACGATGCCGTGGACCAGGCAGATTTAGCCATGCAGTCAGGCTTGGAACATGTGGGTGCCTTACTCAAAGGCTCCCTGGCTGATGAGTTGGGCGTGGTTTTTTCAGTGCCGCTGACGCCAGCGGTGGATGAAAAACAGAGGCCGCGTGAGATGCTCGTCGCTGCTAATTACGACGTGTCTTCCAAGCTGTGGAAATACCAGCCTCTAGCTTCAGGGGTTGCCCGCCCGGTGGATGGGGACAAGCTTAAAATGCCGCCCGCGCAGTTTGAGAAACTACCTGCCAAAGATCCCACCGTCGGCCCCTCCGTGGAGGTGAATGAACTGGAAGCGAGAAGGCTGCCTGCTCCTGAACCGTGGATGGCCCGCGTGCCTCGTTACTGGATGCAAATGACCCTGCCTTCTGAGGAGAAAACTCCACAAGGTGAAGAAGGGGAACAAGAAGAAGATCCCAATGCGGAAAAGCTGGTGGCCAGGTATTCATTTTATGTGGAAGACCTGCAAAGCAAACTGAGCCTCGCCAATTCAGGGATTCATGACAGCGATAGGGACCTCCCTCATTTCCAACCCGATTTGGTGGATACCCTGACTCCTCTGATCCCGAATTTACCGGGCATAAAAGTTGATCCCGGTGGTCGTTGGCGGCGGCAGCCTACTTCCGTCTGGACCCTGCTGCGCCCGGATCTGGAACCTATCAATGCTGACGCCTTGCCTAAAACAGTCAATGCCATGCATCGCCGCCTCACGGCGATTAATTCCAAACGCCTCGCTTTTAGCCCCGAAATGTGGCGTGAATTGCTCATCACGCCAGATCCACTGACGAACTGGCCAGGGCTGGATATCGTGCGCCTAAATGGCCCCGAAGCACGGTTGGCTAACGGATCCCTCGCAGATCCGCAGTTGCGGGCTTTGGAGGAGAACACCACAGGTTACCTCAAGCCCTATGATGAATTGGCGCTCGTACCCCATGGCCCTGGCTTTGCCAACGGCGGTGAACGGAAGAAGAATCTCAACGAGTATTTGATCAAGATCGGCGCGAATACGTCCCAGACAGATCATCAGAAAATGACGGACGCCGTGGATGAAATTGCGGCGCACATTGACCGTCATTTGCCTGACTTTAGCAAAAGGGCAGGAGGTTATCCACTGCCCCGGAGTCAAGTGATCACTCAGCGTGACAAACACCAGATGGCCTACCTGAAAAACCTGGCGGCGGGCATGCTGGATTACGCAGACAAAGACTCTTACCCTTCCATCAATGTGGCCAAGGGGGGAGCGGGAAATGAGAACGATGAGGCTAACATTGAGTATCGCGGCATGGATTCCTTCCCGCTGGTGAATGAATACTGGCAGCGCCACCGCTTTGAGACTTACCTTGGCCGTGAAGTGGAGGTTTCCCTAACCGATTATGTCGAATTGTGGAATCCCACGAATCATCCAATCAAGGGCCGTATCACGTGCTGTTTTGAGTATCGGGGTGAATTTTCAGTCAATTCACGCACCTACCCAGTGATGTCATCCATGGCGAATGTTGTGCGTGGTCGGCCTCCTTCGACAACACCTGGTCTTTCGGGAATGTGGTTTGGAGAAAAAGTGATCGATCTACAGCCGAATGAGATCATCGTTTTGGCCTTTGATCCGGTGGTCTTCAAACTGGATGGCGGTGCTTTGGGTAACGTCGCAGGGGTGCGTTACAAAGGTGACAATGTCACGGATGGTTTTAACGATGAGCGCACCAGTCGCTATCGCTTAGCCTTCTGCCCAGAGGGTTCGGCAGACTTCACGGTTGTGGATCTTCCGTTTGCCCCCTTGGAGCGTTATGAAATGACCACCAGCCTGAGCAATCGTCAGCGTTTCAATGTCAATCAACCTGGTTTGGCATATCGTGTTCGTGATAAAAAATGGGCTTTTAACGTGGGCGATACTCGTGCGGCTTATTACATTGATTACCATCAGGAAGTGATTGATTACGATGATGGCTCCAGCCCATGGGGACGTAACTTCCGTCGTTTTGATAACCTAGCTGGTGAGGCCCGCACTTATCTCTGGCCGGATGGTGGACACAACAGTTTGCCTTGCCCGACGCGTATCGGATCGGTTTTGAGAAATCCTGATGACATCACCATGCGCAATGAAGTGAACGCCAACAACAATGTGGCTGAGCGACAAAAATTTGTGCAGCGCATTTCCAACGTCGGGCGCTTTTACAGCATGAGTGAACTGGGACATATTTTCGATCCCATCATGTGGAGTCCGCGAAACACCATCTGGAGTGACTCGGATATGCTCCCGGGTGACTTACTCCGGTATGATGAACATGCGGATCTGAATCCTGAGATTCTTAGTACGGATCCCAAGAGCAATGAACTGGATGCGCACAAACGTTTCTGTGGCGGCAATTCTTTACGCATCGGCCGTGTGGAGCACAGCTTATTCCGCCCAGACTACCGTGACAAGCCTGACAAAGGCCGTCCTCTGAACCGTGGCATGGCTGCCACATCCCTCCTGGATCTTTTTCACTGTGGAGATCCCAATGCACTGGAAACTGACACGCAACGCTACACGGGCCCGCTCACGCGCATTGATGGCCATGTGAATGTCAATACCGCTAGCCGTGAAACTTTGCGGGCCGTGGTGGCAGGTCGATTGGCGGCGGATCCGCTTTTGAAGAAAGACAGCATGGATCCCGATCCGGATAGCAAAAAACCGACCGTCTTGCTGGCTCCATCCAGAAATCGCACGGAGGCTCAGGCAGACATCATTGCCACAGCCATCATCGAAAATCGCCCCTACATCACGCCGGCGGAAGTGGCCGAAAAAGCCATCTTGTCTGCCAAGGATGAGGAGAATTTGAAGAAGGATGATGAGTTGCCACCGCTGAAAGCCAACTGGCCTGTGTTTGGTTATACCAAGCGAGATCCCAACGATGATCGGCGTGTGATTCCTGAATGGAGCGATGCCGCGGCGGAGGAGCTTTTCTCACGGCTTTACAACAATAGCACGGTTCGCAGTCGTCATTTTCAAGTCGTCGTGACTGGCCAAACGGTGAAGATCGGACGTGAAGGAAATACCCGTGTGGTGGCCACTCGTTCCCGCCTTTTCCATCTGTTTGTTAGGCCTGTGCGGAACGCCGATGGCACTTTGCAGAAGCAAGAGGTCGAAATCACCTATTCCAGGCCTCTGTAACAACAAGGCAGCATAACCAAAAGCAGTGTCTAACAAAATTGACACATTGCATCGGTTGTTCGTTCGCATTTTTGAGCGAACTAACCGGGCGCAGGAAAGTTGCTTTAACACTATGTTGATCCCCCCTTCATTCACGCGCCGACAAACGCATTTCCGTAGGCTGAAAATGCGACAAAACGGTTTCTCCATGCTGGAGATCCTCGTCGTCATCGGCGTCATGACCTTTATGGTTGGCCTTGTGCTCGGTAGCACCGGGGCCATCAATGGTACACAGGGCATGACTGCCATGCACCAAGTCACCGCCATGTGCGACCTCGCCCGGTCCCGCTCCCTTCGCGGCGAAGGCACCATCCTTTTAGCCTTTGCCGCGAAAAATTCCGGTACGACGGGCCAGCCCTATCGTTCGGCTATACTCTGTGCGGAAGATGCTACGACGGAGGACCCTGAGGACTACGTGGCTATTTCGGAGTGGTATCACTTGCCGGCCGGTTACGTTTTCACGAACATTGAAGCCGCTTCTGAGAGTGCCGGTGGAAACGTCTTCAAGCTTACGAATGCGAGTCGTAAGATCAAGCTGCCAGGGACGATGGATCTGGTGGAATTGCCGTGCATTGGCTTTGGCTCGCTGGGTGAGGTGGTCATTCCTGAGCCGGATACCAACACTCTAGAATCCATGTTGATCGCCATCGCGGAAGGCCAGGCCGATGTGGATGGCCCTTTGACCCGCAAAGGCGGGACGCATGTCCCTGAAGAATGCCGCTGGATCGCGGTTCGCAGAAACTCTGGATCCCCGATGATCTTGCCATGATGACTCCTCCCCTCCAAAATCTTACCGTCAGCCTGCAGAAATCCTCCATGGGCTTCAGCTTGGTGGAATGTATCCTTTCCGTCGCCATCACAGTTACCAGTCTGCTCACCGTCATCGGCATGCTCATGGGCACGCTGGGGGTGGCCAGTGACTCCAAGCAGGAAACCACCACGGGCGTGCTGATTCGTCAGCTCGCTGGTGAGATCAAAGACATGACTCCACCGGCGAAGCCCGAAGACGAGCCTGAGCCGCTCATTGTGCTGGTGGATGAAACGATGAAGATCCTGGAACACAGCCGTTTCAATAACAGCAATGTGAAAGAGTCTTACAATACGGGCAGCCAGCTCGCTTCGGCAGCATCCTTTGCCCGCATTGACCGTGTGCCAGATCCTGAAAACACCCTCATGGACCGTATTGTCATTCGTGTGGAGTCACCAGCCTCTGCACCCGCAGAAAATCGGCAGGTGCGGAAGTACGCGGCTTTGTGCCCTAAATGATTGGTTAGGCCAGGACCTTTGATAAGATCATGACCCCCGCATCCCGCCTGCCCCATGCTGCAAAAAACAGACAGGGCTTCTCTCTGATCGAGCTGCTCGTCAGTGTTGCCGTGGCTTTCATCTTGGTGGCAGCTCTCATGCAGAGCATGGTCTCGTCCTTGGATTCTTGGACGAACCAGGAAAAGGTGTTTTCCAGCCAGCGTGAAGGTCGCGCCGCCTTGCGAGTCTTGGCGGATGATCTAGCCTCCATTGTGATCATGCCTGGCGATGGTCCATTGGCCGAGGACCCTCAGGCGATGACGGGGCGTAAACCGCTACGCTTCCTGGTGCAAAAAGGTCCACCCACATCTCCCACGACCACTCGCCTCGCTTTCCTGCGCAGCGTCAAACGTGCCACAAAAGGCACAGACAGTGGCCGGGGAGATCTACAACTGGTGCTTTATGGCATCGCTCTCACACCCGATGGTGGAGCCAGTGGGGCGGAGACCGACGCGAACAGCCAGAAGCTACTTCGCAGGGAGTACTCTGCTGCTGAAACCTTCCGCAGGCTGGAAGGGCATCGCGTGGGAGGGCAGCCCCTGATTTTTGAAGAGGATTGGCAGCAACTCGAAAACCTCGCTGAGGCAGACAACCAAGCTGCCACCACGGGTGTGCGTAATGCCGTCCTGGCTCATGATGTGATCCGGTTTGAGTGCAAGCCTTTGGAAAACATGATGCCAAACCCACCCGTGGCACAGGAATGGCCGTCTGACCAGATGCCCAAGTGGGTGGAGGTGACACTGCGAGTGACGAACCGGCAAACCGGGCGTCTTTTGAAGACGGCGGAAGACTGGCGCGGAGAGGGCGTCCGCTCCACAGCCATCTCGAATGGCACCCCCGATGTTTACGAAGATGATGCCGAGGTGCGCACCTTTTCCATGCGTCTGCGCCTGCCTTCGCTTTCACTTTGATGGGTGCTTTTACCTCTGCTTCATCCCCTTTTTGATTTGTTATGAGTGACTCTCTGAAAAAGGCCCTTTTCCACGGTCGCCGCCGTGCTCTTATTCATTTTACGTGGGTAGCAGCCAGCCTGTTGCCGCTTCCATTGGTGTCTCAAGAGGCGGCGCCCAAAGACGCACCCGTGGGCCTGGAGATTCCCACAGATCTTGGGTTCATTCGTTTGGTCAATGCGGTGGGTATGTCTGGTAGGCTGAAGGTCACTGTGGACGGCATCGAAGCAGACCCCGCCGGCTTCAAAGCAGGCTTTGCTACAAATGGCATCGGCCTAAGCCCAAAAAACTATCAGGTCGAGCTGGAGCATGAATCTCTAGGCAAAGGCAGCGTCCAGGTGCCCCTCCAGACGGGCCAGATCACCACTGTGATTGCCTACATGACTGAGAAGCCTGAAAAAGGCGAAAAAGCCAAAGCGACTGCCAAAAAAGAGGCTGAGAAAAAAGGCCCTCGTCTCGGCTGGTACGTGGACCAATCTCCCGCAAGTCCTCCCGATGTGAAGGAATCGGTCCTGAGCTTGATGCAATTCACACCTTCCGAGTCATTGGATTTTAAGGTGGTGAATACCCCCGTCTCCACTGGGGCCGAAAAGCCGACCCGCGTTCCGATCACCAACGCCATGGGATCTTTCCCAGATGTGTTCTACCAAGGCAAAATCGTTTGTGGCCTCAACTTCCAATTTCGCGCGGATCAGTTCGTGGTTTTCTATGCTGGTGAAGACGGCAATCTGAAGTGCATCACCATGCGAAATGACGTGCAGTAGCCGGTTGCTATGATCCGATGAAAAAGCTCGCCACGGCTTGCTGGGGCAGGGGTGTAGATTTCTACCAGCCGGGTGGATACGTCCATTTTTTGCGGCTCAATCGTATGTTCGGCAGATGATTCCTATGACAGGAATTTATCCTTTGGCACTCCCGTCTTATGAAAACGAACATCGGTATTTCAGACAAGAATCGCAAAGAAGTCTCCACCCTTTTGGGCAAACTCCTCGCAGATGAGTTTGTGCTCTATACCAAGACTCGCAATGCCCACTGGAATGTCGTGGGTCCTGACTTCCATGCCATGCATCTGTTCTTTGAGGACCAGTATGGCAAGCTCGAGGGGTTCATTGATGACATCGCCGAACGCATCCGTTCTCTGGCCAACCCCGCTTTGGGTTCCATGAAGGAACTCTTGGCAGCGACTCGGCTGAAAGAGGAGAAAGGCGAACTGAAAAGCTCGGCCGAATTCCTCAAGCTGCTATTACAGGATCACGAGCAGATCATCCGCCAGATCCGTGAAGACGCCCCGCGCTGTGAAGAACTGGGCGATGACGGCAGCAATGATTTTCTGGTCGGCCTTCTGGAGGAACACGAAAAGATGGCCTGGATGCTACGCTCTTGCCTTGGTTGAGGTTTTCTCGGGAAATTCTCGGGTGTTGAAGAGGCTTTTCGGCTCCCACTAGGAAAGCTGCCAGGCAACAAAATCACCGGTTTGTAAAAAACTTTGTCCGGTTTTCCGGGCTGGTGCGGTATATCCGTCCCTGCCTGAATTCCGACCATGAAGTCCATCCTCCTCACCTTTGTATTCATCGCCTCCGCCGCGCTCGGCGCGGACTGGCTGCATCTGCCGGCCAAGCCGGGAACCGCGAACGGCAAAAAGATTGTCCTGGTTGCCGGGGATGAAGAGTATCGGACGGAGGAAACTTGCCCGATGCTGGCGAAGATCCTCAGCCAGAAGCATGGGTTTGACTGCACGGTGCTGTTCTCGATCAACCCGGACGGGGGCTACATTGACCCGAACTTCCAGAAGAATATTCCCGGTACAGAAGCTCTAGCTTCGGCGGACTTGCTCATCATCGGCACGCGTTTTCGCCAGTTGCCAGATGACCAACTCGCGCCTTTTGCGGCTTTTCTGAATGCGGGCAAGCCGGTGATCGGTTTCCGTACCGCGACGCATGCCTTCACGGGCAATGCCAAGACGGGTGATTTTAAATGGGGTGAGTTCGGCCTGAAGATCCTCGGTGAAAAATGGGTGAACCATCACGGCAAACACAAAGCCGAAGGCACGCGCGGCATCGTGGAGGCGGCCAACAGCGCGAATGATGTGCTGCGCGGCGTGGGGGAGATTTTTGCGACGACGGATGTCTATGGCATCGCCAATCTGGATGAAAAGACCGCAAAGATTCTGCTTCGTGGTGCCGTGACGGAGACCATGGAGCCGAGCTCGAAGGCCATCTCGGGGCCGAAAAACAGCCCCATGATGCCGCTGGCCTGGCTGCGCGAGTACACAGCCCCGAATGGCACTGCGAAGGGGCAGGCTTTCTGCACCACGCTGGGAGCCTCCGTGGATTTTGCCGATGAAGATCTGCGCCGTCTGGTGGTGAATGCGGCCTACCACCTGGTGGGTGCCAAAGTGCCTGAAAAGGCGGATGTGGCCTATGTGGACGCCTTTGAGCCGACCTTTTATGGCAACAACAGTGGTGACCATTACAAGAAGCTGAACCGCAAGCCTGCGGACTATGCATTGGGCAAAAGCCCTGCCACGGGCTTGGCCAAACCCCAGCCGAAGAAAGAAGAGAAAAAGCCAGCCGCCACGGCGGAAATCCCTCCTCATGCGCCTTCGGCAGAGCCAGCCGCAGCCACCGCTGCCCGTGCGCAAAAGGTGGCTCCGCCGTCCCAGGGCGAGCGCATCGTGCTCATTGGCAATGGTCTCGCCGAGCGCGACGTCTATTACAGCCGCATCGAGACAGAGTTGCATCTGCGCTACCCCAGCGAGGAGCTGTTTTTCCGCAACATGGGTCACGTGGGAGACACCCCCGGTTTCCGCCCGCATCCTTCTCGCATTTCGCAGTGGGCTTTCCCGGGTGCCGAGAAATTCCACCCCGACAAGCAAGTGCACCATGGCAAGGGCTTCTTCTCCACACCAGACCAGTGGCTGACCCATTTGCAGGCAGATACCATCGTGGCTTTCTTTGGTTACAATGAATCCTTCGATGGCCCGAGCAAGGTGGGCAACTTCGAGGCTGAACTGGATGCCTGGGTGAAGCACACCCTGAGCAAGGCCTACAATGGCAAGGCCGCCCCGCGCGTGGTGCTGGTCTCGCCCATCGCTTTTGAAAATCAGTCCGCCACCCGCGATCTGCCGAATGGTGAAAAAGAAAATGCGAATCTGATTCTCTATTCAGCAGCGGTAGAGACTGTGGCAAAGAAGAACGGCCTCACCTTCATTGATCTCTTCTCCCCCACCAAAGAACTCTACGCGAAGGCCAAAGTCCCCTTCACCACGGGGGGTTTTGTACCCACCGATGCCGGTTACCAGCAGATCGCTGAGATTCTGGCCACGGGCCTTTATGGGCAGCAGTCTCGTGTTTCCAAAGCCGACCCAGCTTTGCTGCATGAGGCGGTGAAGCAAAAAGATTGGTTCTGGAACAACGACTACAATCTGGTCAATGGCGTGCATACACACGGCCAGCGTTACAATCCCTTCGGCCCGCAGAACTACCCGGATGAAGTGAAAAAGACCCGTGAGATGGCAGCCCTGCGGGACGCTTTGATTCATCAGGTGGCGACTGCGAAAAAGACCGATCTAGTCGTGGATGACAGCAAGACTCACAAGCTGCCTGATGTGCCGACGAACTATCAGCCGAGCGTCAAAAACGGCAGCACGAAGTACCTGTACGGTGAAGAAGCAGTGAAATCTCTCACCGTGCCGGAAGGCTACAAGGTGGAGCTGTTTGCCAGTGAGAAAGAGTTCCCAAATCTGGCGAACCCGATGCAGCTTTCCTTCGATGACAAAGGTCGTCTGTGGGTGGCCACCATGCCCACCTATCCGCACTATCGCCCTGGTGATGCCCTGCCGGATGACAAGATCCTCATCTATGAAGACACGGATGGCGATGGCAAAGCCGACAAGGAAACCGTGTTCGCCGATAAGCTGCACCTGCCCATCGGTTTTGAATTTGCGCCCGAAGGCGTCTATGTCTCGCAGGAGCCTAACTTGGTATTGATCCGCGACACGAATGGCGATGACAAGGCCGACAGCACGGAGATCATTCTGGGTGGCTTTGACACGCATGACACGCACCATGCCATCAGCGCCTACACGGCAGATCCCAGCGGTGCTTTCATCCTGTGCGAAGGTGTCTTCCTGCATTCCAATGTGGAGACTCCCTATGGTCCTGTCCGCTGTGTGGACGGCGGTTTCTTCCGCTACAGCCCTCAGCGTGGCCATTTGGAGCGCACCGCTCAGCTCAGCATTCCAAATCCCTGGGGTGCCGTATTTGATGCCTGGGGCCAGGACTTCTTCCTCCACACCTCCGGCACCAGCATGAACTGGATGCTGCCCGTCTCGGTGAAACCCACCTTTGGCAGTAAAACTCCCTCCACACCGGACCTGGTGCCTGAAGGGCAGAAAGTGCGCCCCACCTCTGGCCTGGAAGTGGTCTCCTCCCGCCATTTCCCCGATGAAGTGCAGGGCGATCTCATCCTGTGCAACGCCATCGGTTTCCTGGGCATCAAGCAGCACCAGATCGTGGATGACAGCACCGGTTGGAAGACCACCTTCCGCCAGGACCTCTTAAAAAGCACGGACGGCAACTTCCGCCCGGTGGATCTGGAGTTCGCGCCAGATGGTTCCTTGTATGTCATTGATTGGCACAATGTTCTCGTCGGTCACATGCAGCACAATGCACGTGATCCCCTGCGCGACCACGTGCACGGCCGTATCTACCGCATCACTTATCCTAGCCGACCGCTGGTGAAGCCCGTGCCGGTGGAAGGTGCCAGTGTCACCGCCCTGCTCAATAACCTGAAGGAGCCTGAGTTGCGCACCCGCTACCGCACCCGTCGTGAGCTACGCAACCACCCGACCAGTGAAGTGCTGCCTGCCGTGAAAGCCTGGGTGGCGGCTCTGGATAAAAACGATGCCCAGTATGAGCACCATGTGCTGGAGGCCCTGTGGACCACCTGGGGCATGAACGAGGCGGATGAAAGCCTGCTGCGCCAGCTTCTGAATGCCAAAGATTTCCATGCCCGTGCCGCAGCGGTGCGCGTGCTTCGGTACAATCATCACCGCATCGCAGATCACGCCGCTTTGCTTGAAAAGGCAGCGGCAGATGAGCATGGCCGTGTGCGTCTGGAGGCCATCGTGGCTGCCTCTTGGCTGCCAGATATCGCAGCAGCTAAAAAGATCGTCGCCATCGGCGCGGCCAAGCCCCTGGATGTGTGGAGCCAAAACGCCGCTAAAACTGCGACGGATCGCCTTGCTGGCGTGGCGGAAAAAGAAGTGGCCGATCATCCTGAACTGGCCGCACCAGCGCACCTCAATGCCGAGGGCAAAGCCCAATTCCTCGCTGGCCAAAAGGTGTACTTCCGTGAAGGTCACTGCGTGACTTGCCACCAGCCGAGCGGCAAAGGACTGGACCCCGCATTCCCATCCTTGGAGAAAAGCCCCTGGGTCACAGGCGACTCGGATCGCCTCATCAAACTGGCCATGTATGGCCTCATGGGACCGCTCGAAATCAATGGCAAAAAGTATGATGGCCAGGTGCCCATGACCCCCTTTGCTGGCATGCTGAAGGATGATGAAATGGCTGCCGTGCTCACCTTTGTGCGCAACAGTTTTGGCAACAAAGCCGATCCTATCCAGCCCACCCAGGTCAAAGCCATCCGCGATGCCAACGTGGGCCGCGTGCAGTTCTACACGACGGAAGAGCTGCTGAAGCAGCATCCGATGAAGTAGGTCTTCAAGCGATCGCCTACGCCAGCCACGGTACTGCCGTGGCTGGCTTTTTTTGTGGACATCGGCCTAACCGATGATTTAAAAAAATTTTTGTGGACATCGCAAGAGAGCGCTCGGCTAACGACGGCTCCCCCTCGTCCGTTCTGATTCGGCCTTGTTCACTCTGCCATCGTGAGCTTCGAAAAGCGCGTTCCCTCTCCCCGCGCTTGCGTGGGGTTGCGAAGCCGCGAAGCGAAAGGCCAAGGTGAGGGGCCGATGGGAGCACGCAAAATTCCTTTCGCAGGGAGTGCCCTTTTCGTAAAACGACATCTCTGGATATTCCAGAGACGACCCTTCAACAGTTCTTCATGTCGGCCCACAAAGATTGAGGAAGAATGATGTCTTTTGGACTCCATTGATCGAGACAACATTGGCTTCACAAATACTTTCGTTAGCTCTTTCGTTGAATGCTTTTCACAACTTGTTCTGTGAATACCGCTCTCCTTTTAACCTTGCCAGCAGGACCCGAAAGGTCTTAGAAAAGTGCCTATGATTTGGATTCAGCATTCCCTGGTGGCGGTTGCGTTAACGCTGATGACTCTGGGGGCACTCCAAGCACAGACGGCAGCTCCACAGGTGGAGTTGGTGATGCATGCGGTGCCTGAGACTATCTGGCAGGCGAAATTCGAAGGGCCGTTGCAGGATCACCCCGAGCTGAAGAAGCGCCTGCAGACGGAAGGTATTAAGCCGCTTTTTTCTGTGAAGGGGATCCTGGCTTTTGACACACCTTTTGTTTGGCGGAAGGGAGCGGAACGAGAATTTGCCGAAGGCTGGGAAACGCGTCATCAAGACCCTGCCGTGCCGACTCGCCTGCTGAAACGGTTTGTCGGCACCACGGTGGAATGGCAGCAGGAACACGCGACAGAACAGGGAAAGTTTCAGGTCATTTTGAAGCTGATCCATCACCTCGCATCTCCAAAAATGCAGCGCATCAGTTATGCCAACGCCGCACAAGGAGCGGAGAGAGATAAGCATTCGGTGGAGTATCCACGGTTTGATGTCATCGAGTGGGAAGGAAGGCTGGCGGTGTCGCAACAGTGGCGATTGGTGACGCAGGTCTTGCGTCCTGCGGGAACGGAGAGCGATCTTGCCATGCGTTATCTCGTCTTTATCAAACGTCTTTGAACATGAAAACATTTTTGGTTATACTAGCCTCAGTTCTGGGTTTGTGGGCAGGGCCAGGTGGGGCGGAACCGCAGACTATGGACATCCGTCAAAGGGTGATCCGCGCTCCTGAGATGGAGGTCATTCGGCTCCTGATAGATCCCCAGAAAACGGATGCTGAACGGCTGGCGACCTTGCAAAAAGTGGTGAGTGAAGGCCGGGCCAGTGTCGTGTCTGACATCAGCATTGCTGCGGACGAAGCTGGAAGAGTGAACGTAAAAAATGGCGAGTGGGCTTGGATGCCGAGCGAGTTGGATCAAGAGATGGATCGCCTTTACATGGTGCCTACCTCTTTTCAGGAACGTTTCATCGGCACCTCTTTGGAAGGTCGAACTCAGGTATGGACAGAACCCACGAAGACATGGAAAATCTCTGCCGACTGGAATGCGCACTATTCACCCCGTGGGCCCGAGACGGTCATCTGGCCCACCTCTTGGCTGAATACCTATGATCACGAAACTCATAAACCCACCGGCAAGGTTATCCATGGTTGGTTAGACTGGCGGGATACGTTTGAGCAACGCGTCATCACCTCATTGCTGCTGGAAAATGGAGAGCCCAAAATCTTGGCGATCATGCCGCCAGGAGATCAAATCTGGCCCGGAGACCGAAAGGGCCGCTGGCTGGATGTTTTTATCGTGGAAGCACGGCCACTCGGTCAGCTTCAGGCAACAACAACCGTTGAAAAAAAGGAGCGCCTGGTGTCTCCTCGCGCTTGGCTTTATGGCATCGCTTTGAGTTCTCAAGAAACTTTGGCACTGCTTCAGGCGCGGCAGCCGAAAGAGGATGCCGCGCTTCTGCAAACATTGCTCGCTCGGGTAGAGGAGGGTGCTGCGCGAATGATTCTGTGTGCGGGCTCCATCCAGGCTCATGGTCAGCGCCAGGATGTGCTCAGCGCACGCTGGCATGAATATCCTACGGAGATGCCCAGCATCCCTTCAGCCTGGGAATCGCGGGCGGTGGGCACCCACTTGGAGATGGATGATCATGCCTTGTCCCTCACACAAGCGGTCGCCGTCCCGGCACGCAGCGAGTGGAAGCTGGCGGGAGATGTGCCGGAGGCCATCATGTGGCAGCCTCGGTTTCGTGATTTTCAACTCCAAACGCTCGACCGTTTATCGCCGGGAACGCGACTATTGAGTGTGCTACAGGTGCCTAACATCATGCGTGGAGACGGTCTGTTGAAGGATGAAACTCTGCTGGTCTTTTGCCAGCGCGAAGGCAGTGCTTGGCCTGAGGCTCCTGCACCACAAGCTGGCTATGAGGCCAACCTCCTCGTCGTAGAAATTCCGGCGAGTGAAGAGGCTCAGTGGCAGCCCGTGGCCGATGCCCAAGAAACGAAACGTTTTCAAACTTTGATGGAGCGTGTCCAGTCTGGGCAAGTGCCTCTGGTGGCGCAGGCGATGCTGCATCTCCCAGGGCGCACCGTGGGTAAACTGGCGATGACAGAAGACTACCCCACCGCGACCGAGTTTGATCCACCTGAGCCTGAAAGCCCTACCCGCATGCGCCCCACGGCGTTGGAGACTTTACCTGTAGGCAGTCGTTGGGAGGTGGGTTTGGACGATGAAAATATCTCTGCGGTCCAAGATCCACACTTGCGATTGACTCACACTTTTTCGCATAGCACTGCACGACCGGTGGAACCCGGATTGAAAGAGACACTGGCCATCGCGGCAAGTTCCAAGGAGGACTACCCGGGAGCCAAGCACCTTCTGGAAACCTGGGGAGAAGAGGGATTGAAAATCATCCCTGACCGCGTGCACTGCCTGGGCCTGCGCCAGCCGCCTGGTATGGATCGCGATGTGCGGCACATCGCCTTTATCCAGATACGGAAGCTGATCCCGTGAGTTCCTAACCAAAAGTCCGCTAAAGCTCGCCGCTCCGTGCCATTAAGGCATCTGCTAGGGTTGTGGCAGGATGCGCGAAGTTCAGTTCTAACTGCTTCGGGGCGGGTAGGAAATGGGAGCGTAGTTGGTCACTTTCCAGCAGAGCGATCTTGGGCGCATGATCCGCAGCGATGATGAACGGTAGTACTTTTTTTAAGCCCACGCGCATGCGTTGGAGATCCACCAAACTCAAACGAGCGTATCGCCTCGCTGCGAGGATGCGTGCCACATTCGTGACGCCCAGGCCTGGGATGCGCCACAGCAGCTCCTGCGGGGCACGGTTGATATCCACAGGAAAGAGGTGCCGATTGCGCAGGGCCCAGGCCAGCTTGGGGTCGATCTCCAGATCCAGGTGAGGGTTTTCCACTGGCAGCAGCTCCTTTACGTTGAAGCCGTAAAAGCGCAGTAGCCAGTCTGCTTGGTAAAGACGATGTTCCCGCACCAGTGGTGGTGGTTTGATGGGGAGTAGCACACTGGGCTCAGGGATAGGGCTGAAGCCGCTGTAATAAACCCGGCGCAGGCGGTAGTCGCGATACAGCTCATCAGCTCTCCCCAAAACGATGGCATCATCGGAGGCATCTGCGCCCACCAGCATCTGCGTGCTCTGCCCTGTGGCAAAGGCGGGCGGTTTCGCCCGTGGAGTGGCTTTGATCTGGCGGGCTTCCTTTTTCGCGGCTAGAGATTCATCGATGCGCTGGCGAATGCCGCCCATGGCGTGCTGCGTGCGCTTTAAATTTTTCTCGGGGGCCAGGGTATCTAGGCTACTTTGAGTGGGCAACTCGATGTTGATGCTGATGCGGTCGGCATAGCGCCCTGCCTTCTCAATGAGTTCTGGCGAGGCCTCAGGAATGGTCTTGAGATGGATGTAGCCGCGAAAGTGGTGCACCTCACGCAATTGCCGCGCGACTTCGATCACCATCTCCATGGTGTAGTCCGCGCTGCGCACGATGCCAGAGCTGAGGAAGAGCCCTTCGATGTAGTTTCGTTTGTAAAAATCCAGCGTCAGCTTCACCACCTCCTCAGGGGTGAAGCGTGCGCGGTTCACATTGCTGCTGCGGCGATTGATGCAGTAATGACAATCGTAAAGGCAGACATTCGTGAGCAAAACCTTCAAAAGTGACACACAGCGCCCGTCAGGTGTGTAGCTATGGCAGATGCCTGCCCCACCCGTGGAGCCCACGCCCGAACTGCCGCGCGAGTCCTTTTTGGCCGCGCCACTGCTCGCGCAGGAGGCGTCATACTTCGCCGCATCAGCCAGGATTTCGAGTTTGCGGTCCAGTTCCATAATTCAATCGAACAGTATTCAAAAGAACGAATTTGTCACGCCTCGAAGTCCGTCTTTTCCACAGATTGCCGATTTTCAAACAGCTTGCGGTGCTTGGTAACTCGGCCTGACACGCGCTTTCGCCACAGGCGGAAGCTGGAAGGTTTGAGCTCACGCCGCATGATGGCGATGACTTGCGGCTCAGTAAGGCCTGTCCGTTCTTCGATTTCTTCGAAAGTCGTCCGGTCTTCCCAGGCGAGACGGATGATGAGGGAGGAGTCTGGAGAAGACATTTTTTAAAACGAGTTTGACGCCATCGATTTTTTTTCATGCCTACCTTCACAAAAAAGGACGTCAGGGCCGCGATGCGGCTTCCGTTCTTGGAAATCAATCCAAGAGCATTGCAGGGTGGGTTGAGAATACATTGTAACCTTTACGATCAGAAAGCTTCGGAGGGCACTACGAGCAATACGCACGATTTTTTGTATTGTCATTGTATGCGAAACTCGCCATTATCCGGCGTTTCTGCTACCCCCTGGAAATTGTACGTCTCAATGAAAACCCCGCCCAAAAAACTTTTAGCCTCCATTTTAGGGGGCATTTTCTTTACCGCGATAAGCGCCTTCGCGGTCCCTTCCTTTACCCTGCCGCCTGCACCAGTTGCCGTGACTCTTCGGGATGGATTGAGCACTACCTTCACGGTTCAGGGCGTAAGTTCGGAAAATAAAGTCCTGAACTATGAATGGTTTAAACAAGGCTCTGCGAGTGCTTTGGTCGATGGTAATGGCATTTCTGGCACCACCAGCCGGACTCTGAAAATCACTGGGGCCAAGTCCATCCATGCAGGGACCTACTATGCAAAGGTCTATGAAATCTTCGGCACGCGTCCTTACCCAGAAGCTTCGTCTCCGGAGTTCACCCTCACGGTGAACGTGCGGCCCACCATCATCAGCCAGCCTTCTGCAACCACGGTCAACCAGGGCGATCGACTTCAACTCAGCGTAGATCTGGCTCCAGATACCACGACTACGGGTTTAACTTTCCGCTGGCAGAAAAACAACGTGGATATTCCAGATGCAGTCAATGTTACCGCGAGCCAAGCGACCTTTGTTATCCCAGCCGCAACGGCAGGGAATGAGACGACCGAAGGTGCCCAGTGGACGGATGGAGCAACCTACCGCGTCCGCATCGAAAGCAGCCTCACAGGGCCTACTCCCCTGAAGAGCTTGATCCTCTTGAGCAAGCCTGCGGTCGTGAAGGTGGACTCACAGCCCATCATCATCACTCAGCCAGCAGCAGCCACAGGTGGAACCTTGTTTGTGGCGACCAAAACCACAGGCAAGTTGAGCGTCGTAGCGGGTGGTAACCCGAAGCTGAATTACCTTTGGGAAAAAGAAGGCGTGGATGAGACCTTCAAACCTTCGGCTGCTGCTTCCCAGACCGTCACCACAGAAGGCCGTTATCGCGTCCTTGTGAGCAATTTCCTCACCCCTAGCGGTCAGCCTGGAACCTACAGTAACTATGCCGATGTGGTTTTCCTCAACAAACCGACTGAAGTGGGCACCATTACTGCCACCTCCAATAAGTCACCGGCTCAGCCGAATGCGAAGGGCGAATTTGAAGCCAATGAAGAGGGCGGTGCGACCCAGGTCACACTCACCGTGACCCCCAATTTGACCGGAACGGGCGATCTGGAATTCCAGTGGCAGAAAGACGGCAAAAACATCCTCAACGGCGATGGCGTCAGCGGAGCACAAACCGCAGCGATTGTCTTTAATCCACTGAGCTTTACTCATCGCGGTGTCTATCGCTGCGTGATCAAAAACAAGGTTGGGACTTACACCTCGAAGACTTATGCTTTGAAGGTCAATTCCAAGCCCATCATTGTCAGCCAGCCAGAGTCTTTGGTTTATGGTGTGAAAGACAAATCCGTCACCTTCAGCCTCGTAGCAGGCGGCACCCCAGCGCTCACTTACAAATGGTATCGTGAAGACGACATTGTCGCAGGCACCGTGCTGGGCAAAGCGGCTAAGCTAACCGTCGCTCAGTTGGGTGATGCTAAAGAGGACAACTATTTTTGCGAAGTCACCAATGCTTACGGGAGTATTACCGCAGGCCCATTTGCCCTCCAGGTAGATACGCCTGTGGTCATCACCCGTCATCCAGAAGTCACCACACCAACAGTCGGTACGACTTTGACCCTCACCATCCAGACCAGCCAAGGAGATGGCCCCATCAATTATCAGTGGCAGCGGAATAATGTTAACCTTGAGAATAGTCCCCGCGTGACGGGTGCTCAAGTGACCGTCACAGGGCCTCTGGGGCTTCAGGATGCCGTTTCTCTGAGCATCTCCGACGTCGAATTAAGCGATGCAGGCTCCTATCGCTGCATCGTCAGCAATGTGAACGACACGGTGAAGGTCACCAGCAAGTCGGCCAAAGTCACCGTGTTGACCGCTCCTTCGATTGTGACGGAGCCTGAAGATCAGGAAGTCTTTGAAGACACCAAAGTCACTTTCAAAGTCGTGGCTGCTGGATCTCCAACCTTGAAATATCAATGGCAGAAATGGAATGCCGACGCGTCCGCTTGGAACAACGTCAGCAAGGCGACAAGCTCGATTCTAACCATTGCTAAGGCACGCGTGGGTGTGTCTGCCAGCAACAGTGATGACGGTCTTTATCGCTGCGAAGTGAGCAATGCCACCGGCATCCCAGCTTACTCTCGCGAAGCCGAGTTGATTGTGAATCCGATCCCGAACGTGACCATTGATAGCATCACGCCTCGCGTGGCTCGTGCAGGTGAAAAAGTGCGCGTCACCGGGACAGACATGAACTTTGTGACGAGCGTGAAATTCGGTTCCGATGCGACCGGTGTGAAAGCCACGTTTGTGAAGGAGTCAGATACCTCTCTCCTGCTTACGGTGCCACCTTCTGCACCACTGACTCCGAGCGAGATCACCATTTATACCAAGCCCCCAGGTGGGCAGGCCACCGAAGATCCAGATCTCTTCCGCCGCAGCACGGTCCAGGCTAATGACCGTAATAACCCGACCATCATTGTAGGTAAAACTTTCCCGCTAACTTTGGGAAGAACGACGATCGCACTTGAACCAGGCACCCTTAATGTTCCCGCAACCGCAGGACCTAATGATCTGGCCGAAGCTTTCTACACTTGGGTACTCCCTAAAAAAGGCCGTTATGTGATCAGCTTTACCACTACTTTTCAAGTTTTCGCAGGCCCAACCCTTTTCAGTGCTGTTGACAATGATGAAGGAGGATCCTTTCAATTGTTTTCTACAGTCGCTGAAGAAGACAATACTCCAATTTCCATAGTGGTTTTTGGCGTTCAAGGGAGAAGCGCAAGTATTGGAGGGACACTTCCAGATTTTGGTAATTATGCTGTGACAGTGGCTTATGCTGGCGTGGATACGCTCCCAAGTCCCGTTGCATCTGCTCAACAGGTGAGTTCTATAGAGGCCGACTGGAATATCGAAGGCTCCACTGGCACGGTGAAAAAAGTGACGAATGCTGACAATCATTCCTCCACCTCCTTCACGGGCAACAGTTCGGAAGGCGCAGCACCGACGGTGCTCTGGCAGGACGCTTCGGATCTCGAATACGCGGCGGACAGCGTGATCCAAACCGAATGGAACATGTCCATTGATCAGGCGGGTGCTGGCACGAAAGGCCACTTCGCCTGGCAGGTGACCGGTGAAAATGGAGCTCCTCTCGGGCAGATCCAGTTCTCCGTGGCAGACGGTGCCATTTACGTGGTGCAGGCAGATGGCACGCGCAATGCCGCTGAGCCTGTGCTGGTGCCAGGTTCCAATCACCGCTTCGGGATCACGACCGACCTGGGCAGCCGCACTTGGCAGGCCCGCATGGACGGTGTCGCCCTGGGCGAGCCACAGCCGCTGCCTGCAAACTCGGGTTTTGGCGACGTCTCCGTCATCTGGTACCCTGCTACCTCTGGCAGTGCCCAGCCGACCCTGAACTTCGACGACGTCAGCATCCAGGCTGACTGAGATCGTTAAGGATAAATTCAAAAGCCCGGTCGCTCCCTGCGACCGGGCTTTTTTATTTTTTGAGGGGCCTTGATGGCAGTGGCCGAATGATAAACGGGATGCCGGGAAGGGCGATGGGTTTGGGCGTAGATTGGGGATGCTTGGCGAGGTGTGCCTCGTTTCTTCTTGCCTCTCCCTTGCGAGAGTCCCACCCCTTCTCAGGCAGTTCGGGCGATCTTGGGGCTACACTCCCTGCCAAGAGTGGCATGAGAGGAGCGTGGCACCCCTGCCCGCACCTTTTTCTTCGCGGTTTCGCCGTTATTTGAAGCCGATGGATAAGAGTGCCCGCTCTCCTCACGATGCGGTCCCCGGATGGGCGACAGCATCATGGGGAGTTCTCGAGCTCTAGAACTTTACGCCTTTTCAAATGCATCGGCCACGCGCAGCACCGTCAGTTCATCCAGCGGTTTGCCGATGATCTGCAGGCCCACGGGGAGCTGCTTGCCGCCTTCTTCCGCCGTGCCGCACGGCACGCTGATGGCGGGCAGGCCGGCGAGGTTCACGGGGATGGTGAAGATGTCTTCCAGGTAGGCGGCCAGAGGATTGTCCTTCAGTTCGCCCAGCTTGTGGGCCGGGGTGGGGCTGGTGGGGCTGATGATGACATCCACCTGCTCAAAGGCTTTTTCAAAATCCTGGCGGATCAGCGTGCGGGCGCGCTGGGCCTTGATGTAGTAGGCATCGTAATAACCGCTGCTGAGGACGTAGGTGCCTAGCAGGATACGGCGCTTTACCTCGGGGCCAAAGCCCTGCTCCCGGCTCAGCATGTAGTGCTCCAGAAGGTTCTTCGGGTCGGCGGCACGGTGGCCGTAACGCACGCCGTCGAAGCGGGCCAGATTGGTGGAGGCCTCTGCGGGGGCGATGATGTAGTAGGTGCTCACACCCACATCCGTGTGGGGCAGGCTGATCTCCACCGGGATGGCTCCCAGAGACTCCAGCTTCTTCACGGCAGCGTTCACGCTGGCGGAAACTCCGGCGTGGATGCCGCTGATGAAGTATTCCTTGGGCAGGCCGATCCGCAGGCCCTTGATGTCGCGCCCGATGGCAGCAGTGAAGTCAGGCACCTCCACGTCCAGGGAGGTGGAGTCGCGGCTGTCCTTGCCGCAGAGGTGGTTCAGCAGCAGGGCGGCATCTTCCACCGTCTTGGTGATGGGGCCGATCTGGTCCAGAGAGGAAGCGAAAGCCACCAAGCCAAAACGCGAGATGCGTCCATAGGTTGGTTTGATGCCCACGCAGCCGCAAAGAGCCGCTGGCTGGCGGATGGAGCCGCCCGTGTCAGAGCCCAGGGTAGCAATGGCCAGATTTCCAGCCACAGCGGCGGCGCTGCCGCCACTGGAGCCACCAGGAATGCGCTCCAGGTCCCGGGGATTGCGCGTGGTTCCGAGGGCCGAGTTTTCGGTGGAGGATCCCATGGCAAATTCGTCCATGTTCAGCCGACCAAAGGGGATGCCCCCGCCAGCGCGCAGCTTTTGGATGGCCCCGGCATCGTAGGGGGCACGGTAGTTGGCCAGCATCTTGGAGGCGCAGGTGCAGGGCTCGCCCAGGACGTTCATGTTGTCCTTGATGCCGATGGGGATGCCGCCGAGCGGCTGGGAAAGATCAGCCTTGTCCGCTTCGGTCAGCGCTTTATCCAAATCCCAGGACAGGTAGGCACCCATGCTGGGGTTTTGCGCTTGGATCGCGGATGCCACATCTTGGACGATGTCGCGAGGACTGATTTCTTTGCTGGTGAGCCGCTGGCGCAGGGCGGCGATGGTGGAGGTGGCGAGGGACATTCGGGAAAGGGGAATCAAAGGGTCATCGGGCAGCACAGGGCAGGGGAGATCATTCCTCACCCACCACTTTGGTGATGCGGAACTGGTCCATGGCACGCTGCGGGGCATTGGCTAGGGCTTCCTCCTGGGTAAAGCCAGGCCGGGCCACATCCGGGCGCACCACGTCAAAGACGGGCATCGCATGGGCGCTGGGCTCAGCATCCAGGGGGTAGTTACTGAGCTGGTCAATGTGCCCGAGGATCAGGGAAAGCTGGGCGGCGTAAGCAGTGGACTCCTCCGGCGTGAGGGCGAGGCGGGAAAGCTTGGCGATGTGCGCGATGTTGATCTCTGGAGTCGGCATGTGCCTTTTCTAAACCGCAGCGCCAGGGGTGCAAGATGTACAACCACTTTTCCACCGGGTATTGCGCGGCAAACTGGGCGAAAGCATGTCCGATCCGCCCTAAATCTTGTCCGAGAAGCCCTCTTCCTGATAGCGTTGGTGTGAACTGTCGCCCCACCCGCCATGAAAAGTCTGCTCCTTATCGCTCTCACCAGCGCCTCCCTGCTCCAGGCAGAGACCCTCATCTCCTGGAAGCGCGTCCAGTTGGCGGATCAATTTTATGCCGAAGGGGCCAGCCATGCGGACCTCAATAAGGACGGCCACACGGACATCATCAGCGGCCCGTTTTGGTATGAAGGACCAGATTGGAAAAAGAAGCACGCTTTTTACGAACCGAAGGTTTTCAACATTGTTGGTTATTCTGACAACTTCTTCAGTTACCCGCATGACTTCAATGGCGACGGCTGGTTGGACATCTTGGTCCTGGGTTTTCCCGGCAAGGAGGCCCGGCTGTATCTGAACCCTGGCCAATTTAAAACCGACACGCCATGGCCCATGCACATCGTGGCGGATGTGGTGGACAATGAGTCGCCCGTTTTCACGGACATCACGGGCGATGGCAAACCGGAGATCGTATGCAGCACCAGCGGGCGTTTTGGCTGGTTCGCACCAAATTGGGACAATCCCACCGAGAAGTGGTCTTTCGTCGCCGTGACGGAAGATGTGAAAGTGGCCAAGTTCACCCATGGCCTGGGCGTGGGTGATGTGAATGGCGATGGCCGCATGGATCTGCTGGAGGCCCGCCGCTGGTGGGAGGCTGGCGACGGGCCTAACTGGAAACAGCACAATTTTGCCGCCGGTTTGGGCGGCGGGGCCCAGATGTTTGCCTATGACTTCGATGGTGATGGCCGCAACGATGTGGCCACCGCCCTGTCGGCTCATCGGTATGGCGTAGCGGTTTTTATGAATCGCTCAGGTAATGATGGGGCGCAGTGGGACAAGCGCACGCTGGTGGGCGAGCAGCCCTGGGAGAATGATTACGGCATCGTCTTCAGCCAGCCACATGCCATGGCCCTGGTGGATGTGGATGGTGATGGCGTGAAGGACCTGGTCACGGGCAAACGCTACTGGGCGCACAATGGCAAGGGAGACCCAGATGAGCACGGAGCGCGTGTGGTCTATTGGTTCCAAACCAAGCGCGATGGCAAAGGCGGCGTGGAATTCATTCCGCATCTGGTGGATGCCGAGAGCGGCGTGGGCACGGATGTGCAGGTGGGAGATGTGAATGGAGATAAGCTGCCAGACATCGTGGTGGGCAACAAAGCCGGGGTGTATGTGCTGCTGCAAGAGCGCCGCGAAGTCAGCGCACCAGTCGCCCAACAGATGCAGCCCAAAAAGCTTTATGGCCCCTCCGGCCTCGTCCCTCAGAAGGATTACAAAGCTGGCCAGCCCGCTGCTGAGGCGCTGAAAAATCTGCAACTCCCCACCGGCTTCAAAGCCGAACTCATCGCCGCCGAACCAGATGTTGTACAACCCATTGCCATGACCTGGGATGAACGCGGTCGCCTGTGGGTGATCGAAGGCAACAGCTACCCAAAACCACGCGAGCTAGGCGCAGGCCAGGACCGCATCTTGATCTTTGAGGACGCAGATGGAAACGGCAGTTTTGAAAAGCGCACCGTCTTCGCAGAAGGCATCAGCCTCGCCAGTGGCATCGAGATCGGTTTCGGCGGTGTCTGGGTAGGTGCGGCCCCTTACTTCATGTTCATCCCGGATGTGGATCGTGATGATAAACCGGATGCCTCACATGCCAGCTATGAAGCCAGCCAGACGCCCAAAGTCCCCGGCCTCAAATTCACCGCCTACGCCTTGCTGGATGGCTGGGGTAGTCAGGACACGCATGAGACACTGAACAGTTTTATTTGGGGTCCAGACGGCTGGTTGTATGGCTGCCACGGGGTCTTTACACACTCAAAGGTAGGCAAGGTGGGCACGCCCGATGGGCAGCGCGTGCCCCTGAATGCCGGAGTGTGGCGTTACCACCCGGTGCGGCATCAGTTCGAAGTGTTTGCGCATGGCACCAGCAATCCCTGGGGACTGGACTATGACCAGCATGGCGAATTCTTCGTCACGGCCTGTGTGATTCCCCACCTGTATCACATCGTGCCCGGCGGTCGTTACCATCGCCAGGGTGGGCAGCATTTTAATCCCCACACGTATGAGGATATCAAGACCATCGCCGATCATGCTCACTTTGCTGGCAGTATTCGGGATAACGCCCACTGGGGTGATCGCAAGGACGGAGGCATTGTGGCGGATGACACCAATCAGGCCGGCGGTGGCCATGCCCATTGTGGTCTCGCTATTTACCAGAGCAGCCAGTTCCCTGCCATCTATCGCAATCAGCTCCTGTTTGGGAATCTCCATGGGCACCGTCTGGTGAACAACTACCTGGACCCCAAAGGCACCACCTACATCGGCCGACACGGCAGCGACTTCATGCGGTCTAACGACATGCATTTCATCCCCGTAACACAAAAAGTCGGGCCCGATGGTTCCCTGTATGTGAGCGACTGGAGCGACAAGCAGGTGTGCCATCGCGGCAGCAACGCCATCGAGATGTGGGATCGCAGCAACGGGCGAATTTATCGAATCAGCTATGGCGAAGGCGGCGTGGGCACTCCTGTCCGTGCTCCGCTAAGTGCCGCAGCACGCGAGTTCCAGTTCCCGAAAACACCATTCGACCTCAACAAAGAAAACGACGTGGTTTTAGTGAAGCTCGCCGTGCAGACGGAGAACGAGTGGTTTTCGCGGGCAGCGCGGCGGGTGTTGATGGAACGAACCGCTCGAGATATGAATTACCTTGAACTGGTCATGCGACTTCTCGAAGCAACGCCTACCACTTCAGAATCTGAAAGCCTGCGTGGTACCTGGCTTGTTATCAGCCTTTTTGAAACACGTCTAGATCCTAGTCATGTTGTTCCTCCGAAGCCCAATAATGAATCGCCGAACACCCGAGTTTGGTTGGTGCGAGCAGCAGCTAACGATCCAGATTATGAAGCTTTGAGAGATCTTGCTCAGAAAGATCAGTCTCCCATCGTCCGGCGAGAACTGGCGTCGTTGCTTCAAAGGCTTCCCATAGCAGATCGTGCTATGATCGCCACCTCTCTTCTGACGCATGCTGAAGACAAAGACGATCCCTACATCCCGTTGCTCATCTGGTATGGCATCGAACCCGTAGTTGGAGGCGATGCGAAGGCCGGGCTGAAACTGGCGAAAGCTTCCAAAATGCCAAAGGTGACAGAGTTCATCTATCGCCGTCTAGGAGTGGAAGAAGCCGGGCGCACGACTTTGCTACTCATCGCCGCCGAGTCGGAAGATTCAGCTCAGCGGGAGGCGCTGCTGCGCACGGTAGTAGAAGCAGCACGGGCTGGAAACAAGGTGATGCTGCCCAATGACTGGGCGTTGATGAAAAGTAAGTTAGGTGATTCCTCTCTGGTGGCAGAGCTGGAGGCTTTCATGGGAGTGGAGGCGAGTGTGGCGGTGTATCGCCAAAAGCTCACCTCGCAGGCCTCGTTGACGGAACGGGAAGCAGCGCTGCGCATTTTGATGCAGGTGCGGGATTCACAGACGGCGGCACTCCTGCATCAGGTGATCCAGAGTGGCGACAAAGCGATTCTACGCCGGGCCATTCAAGCGCTGGCTACACTTCCCCACGAGGGCACGCCTGAGTTGCTGCTGGCGAAGTTTTCCAGCTTCGATGCTACGGCTCAAAACGATGCCATCAACACCCTGGCCACCACCCCCTCCGGGGCGCGGGGACTGCTGCTCGCAGTGAAGGATGGGAAAGTCTCGCGCTCTCTGCTTTCGCCCTTCCTAGCCCGGCAGATGGATACGTTGAAGGATGAGCAGGTAAAGGCGCTGATCAAAGAAGTCTGGGGTGATCTGAATGCCCCGAAGGCAGACCTGGAACAGCGCAAGGTGAAGTTCCGCACCACGCTGTCGCCAGCGGCTTTGGCCAAGGCTGATGCCATCAAGGGCAAGATGATCTTCACGGCCACCTGTGGCACTTGCCATCGTTTGTTAGGCGAAGGACAGGACGTGGGCCCGGATTTGACGGGCTCCAATCGTGCCGATTTGGACTACCTGCTGGACAATGTGCTGGACCCCAATGCGGTCATCGGCAAAGACTACCAGCTCAATGTCTTTGAGCTCAATGATGGCCGCATTGCCAGCGGTGTGATCAAGGAAGAAACAGCGGCCGCTTACCGGGTCACGCTGCCAGGCGGCATCGAGCAGATCGTGAAAAAGGCCGAGGTCAAAAAGCGCACGCTTTCCCCCATGAGCACCATGCCGGAAGGGCTCTTCGATGCCCTTCCTGCGGACATGCTGCTGGATCTGGTGAAATACCTGCAAAGTGGGGCCAGTGCAGCGAGCAAAGGCGGCTCAGAGACAGCCTTGGTTACCGGTGCCCTTGAGGGAGAAAACCTGAAAGTGGAAGTCACAGACGGCAGCACTCGTGCGCAGAACATGGGTGCATTCAAAGGTGGCCAATGGAGCGGTGGCAAGCATCTCTGGTGGACGGGCGGTAAGGTGGGCAGCACGCTGAAGATCACCTTTCCGGTGGCCGAAGCAGGCAAGAAGAAGGTCCATGCCGTCTTCACCCAAGCGCCCGATTACGCCATCGTCAGCTTTAAGGTGAATGGCAACTCCAGCGCCCTCGGTCCGGTGGATCTCTACAATCCTGGCGTCGTCAATACAGCGGAACAACTCATCGGTGAATTTGAATTCAAACCCGGAGAGCAGACGCTGGAGGTGATGATCGATGGGAAAAATGCAGCGGCGAAGCCTGCGTTGATGTTTGCCCTGGATTACCTTCGGGTGGAGTGAGGGTGTGCCTCAGTCAGGGGCCCAGAATCCCTCTTGAGGTTTTTGAATGAAGAGTGAACGCCGTTGCGCCCTCGAGGTTCAATCTTCTCACTCCTCATGAAAGACCTTCAAAGCACTTTGGCCATGTGGCTCAAGGGAGTTTTGTTTCTACTCATCGGCCTGATGTCAGGCGGGATTCTGCTGATCGAGCATGGTAGCTGGCGCATGGCCTTGCTGCTAGGGCTGTGCATATGGGGTTTTTGCCGGGCCTATTACTTCGCCTTTTATGTGATCCAGCACTGGGTGGACCCAGGCTACAAGTTCAGCGGGTTGGGGCACTTTTTAACCTATATGTGGAAGCAACGGCAGGATGATGAGGGCTCAAAGCCAAAAAATTGATTTGTTATAATAACGCGAAGCGTTATTATATGAAGGTAGGTCTATATGCATGATTCATTCTTTTGCTTGCGACAAAACAAAGCGTCTTTTTGAACTGGAAAAAGTGAGGGCATTTCCACCAGATATCCAACGCACTGCTCTTCGTAAACTCGTCCTATTGCATGCCGTGACTGAATTGCCTCATTTGCGGGTTCCCCCTGGAAACCGCTTGGAAGCTCTCAAAGGTAACCGAAAAGGTCAACATTCCATCCGTATCAACGATCAATGGCGCATCTGTTTTCGTTGGGAAACAGACGGGCCTCATGAAGTTGAAATCGTCGATTATCATTAATTTTTTGATGCTATGAAAACACATCTCCCCATCCACCCTGGAGAAATCCTTCAAGAGGAGTTTCTCAGACCTTTGGGCCTGTCTGAATATCGCCTGGCACGTGACATTGTGGTATCTCCGCGCCGGATAAATGAAATCATCAGGGGCCAACGCGCGCTAACAGCGGACACAGCACTCCGGCTGTCTCGGTACTTCGAATGGCCCGCCGAGGTTTGGTTGAATCTTCAAGCTCAGTATGATCGTCAGATTGTTGAGGCGGGTATGCAAAGCACTCTGGCACTTATTAAGCCGTATCGTCCATTGGTTAAAACTTCAGCAACCTCTCTCCGCTTATCTTCATCTACGAAGACAAAAATGATACGACGTGTGAAGATCAAGGAAGCTTCTGCGTAGAAGTCTGTCATGTCTCGATTTTCCAGTTTTCTCAGCCTCGCCCTTCTCGCCGCGACCGCTTTTGCTCACGCGGCAGAGCCTGCCAAGGTGCGCCTCTGGCCCGACGGCGCACCCGGGGCCAAGGGGCAGGAGGATAAAGACCAGCCCTTTGTGTATGTGTGGCCTGCGGCAAAGGAAAAGGCGAATGGCGCAGCCTTCGTGGTCTGCCCTGGCGGCGGCTACGGAGGCCTAGCAGCGGATCATGAGGGTAAGCAGGTGGCCAAGTGGTTCAATGGCATCGGCGTCTCGGCCTTTGTGTTGCATTATCGGTTAGGCAGCCAGGGTTACCATTACCCCACCCAACTCATGGATGTGCAGCGCGCCATCCGCCATGTGCGGGCGAATGCGAAGGAATACGGCATTGACCCGAACCGCATCGGCATCATCGGTTTTTCTGCCGGCGGACATCTCAGCTCCATGGCTGCGACCCTCTTTGATGAAAAGCCCGAGGGCATGACGAATGACGCCGTGGACCAAGTGAGCGCCCGCCCCGATGTGGCCGCGCCCACGTATGCAGTCATCTCCATGATTGATGACTTCGCACACTCAGGTTCGCGAAAAAATCTGCTCGGGCCTAACAATACGGATGAAATGGCGCGCAAGGTGAGCACCAACCTGCAAGTGACACCGAAGACCCCGCCTACCTTCCTTTTTCAGACGGATGAGGATACGGTGGTGCCTGCTGAAAATGCCGTGAGCTTTTACCTGGCTTGCCGGAAAAACAGCGTGCCTGCGGAGCTGCACAGCTACCGCCCTGGTCCCCATGGGGTGGGCCTTTTCCTCGGAGATCCCGTGCTGGGTACGTGGAGTGGCCACCTGCGTGACTGGCTGCGCAATCAGGGTTTCCTCAGCCCAAAACCGAAGGCGGCCGTGAGTGGCAAGCTGAAGGTGAACGGCACTCCGGTGAGTTGGGGCAGCATCGTTTTTACTTCGGATGATCCATCTGCACCTGTGGCCTGTGCGCGTGTCATGCATGGCAATTTCAAGCTGGATGAAAAAACCGGTCCGGTGGTGGGCAAGGTAAAACTGCGCGTCAGCTACAGCGCTGCCGATGTGCCAGGTCTGGATACCCCCGATGGCACTGCGACGACTCTTGAGCAGAAGCCCGGCAGCGGTGAGTGGATGCTGGAAATCCAGCCTGGGGAAAATAAGCTAGAACTGAATGTGGAGCGTTAGTCCTGCTGAGACTGGTAATGCCTGGTGGGCAGCGAAGTCTTAAAATCTCTTTGGCTGCTCGCAATACTTGTATTTTACTTACATCATTCCAATCGGATTGTTTTGCTAAGAGTGTCACAGTGCTGACGGTTTGAGGCTATAAGCGAGGGTATGTCTCGTTTACTCCCCCCCGAACTTGTCAGGTTTCTCTTCGTCTTTTTACTAGCAGTCGGTTCGCTGCATTCGCAGGTGCCCACGTTTGTTGTTAGTAACACCAATGACAGTGGCGTGGGATCACTGCGTCAGGCGATTGCTGATGCGAACATTGCGGGTGGCAATCCCACCGTCACCTTTGATGCCGCAGCATTCGCCACGCCTCAGGTCATCACTTTGGCCACAAGCTTATCGGTCACCACTTCCATGACCGTTCAGGGGCCTGGTGCTGGCTTGGTGACGATTTCTGGCAACAATTCAGTCCGTGTTTGGGTGGTGAGTGGAGGAGTTTCCTTCACTCTGCGGGATGCGACGGTGAGCAATGGCTCCGCCAATGGTGGAGCGGGCCTACTGGTCGGTTCGACTTGCCATCTCACCCTTTTCCAGTGTGTGATTTCTAACAACGTCAGTGGTGCCACGGGTGGTGGGATCTTGCATCAGGGCGGTGGAGGGACAATAACGATCGATAGATCGTCGTTCATTGCCAATGCCACGAGTAGCTCGACTGGCGGTGCCGGGATTGAATCAGCCGCCGTGACCAACAGGATCTCGAACACGACTTTCAGCGGCCAGCTCGCCGATACATCCGGGGCTGCCTATCGCAATTCCGGTGCAGGCGTCGCCAGTTTTTTCACGAACTGCACCTTCTCAGGCAATACCGCTGCAACCGCTGGTGGTGGTGCTATCCGGATTCAAACGGGTATCGGGAATATTCTGGTGCTGAACCATTGTACGATCACCAATAACCGGGTCGTTACCGGGACAGGCGGGGGAATCAATGTGGCCTCGGGTGTTCCTTTGCTTCTGAACAACTGCTTGGTGGCTGATAACTATATTGGTGGTTTTCCTAGCACGACCCGTTCTGATGTTAGCGGCCCGATCCTTGGGGCGAGCTCCAACAACCTGATTGGCTCAGATAGCGATATCACAGGCATTGCGAATGGGACGAATGGGAACATCCTTGGAACTGCTGGTGTTCCTGTGGACCCACTCGTCGGCGTGCTCAGTGACAATGGAGGTCCCACACAGACTCATGCTTTGTTGCAGGGTAGCCCAGCGATCAATGTCGGCGCGACCCCATCAGAGACCCAGAGCGTGTTTTTGAGCAACAACTCAGGGGGCACCTTCACGCTGACTTTTAATGGCCAGACCACTTCTTCGTTGTCTGGCACCTCCACAGCAGCGGTCGTCCAGGCTGCACTTGAAGCTCTCCCCGCCGTGGGCCTTGGCAACGTCGTGGTGCAACAAATCGGTACACGTTATGTGGTCACTTTCACCGGTATTCTGGCGGCTGCCAACCAGCCTGAGCTGATTAGCAACACCGTAGGCGGACTCACGGTCACGGTTTCAACCTTCGCGGAAGGTGGACTGCCTGCCTTTGATCAACGCGGCAGCGGCTTTTTACGTGCTGTGGGTGTTGTGGACATTGGTGCCCTGGAAGTACAACGCGAGTTCCACATCCTTGCGAATACAGTCACTGCCGATGAGGGCACGGGCGGCACGACCACGGCGTTCAACTTCACCGTGAGCCGCACGGGCAGCACTGCGGGCGTGACCACAGTGGACTACACCGTCATCGGTTCCGGCCTCAATCCGGCGAATGCGGCTGACTTTGGCGGCACTTTCCCCAGCGGAACAGTCACGATTGCGGATGGGCAGATCTCGGCCCCCGTCACGGTGATCAATGTCAGCCATGATTCCCTCGTGGAAAACGACGAAACCTTTGATGTCGTCCTCAGCAATCCTGCCGCGCTTTACACCATCGCCACTGGCACGGCGACCTCCACCATCACCAATGACGACACGGCGACCGTCAGCATCGCGAAGATCAATGACGGCGCCGAACTGGCTGTGCCGCAAGATGGTCTCTTCCGTGTGACCCAGTCGGCGGTCAGCTCTAGCGATACCGTCCTCAGCTACAGTGTGGCTGGCACGGCGACTCCAGGTACGGATTACACCGCTCTCGCTGGCAGCGTCACCCTTTTGGCAGGTCAGCTCACGGCAGACATCGCGGTGGAGGTGCTCAACGATGCGAATGCCTCAGAAGTTCTGGAAACGGTGATCGTCACGCTTACCGCTGTCACTGCTGGTAGCCCAGGAGTGGCTCTTGGTTCGCCGACTTCTGCCACAGTGGACATCGCAGCGGAAGTGAGTTCCGGACCGGTGACGGTGCCAGTCAGTTCGTCGCTTGGAGATACGGTGACGGGTAATGGTGCTCCTGGAGCGGATGGAACGACCAACATTGGCAACTTCGACATCCTGCGTCGTGGGGCCTTCCTGGCGGAGAATAGTGATCTGGTCTTCCCGGGTTCTCTGGCAGTGGGTAGTGGGTCGCCTGCCGTGACATTGGACAATTCTCAAGGCCTCTGGAAGGGCACTGGCAGCGGTTTGCGCCTCATCGCCCGCACGGGCACCCCTGTGCCAGACATCTCAGGGGCAGTGTTTGATTACCTGCCCATCGTCCCCGCCATCACCGATGCGGGAGAGATCACTATCCTGGCCAGCCTGCGCATCGGCATCGGTGCCGTGACTGTCAACGACGACACGGGCATCTGGAGTGAAGTGGGGGGCGGCGGTCTCAGCCTCGTCCTTCGTGAAGGGGATGCCGTTCCTGGCCTAGCGGGTGTGCAGGTGGGTCGCCTGGCCTCAGGAGCTTACGCCACAGCCACGACCGGAGCGACCACGGGCGAAACGGCTTTCTCCGTCATCTTCAAAGGAGCCAGCACGGATACGGCCATCCTGCGTGCTAGCGTCAACGGCGCGACGGTGGCCGTTCAGGTGGTGGCTCGTGAAAATAGCCTCGCTCCAGGCACCGCCCTTCAGTTTGGCAACATCGCTGGCAGCTACTCAGACCCCGCCCGTATGGATGCGGCGGGGAATCTTGTCTTTGCTGCCCTGACGAAGCCTGGCAACAAGGAAGGCCTCTGGTATCAGCCGGTCGGCGGCAGCTTGACCAAGGTCCTGATGGCAGATGACACCGCCCCTGGTACTGGTGGCGCTACCTTCAGCAGGATCCAGCGCCCTTCCATCGGCAGCAATGGGCGCATCGCCTTCCGCGCCATGTTGAATGCGAATGGCGACAACAGCACCAGCCAGCGTAACGATGGCATCTGGTTCGGGGATGCGGCCAATCCAGCCAGCTTCACCTGCATCCTCCGTCGTGGGGATACCAATGCCACGGTAACGGGCCTCACAGCGACACAGAAAGTCGGCAATGTCTGGGGCGGTTGGCTGGGCAATGGCAACCGGGGAGCCTGGAAAGGCTGGGTGGACATGGATGGCAATGGCACCAGCGCCCCGCCGACCGATGTGCACGGCATCTACGCCACCACTTCAGGCAGCATGGAATTGATCGTCAAAGTGGGCGATGCAGCTCCAGGGGTCGCCGGCGCGACCTTCACGGGTTTTGACTTGCCCCTCGTCGGCGGTCAGGAGCAGACGGCTTTTCTGGGGAACATCGCGGGTCCGGGTGTCACCACCACGAATAACCAAGGCGTTTGGAGAGAAGCTGCGAATGGCGGCGGTTTGGCCCTGGTGCTTCGCTCGGGCGATGTCATCACCACCACCCAGGGAGCTAAGACCGTCCAAGCGATCGACTTCCCAGGCTCTGGGCAGACGGATCGCCGCTGGGAGCAGCCCGTCATGGACAGCAATGGCCGCATCCTGATGAACGTCATTTTCACCGATGGCAGCAGCAGCCAGATCGTTTCACCCTAAAACGGCGAAGGCTGGATGAAGCGTGTTTCGCAGCCTCAGCGGCGCGCTTTCATCGCTCCATGAGCCGAAATGTAGGCTAAAGCGACCTCATTTGTCGGTTCATCTCCCTCTCTAGAAGTCGCAGGTTTACATCCGGATGTGCTGTGGACAAAGGCGGAAAACTGGCGAACAGCAGAGGGGGCGGATTATTTCGGTGTTGGAAAAAGAACGCGATTTTGAACAATTCGTTCTCTTCAGGCATCTTAACCAGTTCGACCAAAACCACCGTGATACCCAACTTGAACGTGTTTGTCCTCAGCACGGCGCTTGCCGTCGTGCTTCCGGTCCACGTCTGGAGCCAGGAGACGGTGGCGCCAAACTCCATCGCAGCCAGTGCTGGGGAGTTTGTGGCGAGGGTCATTTTTTGGACGGAGGACCAGACGCCGGCGGACTTTTTGGAGATGGCAGGGCAGCACACCAAAGCACGCTGGCGAACGATGTATCGGCCGCAGCCTCCCTCCCCCACGGCCGACCGTAACAAGGCGGCTTTCACACTTGGCAGCTTGATCGGGGAAACATTCCTCATTTGGGAGGCCGGAGATTCCCAGCAGTTTCGCAATAACAACCAGGACATCGTCACCTACTGCCGCATGCTGGGCCTGGGTGAAAAGATGAAACCCCGCCTCATGGCGCAGGCCAAAATGGCGGAAATGGATGAGTGGAAAGACCTCCGCCAGGAGATTGTGGACGGTCACCAGGAACTCCTCCGCCTTCTGCGCGAGCAGATGGATGACGACCTCGCCGTGCTGGTGGATATCGGGGCCTGGATGCGCTCTCTGGAGATCGTCTCCAAGCTGGTGGTGGAGATCCCCGATGTGGACAAGCGCCCTTTGTGCATCGGCTCCCCCGCTTTGCTGGCGGACTTGCGTCAGGATTTTTCAACGCTCGGTGAGAATACCCGCCGCTCCACCCTTGTGCAGCCAGTGATCGGGGTGCTGACAGAGCTGGAAAAAGTCTGGAACGATAAAAATACCGGTCCTCCCACGCAGGGCATGGTGGCCCGCACGCATGATCAATTGCGTGAGGTGATGGAAGAGCTGACGCTGAAGTAGGCGCAGACTGGCCGCGCATTTCTGCCGATGCTTCCCATTGAGCGAGGCTGGGGGTGATGCAAGTATGCACGCCGAGCCTTTGAAAATCTTCCCCCTCGATGGCCCTAGATCATCCCATGGATCTGGGAGCCTCGTTAGATTCTCCAGTTATGTCCCCCGCAGAACGCATCTCCCACATTCGCCAGAGCTTCCCTGGGGAGGGCATGTTCCGTGACAAGGAGTGGGTGCTTTCCCCCGAAGCCTTCGCGCTGGATTCGGCGACGGTGGAGTTGATCGAGAAACTGGGCCCAGCTCTGCGGGCCTTTCAGCGCGCGTGCAATCGGCTGTATTTTGAAAGCTTGGAAAAACCCGAGATCGCCTGGGTCGCCGAGTTGATAGACCAGGGCAAGCCAGCCCATGTCATCGCTCTGGGGCGGGAGGCCCGCTGGCGGGATGATTTACCCGGCGTGCTGCGGCCAGACCTGGTGCTGACCGAGGATGGTGTCTGTATTTCGGAGCTGGATTCCCTCCCAGGGGGCATCGGCCTCACTGGCTGGCTGAATGAAACCTACGCCGCCCTGGGCCAGCCCGTTCTGGGCGGTGGCGCAGGCATGGTGGAAGGATTTGCCGCCGCTTTTCCCGGCGAGGACATCCTCATTTCCCGCGAGTCGGGCGATTACCAACCGGAGATGGAGTGGCTGGTGGGCAAGCTCAATGAACGAGGCAGCGGTTTTCCCCGCAGTGTCATGAATCCCTGGAACCTGACGCCGCGCGAGCTCGCTGGCTCCAGCGTGTACCGTTTCTTTGAGTTGTTCGATCTCGATAACGTGGACCTCGCCACTGAGATGCTGAAGATGGCGCGGGAAGGGGAGCTGAATTTTTCCCCGCCGCTCAAGGCCTTCCTGGAGGAAAAGCTGTGGCTTGTGCTGTTCTGGTCGCCACCGCTCCAGGACTTCTGGCGCGAGGCCCTGGGTCTGGCGGACTATGAACTGCTGCAAAAATGCATCCCCCAGGGTTGGGTGGTGGACCCTGCGCCTCTGCCGCCCTTTGCGGTGTATCCAGGCCTGAATATCCAATCCTGGCAGGAGGCGAAAAAATTTGGCGGCAAGCAGCGGGAACTGGTGCTGAAGATCAGTGGTTTTTCCGAGGTCGGCTGGGGCTCGCGCAGTGTCTCCATTGGCCATGATCTATCCCAGGAGCAGTGGTCCGCCGCTCTGGATGAAGCCCTGGCCAGTTTCCCCACAAACCCTTTTGTGATGCAGCGTTTCCATCGTGCACGGTTGGTGAATCACCCCGCTTGGAACGAGGAACGGCAGGAAACGGCGATGATGAAGTCCCGCGTTCGCCTTTGCCCCTACTATTTTGTCCCCCAGGGTACGGAGGAGACGCGACTGGGTGGGGTGCTGGCCACAGTGTGCCCGGCAGATAAAAAGATCCTCCACGGCATGCGGGATGCCATGATGCTGCCCTGTGTGGGCTGACCACTTTTCTGAAGCTGTTGCTTCCACCCCTTGCCGCCCAGGCGTAGCCTCAGGCTCCATGAATATTTACGAAACCCGCTGCCTGCTCGATGAATACCTGCTCTTTCACTACGGGGCCACACACGAGGTGCTGCCCTGGGCGGACGGGCCGCAGTCGGCACTAGGTTTTGCCGTGCGTACGGTGACGGAGCTGGCGGACTTTTCCCGGCCGTTGGAAACGGCCCTGGACCTGGGCTGTGCCGTGGGCCGTTCATCGTTTGAGCTGGCGAAACGCGCCTCCACCGTGCTGGGCATGGACTACAGCCACAGCTTTGTGGAAGCTGCGGCCCAGTTGATCCAGCAGGACCTGCCCTACCAGCGGGTGGATGAAGCTGCCGCCACTACGGCCCTAGTGGCCCAGGTGCCAGCGGATTGCCCACGCGACCGTGTACGGTTTGAGCAGGGCGATGCCATGGATTTGCGGGCTGATTTGGGCAGTTTCGATCTCGTTCATGCGGCCAACTTGCTGTGCCGCCTTACGGATCCCGCTCTGCTCATCGCCCGGTTGCCAGACTTGGTAAAGCCCGGCGGCCAGCTTTTGCTGACCACGCCCTGCACTTGGCTGGAGGAGTTCACCCCCCGCGGCCATTGGCCTACGGGCTCCACCCGCGACTGGCTGAAGCAGGAGCTTTCCGCGCATTTCGACCTCGCACAGGAAAAGGACCTGCCGTTTCTCATCCGGGAACACGCCCGCAAGTATCAGTGGAGCGTGGCCCTGGGGACGCGCTGGATCCGCAAGCCAGCCTGAGAGTGGAGGAAACGCGTCTAAGGGCTTGGCAAGCGGCTGGATCGCACAGACAATAGCGGCTGCCCATGCCTCTACGCGACACGTTGCTCAATCTCGCCATCACTGCGGTGCTGGTGCTGATGGTCGTGCTGGGAGGCATCCTGCTGAAGGAAAGCCGCCCTTCACCCCCACCAGCCGTGCCTGTCAGGGTGGCAGGTGTGCCTGGGGAGACCCTGCCGGACGAAGGCGGCAGCCCAAAGGGCAAAGAGGATAAATTCCTCATCTTTCCACGGGCGACCTTGGTGGAAAGCCGCGCCAATGAGGCGGATACCTTGCGTATCCGTATCGGCAATGAGGAGCACATTTTTGTCCTATATTTCATTGATGCCCTGGAGGCCAGCATGAACCACCCCCAGCGGGTGGCCGAGCAGGCGCGCTACTTTGGCCGGACGAATGAGAAAGTCATCACCTCCACGGGGGCAGAGGCTGCGGCCTACGTGGCGGAGCTTCTAAAAACCCGGCCTTTTGAGGTCATCACCCGCTGGGAAAGAGTGCCGAATACCCTGCGCTACTACGCGCTCATCCGTTTTTTACGGGAGGATGGCCAGCGGGTGTACCTCATGGATCTGTTGCTGCGCAAAGGTTATGCCCGGCTGGATGGGGTGGATACACCTCTGCCGGGGGATTCACGAGATCTGCCCACTTACCTAGCAGAGCTGATGAGCCTCTCCCGCAAGGCCCGCGAGGAAAAGCAAGGCGTCTGGGCGAAGGTGGCTTTCTAAAGGCCGGTCAACCCTACTTCGGTGGCTCGACGCCTTCCGTCATCTTGCCTTGTTTCAGGCGAGTGCGCAGCTTTGACCAGAAGTCTTCGTCATCGGCAGAGGGGCCAGACTCAGGCAAATTTGGGTTCGCAGGGCTGGTCGTGGGCATCGTTGGCAGGGTGGGAACCTTGACGGTCTCGTCACCGCCATCGCTGCGGGCATCGGCCAGGGAGCGGCCATACGGGGCGAAGAGGCCCAGCGGCACGGGGTATTTTTGAAAGCTGGTGGGCAGCACCCGGTGCTTGTTGATGAAGTCTGTGGGGCTGTAGTAGTTGGTATTGTCGCGGGCGAACTGGCTGCGGTTCATGCCGATGCGCAGATTCTTTCGCATCTCAAAGTGCAGGTGCACCAGGTACATGCCGTTGTTGCCGCCCATGGTGCCGACGAGCTGGCCTTTTTCCACAGCTTGTCCTACTTTGACCAGTCGCTGCTGGAGGTGGGCAGAAAGGCTGTCCACCATGGCGATTTTGCCCGTTTCATCCCGGTAGGCGTGGCGGATGATGATGCAATTTCCCCAGCCGACGCCGACGTTTTCGGAGATGATCACCACACCGCGGGCGGTGGCGTAAATGGGGGCACCGAGGTCGCTGTCGCCGCCGCCTTTGCCGTTCCAGTCCTCGCCGAGGTGGCCGTTGGGCCAGTAGCCGCGGGATTTGTAGTAGTTGTCGCCGTTGGGCTTGCCCACGGGAAAATCGAAGCCATCGGCAAGCTGGCAGCGGACGAAGCCGTTGGCTTGGAGTTCAGAAATGCTGAGAAGTAAGCCTAGAGCGACAAACAGCCCAGCACACCATGAAACACGGCGTGATGGGCTGCTGAAAAATGCTGAGCCGCCGTTCATCATGGGGCGGGCAAAGGTCGGTTTGTGCTCGGGAATGACGAGCCTGGATTAAGGGTTGGGGGCTGCTGGGGCTGGGGTAGCCGGAGCAGAAGGTGCAGCGGGAGCTGGAGCGGCAGGAGCTGGAGCTGCCGGTGCGGCTGGTTTAGGGGCTTCCACGGCTGGGGTGGTGGCTGCGGCGGGCGCAGGGGCTGCGGCTTCACCGGGCTCCTTCATGGCTGGTTTGGCAGGCTCAGGAGCTTTTGGGGCTTCAGCGGCTGGGGCCGGTGTGGCTGGCTTTGGAGCTTCAGCAGCGGGTGTCGCTGGGGCTGGGGTGGCTGGAGTTGTGGCAGCCGGGGCGCCAGGGGCAGCGGGGGTGACTTCCACCTTCGGAGCTTCAGCCGGGGCTGCTGCGGGTGGTGGGGCATCGAAAATGCGCGCATTGGCTTTCTGGGACTGCTTGCGGGTAACCAGCAGAGCCAGGCTCAGGGTCAGGACAAACAAAGCGACGGCCAGATAGACGGTGAACTTTTGCAAGACGTTCGTGGTCTGTGCGCCAGCGATCTGGGACATCATGCCGTCACCAAAGGAAGCGCCCAGGCCTTCCTGTTTCGGACGCTGCATGAGGACGATGAGAATGAGGAGGAAGCAAACGAGTACCTCCACCACGGTAAGGGTGCCAATCAAAATGTCGACCATAAGGGGGCGCGAATATGGGGGATGTGCGTCTTTTGGCAAGCGCCTTCTGGTGGGGAGGCTTTTAAGACGCTCTCAGAGTCTCCGATTAGGGCGTCAAAATCGTTTCAAAAAGCGGCAGGTGACGATCCCGAAAGGCAGTTATTCACAATGCGTTGGTTTTGAAGGAGTTCATTCGTATTTGGAAAAACTCTCATCAATGAGTGTCTCATTTACGATTTTAACGCCCAAAAAATTTAATCGATGTGGAACGCTTGGCGCTGCGTTGTGAAACATTCTCCGACCCGTTCTATTCCAAAAACACTTTGGCTGAACACAAGATGTTGTGCATAATCCACCCCGGCCAGCGCAACATCTGGTAGTTACCTCTCTCCCTGTTTTCCCGTTCCAAGCCCCTTAAACTCAACCGTTCCGCACATTTCAACCCGATTCTGACATCTCATGGATAAAATCTACAAAATTGGCAATCGTGAGTTTTTTCTAGACGAAGAAAAGGCTGAAGAAGCCTTTGCCGCCAAGAAAGTCATCAATGGTCGGCAGACCATGACCTTCAATTTGCTGCCCCTCAAATATCAGTGGGCTTATGATCTTTATCGCATCATGAAGGCCAACCACTGGGAGCCGGAAGACATCCAGATGCAGAAAGATGTGGAGCAGTGGCGCTCCCATGAAGTTTCCCAGAACGAGCGCTGGATCATCATGATGGGCATCGGTTACTTCAGTGCTGCGGAAGGCATCGTGGGGGACAATGTGCAGCACGTCGTGCGTGAACTGGTCACCGCGCCCGAGTTGAAGCTGGTGCTGGGCCGCCATGCGCATGAGGAAAACATCCACGCGGATTCCCTCCTGTACATGATTTCCAGTCTGGGCATCAATCCGCATGAGTGCGAGGCCATGTTCGAGCAGATTCCCACGATCGTGAAGAAAAACGAGTTCGTGACGAAGCACTCGAACAACCTGCGCCGTGACCTGGACCTGACGAAGCTGGAGAACAAGCAGCTCCTGGCAAAGAACATCTTTGTCTTCGGTCAGTGCATGGAAGGCACGCAGTTCTACGGCCTCTTCGGCATGATCCTCAGCCTGTATCGCCAGAATAAGTTCCCGGGCATCGGCCAGATGTTCCGCTACACGCTGCGCGATGAGTCGAACCACATCGAAGTCTTCCGCAACCTGTTCATGGACCTCATTGAGGAAAATCCAGACATCTGGACCGCTGAGTTCCGCCAGGATCTGGTGGAGACCATGCGCGAAGCCGTGGCCCTGGAAAAAGAATTCATCCGCGATTGCCTGCCCGTGAATGCGGTGGGTCTGAGCGCGGCGGAGTTTGAGCTTTACACCGACTTCATCGCTGACCGCCGCCTGGCAGGTTGCGGCCTGCCTGCCCTGAATCCGGGCGTCACCAATCCGCTGCCTTGGCTGGCGGAGATGATGGACGTGCGCAAGGAGCAGAACTTCTTCGAAGGCAAAGTCACGGACTATCAAAAGTCCTCCTCCCTGGTCGTCTGCTCGGACGACGATCTGTAATCTCTTCACACTCTCCCGAGGGATAGGAAGTTTTCGCTGGAGTCCTCCCGTGCGGACTTCTTATCCTTCCCATTGCCTTGGCGTCCCTCGTCAACCTCATCTCCCGCTCCCACCATGATCCAGGACCTTCTCCACGAAGATAAAGCTCTCAAAAAAGTCGCCCATACCCCGAAAGACCAGAAACCGCGCTTCGAATGGAGCGCGCTGACGGTGGGTGGGGCAGAATCTGCCTCCGCCATCAAGGTGAAGGTGGGTGGGGATGAACGTGACTTCGACATGGGCGAAATCGCCGATACCGTGGGCAGTGCCCTGGCGGATCTGTTCATGGCCCGCCAGAAGGAGAGCGACATTTACAATGAGAAGAACCAGCAGCTCGTGCAGACCATCGCCCGCGCGGTTGCGGATGAGCTGCACCAGCGCACGGCCCAGATTGTCGAGGGAGCCGACAGTCAGGGAGCCCTGAGCGGGAAGGACATCTACCACTGCATCGAGCGTGCCCTGGTCCGGCACAATGCGCATGACGTGGCCCGCAGTCTGGCGGAGCGCCGCAAACGTACAGAGTACGATAGCCTCGCCGATAACAATCTGCCCCAGCCGCTGATCGTGAGCACCAAAGTCATCCGCCGCAGCGGCCAGCTCGTCCCTTGGAATCATAACAAGATCGAGATCGCCGTGCGCAAAGCCTTCCTCTCCATGGAGATGGATTCCTCCCCCGCCGTGCAGGTGGCGGAGGCGGCCAGCCGCTTCGTGGCAGAAGAGGGCAAGCAGTTCATGCACATCGAAGACGTGCAGAACATCGTGGAAGAAGAGCTGATGAAGCAGGGCTTTTTCAAAGTGGCCCGCGCTTACATCCAGTATCGGGCGCTGCGCTCGAAGATGCGTGAGCATGACGAGGAAGCCTCCGTGGCCGCCAGCCAGGAAGATCAGGATCAGCAGGCGCTCATCGTCGTCCGCGCCAGCCCTACGGAGACTTTCTTCTGGGATGGCCAGGACCTGAAAAAGCGCATTGATTTCGCCATGCTGGGTCTGGATCTCTGCCTGACCCGCAATGAGATCGAGATGGAGCTGCGTCGCTCCCTGAATTCCGACATCACGCTGGATCACCTGAAGCAGACCGTCATCCTGAATGCGAAGACGCTGATGCAAAAGGACGCGGACTTTGCCAAGTTCGCCGCGCGTATCCGCCTGAGCTACATTTATGAAGAAGTCCTGGGCTGGGACATCGTGAAAGACGGCATCGAGGCCCTGCGCGACTTCCATCGCCGTGCCTTCCGCCGGAATCTGGCCCGTGGGGTGGAGATTGACCGCATCAGCCCGCGCCTGCTCGAGTTCGACCTGGACAAACTGGCGGAGGCTCTGGAGCCCACGGCGGACATGGACTTCGACTTCCTCGGCATCCAGACCCTGTACGATCGCTACCTCATCGTGGATAAGAAGATCAAGCCTAACAAGCGGCTTGAGGCTCCCCAGCTTTTCTGGATGCGCGTGGCCATGGGCCTCTGCATTCAGGAAAAGGAAAACCCTGAGGACAAGATCATTGCCCTGTACAAGCTGTACAAAGGCCGTCGTTTCTGCTCCAGCACGCCGACTCTCTTTAACAGCGGCACGCTGCACAGCCAGCTCAGCTCCTGCTACCTCTACAAGGTGGATGACAGCATCGAGTCCATCATGATTCGCGGCATCGCGGAAAATGCTTTCCTTTCCAAGTGGGCCGGCGGTCTCGGTGGTTCCTGGACGAGCGTGCGCGGCACGGGTGGTTACATCAAAGGCACCAATGGTGAAAGCCAGGGCGTCATCCCGTTCCTGAAGCTGCACAATGACCAGCTCATCGCCGTGAACCAGGGCGGCAAGCGCCGTGGCTCTGGCTGTGCCTACCTGGAAGTGTGGCATAATGATGTGGAAGACTTCCTGCAACTGCGAGTGAATACCGGCGATGAACGCCGCCGCACGCATGACCTGAACACGGCCAACTGGATCCCGGATCTGTTCATGAAACGCATGGAGACCCGTGGTACCTGGACGCTGTTCCGCGCCAATGAGGTGCCCGACCTGCACGAGCTGTACGGCAGCGCTTTTGAAAAACGCTACGTCGACTACGAAGCCCAGGCCAAAGCCGGCAAGATCTTTGGCCGCGAGGTCGAGGCGCTGGACCTGTGGAAGAAGATGCTGAAGTCCATCTTTGAAACTGGTCACCCGTGGATCACTTTTAAAGATCCGTGCAACGTGCGCAGCCCGCAGGATCACGTGGGGGTCATCCACAGCAGCAACCTGTGCACGGAGATCACCCTGAACACCAGCGCGGATGAAACCGCCGTGTGTAACCTGGGCTCCGTCCTCATTGACAATCACCTGGACGACGCCGGCAACATTGACCACACGAAGCTGCGCGAGACCATCCGCACGGCCGTGCGCATGCTGGACAACGTCATTGACATCAACTTCTACCCCACCGTCGCTGCCAAGACCTCGAACGAGCGGCATCGCCCCATCGGGCTGGGCGTCATGGGCCTGCAGTATGCCCTCTACCGCAAAGGCATCCCCTTTGCTTCCAAGGAAGCCGTGGAGTTCAACGATGAATTCATGGAAGCCGTGGCCTACTACGCCTATGAGGCCAGCAGTGACGTGGCTGCGGAAAAAGGCACCTACTCCACCTACAAAGGCAGCAAGTGGGATCGCGGTCTGCTCCCGCAGGATACCGTGGACCTCCTGGCCCAGGAGCGTGGGGTGGAGATTGACGTCCCGCGCGGCGGCAAGATGGACTGGAGCGCGCTGCGCGCCAAGATTGCCAAGCACGGCATGCGCAACAGTAACGTCCTCGCCATCGCCCCCACGGCCACGATTTCGAACATCATGGGCTCCAGCCCGTGTATCGAGCCGCTGATGAGCAACATGCTGGTGAAGTCTAACCTTTCTGGCGACTTCATGCTGCTGAACCCCTACCTCATCCGCGACCTCAAAAAGCGCGGCCTGTGGACTTCTGACATTCAGGAAAAGCTCAAGTACATGGACGGCGAGATCGAAGGCATCGAAGAGATCCCCACCGACCTCAAGCGCCGCTACGCCACCGCCTTCAGCATTGACTGGAGCTGGCTCATCGATGCCGCCGCCCGTCGCCAGAAGTGGATTGACCAGTCCCAGTCCGTGAACCTCTTCTGCGGTGAGAGCGACATGCGCACCCTTTCCCACATGTATCGCGGTGCCTGGAAAAAAGGTCTCAAGACCACCTACTACCTGCGCACCCGCTCCGCCTCGAACATCGAGAAAAGCACCGCCCAAGTGGACAAGGAACTCCGCGGCGTCATCGGCCAAGGCACCTCCAAAGCCGCCGCTTATACGGAGGAGCAGATCCAAGCTTGTTCCATCGAGGCGATGCGGAATGGCGGGACGTGTGAGGCTTGTCAGTGATTCCTCTTCTTTGAATTGGCACACCACGCATCAGCAGATGCACACCACCCAAACACTTTTCAACATAAAGGCTCGCCAGTGCGCTAACACTGGCGAGCCGGATGGTTGGAACATGCTCGTAGCCCAGCAGCAGAACCGTTTTAAGCGGAGCTGTGTAACGTTCTTTTACGAGACGAAACATGGACAAATAACCGCGCGGCGTCAACCCCTGGGCTTTCATAATTGAATAGAAAGGATTGAAGATTATGCCTCAAAAAATTGGTCGCCACGCTGGTTCCGGTCGATTCACGACGGTCAAAACTGCACGGAGTAAACCAAAAACTCATGTCGTTGAGACAATGAAACGTCGGAAGAGAAAATAAGAAAAGCTTATTTGGCCCCACTGTGAGCATTAACTCATGGTGGGGCTAATTTAGATTGAGCGCGCGGAATAAACTTGGAGAAATTGCTCTCAATAAAAGCTTGGTTAAATTAAATAAAACCATGGCTCCTTAAGACGGTTGCTCGTTAGTGTTAAAGCTAGGAACAAAACCAATCGATGTAACTTTGTCACATACTACGTCCCATTCTAAAGAATTACCTTTGGATATTCCGGGCACGATGGGGATAGTGAGTTGATAGCAACCATCATACCCGATTGGGTAAAGGGAAAGAGTTACTAGCCCATCTTGATGGTTATCCCAATTGTGAGGCACATTTTCTAGTGCTCCATGCATGTTAAAACTCATAGGTCCATCAATCCGTAATTCGGATTTCTGCACACCTCCTGGCATAGAAAAATAAGTTTTCAAAACCATTGGGTTGGAATTACCTAATTGGATTGCTATTTTAAGATTATTATTTTTGAAGCCAACGGCAACTCCTCTTCGCAATGTGCAAATCAATTCTAGCGCGATGGATATCCTCCAGGTCAAATTGAATTGATCATCTTCTCTCGGGTATAAGCTGCAAGATCCTTTATGGACTTCTATTCCTATGTCTGGAGCAGCTTGCTGCACAAAATCAGCTATCTGCGTCCTTAACACCCGATTCTCTTCACTTAATCGAGCAAGCTCATTTGCAGTTAGAGATGATAAACCTTCAGAGCTGCGGATCCATCCGTCACGCGGAGTTGATTGGATTTGCTTACTTAGAGCCAAAATGACTTCGGTTTGAAGGTTACTGGAATTTTCCCAAAAGCTCACAGGCTTCGATTGAATTTTTTTCTTGAATTTATTTAGATGCTTAACTGTTGGTCCTTTATCAATATACGTAGCTTTCCAAGCACAACCCTCCTTTAAGACGAATCCTAGAACTGGAACTCCCTTTTCTACAGCGTAGTCATACTCACGTTCAGTCCAAGAAAGGCCTTTATTCATCGTCCCGTACCGATGGGCAATGATTATGACAAATAATCAGCAACGTCGATTTGACGTTTGATAATCTCCCATTGCTGGTCATTCGCAGCTCCCCACAATTCCATACCTAATGGAAAATGGCCGTGCTGTAGGATAGCTCTCAAAACTGCCTCGCGCTCCTCTTTCAAATCTTCAAACGTGGAGCTAATGAATACGCTGTACTTCTTGTCTGACATAGATATGAGTATTGGATGAAATTAAGAAATTTCCATTTCAATTAATGTTATGCAGATAAAATTAGACACCAGGCAAATGGGAAACAAAGCCGCTTAAACATCTGGCATTCAACGCCTACATTAAGGGCAAATTCCAAGCTTTCTGGCGCAGAATATCTCCAGCCCTCCCTTCCACAACTCCTTAAAAGGGCGAAACAACAAAGCCAAATATGAGACACCCCGAATTTGATGCTTATACCAAAGACCTCAGCGAACTGATCACTTATTCGGTCAAGGACATTGGGGCCTTTCATTTGTACTCCTGGGAGTGGGTGGATAATCTGCATTTCATGCTGCCTCCCTCTCGGCTGATTGAAGACGAGGCCCGACGAACCCAACTGGAAGAGGGGGTTCTCCGCCGCTTTCGCGAGGATGCCGGATGGGAAGGCACGGGCAAGCTGTCCCTGTTGTGGCTTCCTCCCTTTGTTTTTCCGTTCAGCTCAGGTGTACAACCCGAAGGAATCATTGTCTGGCATGTGAAACAGTTTGAAGATGGCATCTCCTATTTCCTTTCGCCAGTGGCTCTTCCTTTTGAATATTTCGTCTCACAAGATGCTAATAATGACAGATAAGATGCCCGCTGAGGAGGCTGTCAGATACGAAATGCAGGGAGGAACATAATGGCGTTGCGACGAACAGGCGCTCCATGCCAGACTCGTCCTATGAAGCTGGACACGAAAGACGGCACGCATCCGCAGCCAGGGTGGCTGGCCTTTTGGTCAAAGGCCCTGAAGCGGGCTTTCTGTGATACCTTTGGCGGCGCTGGTTCGGCTGAAGGAACCTGCCGTGTCTCGGCATGGGTGTCCCTGGTGGCGGCTGCCTGTGAGGAGGTTGGGGATGATTCGGTGTTTGAGTTCAGCCCCTCTCTTCCCGCTGAATGCACCTATGAAGGCTTGGCGAGTCTCATCCTGAGCCTGGGCGCGAAGGATCCGCCTCTCAATGCCATGGTCCGGAAAGTGGCTGCCGATTTTCAACTCTCTGAAAAGCAAAGCCTCACAGCCATTGACCGGACCCTGGGCGGCATGTTCCGCGCGATGACTGGTCGCCCTGGTCCCCGTCCGTCAGCGGACTGCGATCCTGTGGCGACAGCGGCCTTTGACCTCTGCCTCAGGGAGCCGCATTTCATGGACGCCATCTGGCCGGGATGGGCTGGCTGGGTTGAGGAACACCAACGGGCCTATCCTCAGGCCACTGCGACTTGAAATCAAGATCTCCGTGCTCCTGTGGATGGCCTCATGGTGCCTTTCCATTCCGCCGGCTCGACCCGCCCTACGGGCCGGAGGTTCGATCGTTGGGGGCAGGAGATGTGCGGGGCGTTCCAAACCAAGGCGGGTAATTCTGCGGTGGGGTTGGGGGTGAATGCGGTGTCGTTTCCGCAGAACACACCCGCCCTACGATTGATGGCATGTGAGGGATTGTAGGGCGGGTGTGTCCGGCGGAGAGATGGAGAGTGCTTTTGGAGGTGATTGCCGGATTACCCGCCTTTCGGTGGAGGTGGTGTGGACAGGAGATATGCGGGGCGTTCCAAACCAGGCGGGTCATTCTGCGGTGGGGTCAGAGGGTGGATGCGGTCTCGTTTGCGCTGAACACACCCGCCCTACGGGTGGGAGGTTCGGTCTTTGGGGGCAGGAGATGTTTGCGGGGCGTTCCAAACCAGGCGGGTAATTCTGCGGTGGGGTCAGAGGGTGGATGTGGTGTCGTTTGCGCAGAACACACCCGCCCTACGGGTGGGAGGTTCGGTCTTTGGGGGCAGGAGATGTTTGTGGGGCGTTCCAAACCAGGCGGGTAATTCTGCGGTGGGGTCGGGGGTGGATGCGGTCTCGTTTGCGCAGAACACACCCGCCCTACGGGTGGGAGGTTCGGTCTTTGGGGGCAGGAGATGTTTGCGGGGCGTTCCAAACCAAGGCGGGTAATTCTGCGGTGGGGTCGGGGGTGGGTGCGGTGTCGTTTGCGCAGAACACACCCGCCCTACGATTGAAGGCATGCGCGGGATTGTAGGGCGGGTGTGTCCGGCGGAAAGATGGGGAGTGTTTTTGGAGGTGATTGCCGGATTACCCGCCTTTCGGTGGAGGTGGAGTGGACAGGAGATATGCGGGGCGTTCCAGACCGAGGCGGGTAATTCTGCGGTGGGGTGGGGGGTGGATACGGTCTCGGTTGCGCAGAACACACCCGCCCTACGGGTGGGAGGTCCAATCATTGGCTTTCATGATGGCCTCGTTGAACCAGACGGTGGCTTCTTCGGGCTGGAGCTTGGCTTGGACAGGATTTTTGGCGATGTAACGCACGGCCTGGCGGAAGTGGTCGGCGTCCCGGATGATGCGATCAAAGGTTTCTTGCTGCCAGATGCGGCCGCGGCGGCGGGTCATGCGATTGAGAGACTCACTCGAATGACGTTTCCAGGAGCCGGTGAGTTTTTCCACGATCTGTCCTGTGAAAGGGCGGCACAGGGCATGCACATGATTGGGCATGATGACGAAGGCTAGCATCTCATAACGCCGACCGTGGAAGTGATGCAAGGTGAGCTCGACAAGGTGGCGATGGCCTGGATTCCGAAGCAGGCATTCGCCGTGACCGTCATCGAGCAATGACTCGAGCTTGAGCAGATGTCCTCGTTGGAACTCGACCCAAGCTGAGTTTTCCTCGGCGGGTAACTGGCCCTGATGTTTCGCTGCCGTCTCAAGCAGCCTGTGTTTCCACCCTTTTATTTCATCTCGCATCTCCTGAAGGATGGCTGCGGGAATGGAGTCATTGAGACGAAAGGTGGTGAGGTAGGAAGCGCCTGGCTTTCGCCAGTGAGGCAAGTGACGCTCATAGCTTCGGAATTCGGCTTGGGGTGTGAGGCTGTGTGGATCAAAGCCCTGGAAGTCTTCCGGCAAGGGAATGTGCGCGGGGATACGCCAAGTCATGTGGGGATCTTTGGATCGAGTGCTCCTTGAGGCAAGGTGAACGTGATTTGGAGAGTGCAGTCGTAGGGCGGGTGTGTCCGGCGGAGGGAGGGGGGAGTGTTTTTGGAGTCGTCGCCGGATTACCCGCCTTTCGGTGAAGGTGGCTAGAGGGGTGTCGTTGGGTTGAGTTAAGAGGGGCGGTGGTGTGCGGAGTCTTAGAAAATGGAGGGGGTGGAAGATGTTTGCGGGGTTTCCAAAACCAGGCGGGTAATTCTGCGGTGGGGCTGGGGGTGGGTTCGGTGTTGTTTGCGCAGAACACACCCGCCCTACGGGCCGGAGGTTCGGTCTTTGGGGGCGGGAGATGTGCGGGAGATGGGTGGAAGGATTCGATGCCAGTTGGCTTGCATTTGCGGTGAGATCCCGCAGGCTGGAGCCATGCTAGGGCGAATCATAAGCATGGGTGAAAATGGCCCTGTCAGGAACATTGACCTGCGGTTTGAAAGCGGCCGGGTGGAGAGTCCTCTTTCGGTGCCGCGTGGCGAGGTGGAGGCGGGGGAAGTCACGGGTTTTCAGTTGGTGGTCACGTCCCTGAGCCCGTTTCTGTGGGTGGGCTGTTTAGGGTCGCTGGTGATGATGGCGGTGGTCTGGAATGCCCCCTCCGTGCCTGCCATCGCAGGCCTGACGATGGTGACCGGGGCCACCCTAGGTCTGCTGAAAAATAGGGTGCGGGTGCTCTACACCCTGAACCTCCTGACGGATCATCCCCAAAGGCCCAAGATCTTGTTTTACCGCACTCTTTGCCAGTTAGACCTGATGCTGGTCTTGGACGCCGTGACCTGGGCCTTGGGAGATCGTCCAAGGCAATGCAAAGGCTCCGGGTGGAAGCCGCAGGCGTTGCAAGAAGTGTCCCCAGACGACAAAACGTGAATCCGTGGAGCCGTGAGGGCATGGCACTACTCACACCCCAGACTTGCCCTCCCCTGCCGGAGCCATTACATTCATCGGCATGTCCGCTGCTGCCCTTCGCCAAGCCTTTTTTCAGTTGCCTGAATCATAGCAGGCGGCGCTGCTGGACGACCTCATTGTGGGCTCCTGCGATGCTGCCTGGGAGGCACGCCTGGACCCGGAGATGGAAGACCGCATTGATGCAGTGGAGCGCGGCGAGATGAACCTTCACGGGGCCGATGAAGTCATGCGTGAAATGCGCTCCCGCCTATCACTACTCTGTGAGCGAGAATAACCCGAAGATATGCCTGCCCGACTGCACTTCCTTGCGCTCCTGCTGCTTGCTGCGCCTCATCTTGGCTTTACGGCGGACGTCCACGTGACACCGCGCCGTGCCCAGGTCATTTGTCACAATGGTAAGCCTGGCTCCGGCGGTCACTGCCGAATGGGATTGGGAACGAGTGGTAAGTTGATCTGCGGCATCGTGGGCAAGGTCTCTGAGATCACCTGGAGATTTGTGGGGCTGCGGGATGGCAAGGATGTCTATGATTTTACTCGGCGTTTTCCGCTTGAGTCAGAGAACGTGGCCACACAAATCAAGCAGGTAGAGTTCGCTGGTGAACGTGTGATCCTTTTTGAAGATAAGGATCAAGTCATTGCGGTGCAAAGCCCGAAACCCTGAATGAGACCATCCTATGAAAACCCTCGGGTACTTTATTGTCGTTCTCGCTGCGGTGTTTCTCTTTTTGATGTTTTGCACGCCCTTTGGATTTACGATCTGAAGAGAGGAGACTTGTCAAAGGGTGGTGGAAAGCTGTTCAAAACCTCTCCTGGATCGTCCGGCTGCGCCTCTTTCGATTTATTTTGGGAGATAGGGCAGGCGGGTGAAGGTCGTCGAAGGGATGATGGAGCTGCAAGACCCCAGGCGAAATCACGGCCACAAGCAGCGCGGCCCTACCAGGGACATGCCGAATCGCGGCCACGGGCAGCGCGGCTCATCCTTTGATCTTGCCAAAAGCTTTCCTTCTGTGGCATATCGGGTGCCGTGTCTGCACGGGTGTGCGGAATGATGAATAACCAACGATGTTGCAATGGAGGCCCGGTTTCCGGGAGATCGCGATGGCTGACAATCCCCCGACGCCCGCCCCAGACCTGAGCCACCTGACCTGGAAATCTGACTGGGAGTTTCAGGTGGCGACGGACAGTCGGTGTCTGTACATCCGGGAGAGCAGTGGGTCGATGCTGGCGGCTTCTGTGGTCACGCTCGGGATTGTGGGGACGGCGGGTTATTTGAGCTGGTCGATCTTCTTTCCCGAAACGCCGAATACGCTGGGGGAAAAGGCCTTTGGCGTGCTGATGCTTTTCGTGGCGGGCTTCTTTGCCTGGATCCCCTGGCTGACGCTGCGGCGGGGACGGTGGATGGTGGTTTTTGATCGTGGCGAGCCCGCGAGCGGCATCGCGGGGGAGATCCGCTATCAAGGGCAGCGGCTGGCGATGGAGCGGGTGCGCGGTTTTTCGACCCGGAGCTGTGGTGGGTCACCGCCCCGGAGCACGGTGGTGGCGGAGCTGCACGATGGCACGCATGTGTCCTTGGGGCCGGTGAGCATCTCGACCTGGCCTGCCCATTATGCGCAGCAGGCGGCTACCTGGATGGGGCTGCCGTTTCGATACTCTTCAAACTGATGTGGGATATGAATCTGGAGGTCATGTTAGAGGTGAATGACGAGGACTGAAGTGATGTGATGAAAAGATTTTCGTGGACTTATTTTTGGTTAGGCTGCGCGTTGGTTTCTTGTGAAACGAAGCCGCGCGAAGGGGCGCAGGTTTGGCGACCGCCGGTGCAAAGTTATCCGGAGACGGCGTATCAAAGGAGCATCCACTTTTACGATTGGAAGGTGGACCCGGACATCACCAACGGGGAGTGCTATGAGGAGTTTCGCTTTGATCTGCCGGATGGGGTGGAGCGTGTTTCTCTACCGGCCGAGGCGGTGGTTTATCGTGTGCCGGGTCGCGAGGTCAGGGGGCAGGTGAAGAAGATTTTGTCCTCGGCGGGTCACACGGACCGGCCCTTTTCGATTGTAGACTATCGCCCAAAGATGGGCGTGGTGGCCAAGGTGAGCCGGAAGACGCTGCATCTGTGTGCGTTCGGGGCGCAGGGTTCTTTTGAAGGAGGGGTTTACGTGAAGTTGCGGATTGGCGTGCCGGAGGGGGTGAAGATCCAGCTAGCCAAAGAGCGCACGGATGAGGAGCGCCTGAAGACGCTGCTGGAGGAGGGCTGGTGGCCTGTGAGCACGAGCCCTGGTTTGAAGAGCGAGTGGCCCCTGCCATGATGAGGGAGGGAGCGAACTTTCTCGCGTCCTTTCAGGACGCCTGGGGGTTTGACATGCTTTTGGTTATGCGGAGTCCGGGGTTTTTGCTTTGAGGGTTATTCGAGGGCGAAGGATTCGTTTTGGTGGAAGGCGGTGGGGGTGAACATGGCGGCGAGTAGGGCGGCCTGAAATAGGATGACATCCCATGAATTGGTGCCAACGGCGATTGTGAGGAGGCTTTCTGAAATCAGCAGTGCGAGGAGGGCGAGGTCTAGGCTGGGGAATGCGTGAAGGAGTCGCTGAGGAGAGCGGTTGACCCACAGGAATAGGAACCAGGGTAGAGCCTGGACAAGCAGCGCGAAGGTAACGACGATGGCCGGGCCCCAGGGGGCGGTGACGAGGTAGGCTAACCAGAAGATGCCTTTGACGAATGAGAGGAAGGTCCAGGCGGCGAAGGCCATCCAGCAGAGCCAACGGAGGAGGGTCCTGAGGATTTTCATCGAGGTAAGGTAGTCTGCACGGGACCTGCGGCGGGAGCAATCGGTGGCGGAGGTTTTCTTTTTTAGGGGGTGCTAAAGGTGGGGCTTACATGGGGGTTCGACCGATATTGATATGGACATGACCTAGGTTTTGGCGATGCTGATTGCCCCCCTTTTTGGATTCCCCCCTTTCCATGTTTGCGCGTTTTCTTTTTTTGTTGGGTTCTTTCTGCACGGCTGGCTTTGGCTCGGTGACGCTGCAGCAGGCGGATTCGTTTTGGAAATTTGATGGGGGCGCGAGTGGGGCGGCCAGCAATGCGCAGATCGTGGATTTTACGGGGAATCACACGGCGATCAATGCGACGCGGCTGTCCTGGAATACGGCGGTGCCGGCGGTGAGCCCGGGGGGTGGTGCGCCACAGGATACGCTGGGGCGGGCGCTGAGCTTTGACCCGTATGTGACGGTGGCGGGGGCGGGCACGACGGATGATACGACGGCGGCGGCGACTTTCCAGGTGGCGAATGGGGCGGTGTCTGGGAGCTTTTCTGTGCTGACGCGGGCGATGTGGGACGGGCCGGTGCTGGGGGAGGCGGGCGTGACGGCCAATGATGTGCCGGGGAACTACTGGCTGCTGAACAATGGGCTGGGGGGGAATGGCATCGGCTTTCTCTTTGGTCTGCTTGGCAATGCGGATGGGCAGACGGCGCGGCTGGCTTATTACACAAGTTCAGGTGGGAGCTTTGGTGGGACGCGTAGTTTGACCTCGACTCTGGCGATCACGAAGGGGGTGTGGTATGACATCGGGATGGTGGTGGACATGGGGGATGGCAATGCGGCGACGCTGGTGGATAATTCGGTGACTTTTTACCTGCATGGTCCTGGGGGCCTGCAGATGCAGACGGTGACGGGCATCTACATCAGCGATGTGACGACGGCGGCGCCGAGCACGACGCTGACGGTGGGCTCTGAATCAACGGGGCTGGGCGCGAGCAATCAGCGGAAGTCCTTCGATGGCAGTCTGGACTACTTGGCGATGTTTGATGTGGGCATGACGCAGGCGGATGTGCAGGCGATCTTTGCCGCGCCGGAGCCGAGCCGAGCTCTGCTGCTGGGGCTGGGCGTGGTGGGGCTGCTGCTGCGGCGGCGTCGGGTGGAGGTGTGAGCTGAGAGAGGGCGTGGCCGGGAAGGCGAGGAAACTGAAACGATGGTGTGGGGATGGGGTATCTCTTTGGGTATCCCGCTTTCTATGAAACACCGATTCTTTTTGGCCTGTCTGGTTTTGCTTTCTCTGCTGCCTGCTGTCTCTGCCCAGGAGGGGGCTGCGCCTGCGCGGGCGATTTTGATCCTGGATGCGTCTGGGAGCATGTGGGGAAAGATCGAAGGGAAGGCGAAGATTGAGATCGCGAGGGAGGCGATCGCGCAGATCGTCGAGGGGCTGGACAAGAATCTGCATTTAGGCCTGATGGTGTATGGGCACCGGAAGCGGGGGGACTGTGCGGACATCGAGATGCTGATCCCGCCGGGTCCGGTGGATAAGGCGGCGTTTATTAAAAAGGTAAATGCCCTGGTGCCCCGTGGGCGCACGCCGCTGACGGGTTCTTTGATCCAGGCGGCGCAGGTGCTGAAAAATACGGAGCAGAAGGCCACGGTGATTTTGGTGAGTGACGGGATCGAGACCTGTGAGCAGGACCCCTGCCTGGCGGTGAAGGAGCTGGAAAGTCTGGGCATCGATTTCACGGCGCATGTGGTGGGATTTGACCTGGGCAGCGATGAGCAGGATGCCATCCGCTGCATCGCTGAGACGAGCGGGGGTGAATTCCTGGCGGCGGGGGATGCGCCAACGCTGCTGAATGCGCTGGCGACGGCGCTGGTGAAGACGGCCGATCCGCAGGCGGCTGCGCCGGAAGTGAAGCCTGCACCGATGCCCGCGCCGGTGCCCCCGATGCCTGCGCCAAAGGCTGAGGTGGAGATCGCGAATGTGACCTTCATCACGGTGCTGGCTGAGGGGGGAGAGGCGGTGAAGAGCTACTTTGAAATCACGCCCGAAGGACAGGCCAAGAGCGTGGCCCGGGGCTCGAGCGAGAGCTATAAGCTCGCTCCGGGTAAGTATCAGGTGAAGGCGACCTGGGGCAGTGCGGTGATTGCGGAGGTGGTGACGGTGCCTGCGGAGCCGGAGTCGAAATTCACCCTGGTGTACAATGGGGGTATTTTACGGCTGCAGGCTCTGGCCAGCCAAGGCGGGGAGAAGGTGAAGGCGTACTACACCATTTCCCGCGCAGGCAAGGACCTGAAGGGGAATCGCCCCCGGGTGACGGCGGGCTCGGGAGAGGAATTTCAACTGCCCGCTGGGGAGTATCATGTGGAGGCAAAGTGGGGGCAGTCGCGGGCGGAGGATATCTTTGAAGTGACACCTGGGGAAGTGACTGAGGGGGAACTGGTGGCCAATGCGGGGGTGCTGAAACTGACGGCGTCTCCGGTGGCTGGGGGGGAACTTTTGAAGGTCTATTACACCATCCTGGACGGGAAGGCGAAGCTGGATGGCAGCCGCAGCCAGGTCGCATCGGGATCGGGCGGAGAATACCAGATCCCAGCCGGGCGGTATCTCATCCGGGCGAAATGGGGAGAAGCGATCGGCGAGGTGGAGGCTGAGGTGAAGGCGGGAGAGGCCACCGAGGCGCAGGTGCTGGTGCCGGGCGGGGTGCTGAATGTGATGCTGAAAGACGCTGCCGGAGAGGTGGTGAAGGCCTACACGACGATCTACAGCGCGAAGACGAACCTGGAGGGCAAACGCACCCGCATCACGGCGGGGACGACGCCCTCTTTCACCCTCGCGGCTGGGGAGTATTACCTGGAGGCAAAGGTGGGCAAAGAGACCATCTCCGCAGAAGCCAGTGTCAAAGCCGGCGAGGCCTCGGCAGTGACTTTGCAGGCCAAGTGAGGACCATGCCTGAGAATGGTTTGGCGATGGGGCGCAGGGGATGCAAATAGTGCACCTGCGCCATGCCGAAACCTAAATCCATCGCGGCGACGCGAATCCGTGCGGAAGTGATCCGACTGGTGAGTCTGATCCCTGAGGGGAAGTTCACGACCTATGGGTCCATCGCCGTGCACATGAATGTGGCCGCGCTGCATGTGGCCTCCGTGATGAGTCGGCTGACGAAGGAGGAGTCAGTGGCATTGCCCTGGCACCGGGTGGTGAGTGCGGACGCACGCGTTAGCCCGAAGATGGAGGCCAGCCTAGCGATGACGCAAAGGCAGCGGCTGGAGGCGGAAGGGATGCGAGTGGATGCGCAGGGCTACATCCAGGATTCGGACGCCCACTTCCACGTGGTGGGCCTGCGGCGGAACATCCGCTGGAGTGATCCAGGGAGTGGTGGCGATCCATAAAAAAACCAAGGGCGAAGTGAGTGCTGCACTGGAGGACCAGGCAGGTGGCTGCATCTTCACCCTTGGAGAGTTGGGGGCTTCACCCGCGGCTCACAGGCGGCGGGGAAGAGGAAAGAAGGTTACTTCTTCTCGGTAGCTTTTTCGGCTTCCTTGGCGGCTTTCTCAGCCTTCTTTTCTTTGTGCTTTTCGATGTCCTTCATGACTTTGTCATGGTCGGTGACTTTGCCTTTCCAGGTGATGGCTTCGCCTTCTTTGAGCATCTTCTTTTCGCCTTCACCTTTTTCTAGGTAGGAACCGTCGGCCATGACCTTGGTGCCGTCCATGAGAGTGGCGGTTTCGGTCAGTTCGGTGGTCTTGCCGTCTTTCATGACCCAGAGTTTGCCTTCCTTCATGGCGATGTGGTTCAGTTCGGCTTTTTTCTCAGCCATCTTTTCGGCCTTTTTGACGTCTTTTTCTTTTTCGTCTGCGCCGAAGCTGCTGTTGACGACGCAAAGGCTGAGGCAGGCGAAGGCGAGGGATTGAATCAAGATTTTCATGGGAATACTGTTGGTTAGGGGGTGGGGTGGCAGGGTTCACTGGGCCAAGGTTTACTTGGGCGCCGGCTGCGCACACAGATATTCGCCCCACTGGAAAAGAGTGGCTGTATCGCTGAGGAAAATTTAATATGAATCGCCTAACAAAAAGAGTGATTGTGAGAGTTTGCCTCAAAGCGAAGTGACTCAACGAGCCGGAAGGCGTGCGTAGCTGACCACCCAAAAGACCTGAGCGAAAAGCCAGAGGAGCATGCCGAGGCTGAGAAACTTCAAACCCCAGCGGACGTGTACGAGTTTGGCCTCAAGCACTCGACCTTTGGCGTGGATCTGCTTAAGCACGCTTTCGCGCACATCGGAATTGAGCTGGGCACCGAAGAGCTGCATGAGGGCTGATCGGCTGCAAATTCTGCGTCTGCGAATGGGCGCAGCCGAGGGCGGTGGGCTAAAACGTGCGCGCTAGGAGTGCAGGCCGCAGTTTACAGCCGCTCTAGTCGCGCCATTTTATGTCACAGACGGAACAGTTTCAGCTATCCAAGGAAGGATTCTCAATTTCACCCGTTAGACTCATCGCGATATGTCCACTGACCATTCTTCATCTGCCGACGATGCCAGCCAGGCTTCGCACAAAAAAACGAGTGTTCTAGATTCCTTGAAATCTGCAGGGGGTTCCTTCAAGCGCTTTGTCACGCATTCCTCCTTGAAGGAAGGCCAAAAAGATGACCTCAACCAGGCGCTGCATAACGGTGGGGAGAAGAAAGCGGAGCTGGAGAGGTATCGGGATCTAAAAGCGGGCTTTGAGAAAATGAAAAAGGTGGATGCTGCCTATGCTGCGAATCAGGCTCTTGCTCCACTGAGTGGTAGAAAAGGGTTGGACTCTACAGAGACGAATCGTCAACTGAAGTTGTTGGAGACCATGGAGAACGAAATCAAGGCGATGGAGAAAAAGAATCCGCTCATCAAGAAGGAGCTGGAGTATGCGCAGCGCCATGGTGAGGTGGACAAAGTGAAGAAGGATGCTGCCGGCCAAGGCACGTCTCTCCGTGACACGCTTAAAGGTGCCGTTGGGGTGAAGACGGATCCCCGTCAGTCATCTTCGCGCCAGCAGAGGCTCTAGAGCCTAGGGCGTGTGAAAAAGATACTGTGGCTGAGGCTAGAGCACCCCAGCATCTTCGAGCGCGCGCAAGAGCAGTGCCTTGCCGTGGCTTTCGATGACGCGACCGTGACCGACGATGATGCGGTCAAAGTCTTGATCCAGAATGCGCCTCACGGAGGCCTGAAAAGCAGGGCGATCTTTGAGGCATAGCTTGAAGATGCGGCTCATGCCTGGGTAGCGTTTGAAACCGGCAATGTAACGGTGAAAGAAGCGATCCCAGCCGTGTTCGTTGGGATCAAAATTGAAGATGAGGTCTGCCACGATGAGGGTGTGCGTGGGCACATGAAGGAAGGCATGTTCTTTGAGCTTCGGGGTGCCTTCGACGGGGAAGACCTCCAGCTCGCCCGCCCATGCCGCAGGCGCTGGCAGCAGGGGCAGGGTGGGGAACTTCACGACTTCTGAAAAACCCGGCGGACCGAGGAAGGGCAGGGCGGGAAAGGCGGCGTGGCCTTCTTTGGCATAGGTGTCATGCAGCAGCATGGCCTCTACCAACCAGCCGGGCGTGCCTAACGACTGAAGGGTGGCCAGATCTGCCGGGGTGAAAGGGGCCATGGAGTGCAGGACCGTCTGCCCAGAGCGCAGACGGATGACGGTGACGTTCCGCCCATGCTGCGTGCCCAGGACGGTGAGCGGGTATTGCAGGAGCCAGAGGTTTTCGGCGAGTTGTTTCATGAGGGTAGAGGGTGAGTGTTGTCCTGCCCATGGCCGGAGTATCAGCTTGGTCTTCAGGATTTCGCAGGGGCTGGGATGCCCGGCCTTGTGAATCCTGCAGTCACGTGGAAGACTGGCCAAAGAGGACCCCGGCACCTGCCGGTCCCTGCTTACAGCTCGGGGTGCCTTTGGCATGCGGGATCCGGCGGAGACGATGTGGTGATGCCTCAAGTGCGCAAAAAAAGAGCCGGCTGGCGGCCGGCTCTTCATGTCAATGGGTATCTAGCGCCAGGTCACTCCAGTGGAATGACGCGGCTGAAAAAGATCGTCTCGCCCTGCTTGATGGCGACTTCTTGGCCCAGCACTTCGAAGTTCAACAGTACCTCGTCCCTTTTTGGAGTGTCATCGAATTCGACTTCCCCTTCAGTCACGCTGTCGTCTTCCTCGACGATCAGCGTACCGCGGGTGATACCGCCGATGACGACATCGTAGGAACCCGCCGAGAGGCCGCGTGCTTGCAGCTTGAAGCTGGCACCGCCGTCTTCGTCTTTCTGAAAAGAGAAGCTGACGAGGCCGGATGCGCCAGAAGACGCAAACAAGGAGCCCTGAATCAGAAGGGGGGTGCTGACATTTCCACCGCCACCACCGACTGCTGCTGAACCCGAGCCCAGGATGTGGGAGAAGAGCACTTCTCTACTGCTGTTGGCTATCTCGACGAGCTGACCGCGCGGATCGAATTTCAGGGAAACCTTTCCAGGTTCCGTCTTGGTGCCAAACTCCACTTCCCCTTCAGGGCCATTTACGGTCTGCACCACACGGATGGAAGCGCGGTGAACTCCGCCGACCAGAAGGCTGTAAACGCCCACCGTACTGTCTTCCATCTCCACCTTGAACCGGTGATAGCCCTTGTTGTCCACTTCATAACGAGCCTTGGCGCTAGCGGCTGGAACCAGACCTGTGGAGGTGAGATTTTCGTCCAGACGTGACTCTGCTTCCGGGGCGGGTTTAGTAGCCAGGACGGATGGATCAAACACACCGGAGAATAGGACGGTTTCATCCTGGCTGATGCTGAGGGTGGCCAAGATGGGATCGAAATCCAGCAGGAGGGCTTCGCCGTCGGGTTGATTGCTGAATTCCAGTTCGCCGGATTCGCCCGTGATCTCGATGAGGCCTTTGCGGATGCCATTGACGCTGAATTCATAGCTGCCGAGAGCCACGTCTTCCAGTTCCACGGAGAATTTCCTGACTGCTTTTTCACTGACGGTCCATTTGGCTTTGGCCTGGCCGACCGTCTCTTCGGAGACAGGAGGAATGGCCAGCAGGTAGGCCGCTTTCTTGTCGGTATTCGCACCGAAGGATTGGGCCTTCATGGTGCCGGTGAAGAGGCTCGTTTCCCCTTGGATCAGATCCACAGTGGCACCGCGGGGATCGAAGGTAAGAGGCATGGCTTTGGAGCCAGTTTTACCTGCTTCAAAAAGCAGCTTCCCGCGTTTTTTGGTGATCGTCATTTCCCCCACTTCTTGGCCACCCACCAGAAGCTTGCAAAGACCGTCCGGGGCATTGGATACATCCACCGTGAAACGTTTCACCCCTTTGGTATCCTGGGTGAACCGGACTGACGCGCGCGCTTTGGGGTTTTGGGTAAGATTGGTTAGGTAAGCTTGTTCGTTGACGCTGGAGCCCGCGCTTTCACCGGCACCCGAAAAGATGCCTTCCAGATGAGGAACTCCTTCTTTAACGATGGAAACCAAGCCACCGCGAGGATCAAAATCCAGGGCATCCTGACCTGATTTGGCTGGGGCACGGAATTCAATCCGGGCAGTGCCTTTGGAGGTGGTGGTGAAGGTGGCCTGCACCAGATCATTCACCTTGAGGTCATAAGTGCTGCTCGGAGCCAGCTTGGCGACTTCAACCTTAAATAGCGACTTTTTGACTCCAAAGGAGCCGCTCATTTTACCACTGGCATCGGCGTCTGCGGTGGTTGGAGACAAGGAAAAGCGTAGGGCGGCAGAATCAGCCCGGAGGGTGCTGGGAGCTGAAACGGTTTGCATCACCATCAGGCAGGCGATGGCTAAACGAGCATGACGCGAAGGGGGGATAGGCATGGATGTAGACCACGATTTCATATTTAGTTGGAAATCGAAATATATTAAATGCCGCGAATTTTGTCACGCACTATGCAACGCCTGCGGTGCAGCACTGCCGGCCTTCTTCAGGAGGCCGACCGCTGGCCAGAGGAAGGCCCTGTTGCAGACGAGTAACCTTAACCTTCCGCCCATGCTGCGTGCCTAGCATGGCTAGCGTCAGGGGCGGATCAAAGCTGCGAGCGGATGGGAATCATGATCCATTCCAGGAAACGATCCTTTAATGATCGAGCTTCGAAATCAGCCATGAGATAGGGTTTCGACTTTTGGAGGTCGTCACGGAAGATTTGATCCATGGCAGCGCCGAAGCCGATATCGTAGATGCTGATGTCGATCTCCTCATTGATCTGGGAGGAGCGGGGATCGAGATTGGAGGTTCCGAACATGGAGAAATGGCCGTCCACGACCATGGTCTTGGAGTGGACCATGGTGGGGCTGTATTGGTAAATCTTCACGCCTGCCTCCAGCAGCTTGCCATAACTTTCACTGCCGGCGGATTTCGTCGCGGGCTGGTCATTGTGCTTGCCGGGGATGAGGAGTTTTACATCCACACCACGTTGGGTAGCCTCTGCCAGGAGATGCACAAAGTCGTCGCTGGGGGTGCAGTAGGGGTTGGTGATGTAGATGCTCTTTTTCGCGGCTGCGATGGCCACGGCCTGGAGCACGGGCATGGGGGCGACGGTGAACGCGCGGGAGGTGACGACCTGGGCCATGAGCGTGCCGACGGGTGGGAGTGCGGGGAAATGATCTGGCCCACTGAGCAGTTCCTCGGTGGCTTCTAACCAATGTTGCTGAAAGGCGGTCTGGAGTTTTGCCACGATGGGGCCTTCGAGCTGGCCATGAACCTCCCGCCAGTGATCGGCAGCATCAGCATTGCCCTGCCATTCATCGGCAAAACCGACGCCGCCGGTGAAGCCCATTTTTCCATCCACCACCATCACGCGGCGGTGGGTGCGCCGGTTGATACGGTCAAAGCGCAGGCCTTTGGCGGGGTGGTAGTAGGCCACCTGGCAGCCTGCATGACGGAGGCGATCAATCTCTTCATTCTTGAGGCCGATGCCGGAGCCGATGCCATCAATGAGGATGCGCACTTTCACGCCTTTGGCAGCCTGCTGGCAGAAGGCGTCCATGAACTGGGTACCGACCTTGCCGGAGTGGAAGATGAAGGCCTCGAAGTTGAGTGTCTTCTCGGCACTGCGGATGGCCTGGAGCATGGCGGGGAAGATGCCATTGCCATTGTGCAGGAGGGTGATCTTGTTGCCGCCGATGGGCACGGGATCCGCAATGGCATGGGCGGAGCCAAAAAACGCGGGGTCGGCCACGGCAAAGGTGTGCGGGGGGCGAAAGTCCATGACCTGCCGTTTGACGAAGAGGATGCTGTAAATGACGAAGCCGACGAGGAGGAAGGCCAGCAGCTCCAGCCAACCGCGCACGGAGAGCTTTCCCCAGCGCCGCAGCAGTAGGTTAAAGTAGCCTTCCTTCAGGCGGGTACGCCGGTTTTTCTTCGGCGGGTCTGCGCTGGGGGCAGGCGGTTGGTCGCTCATGACCTTACATCGTGTGAAGGCTGCGAGTTGGTTGTGGCAACAGTGAAGTGGAAGGTGTTCTGTGAGACTTGGCCAAGAAGAGGGCCGTTTGGGTGAAACGAAACGTAACTGCGGAGGGGATTTTATGTTTATGAACCGAGTGTCTTTAAAAACGTTGTTTCGTCTTTTGTTAGGCCTGTTTTTTATCGCAGCGGGGGTGAATCATTTTTTAAATCCACAGGTGTATGTGGGGATGATACCTCCCTACCTGCCCTACCCAGAAGTGCTGAATCTAGTGAGTGGTGTGGCGGAGGTGGCGGGTGGTGTGGGCATCCTCATGCCCCGTTTTCGCAGGTGGGCAGGATGGGGGCTGTTGGCGCTGCTGGTGGCTATTTTCCCAGCGAATTTGCACTTAGCTCTGAATGGCTGGGCGGCTTACGATATCCCGCGTTGGGTGCTGTGGGCGCGGCTGCCGCTTCAGGGGGTGTTCATCGCCTGGGTGTATTGGACTTGTTTGGCAAAGGAGTGGCGGGACTTGCCAGGAGGCAAGACATCATGATAAAAAGGCTGCATGAATCTTTGGCGGCTGCTTTTCATCTGTGTGGGCATCTTTGGCACGGCCAGTGGCGCAGAGCCGTCTGAGCGACCAGCCATCCGTGTTTTGCTGGAGACGCTGCATCATCAGTCGCGACTGATCCCTGGCAGGAATTTTAGCCAGACCATCATGGCCCAGGTCCTGAAGGAGGAAGGGGCCGAGGTGGCCGAATCTCACCGGGTGGTGGAACGGGTGGAGGAGCTGACCGAGGCAGAGTTCGGAGCCTATGATTTGGTGATCATGAACGGGCGTTACTCGGGTGAGCGGCAGCCGGATACTTTTTCCCCAGAGGTGCTGAAGGCGCTGGATAACTATGTGATCCGTGGCGGTTACCTGCTGGTCATTTCAGGGGGCTCAGGGCTGAGCGGAGGGGTGAGTCTGCCTTTTTACAATCCGCTCACCAGCCGCTATGGTGTGGAGGTGCTGCCGGGGCCGGGCCGCACGGGGCGAGCGCTGACACCGACGTTGCGTGATCAGGAGCATCCTTTGGTCAGAGACATCGAGGTGCTGTATCCCTGCCATGGCACGACACTGAAGCTGACCAATCGCGAGGCGGTGCCCCTGGCCTTTTTGGATAAGGAGCCGTGCCTCGCTGTGGTGCCGCGTGGTTTTGGCTGGGTGATCATCCTCGGCGGTGGCAGTGGCTGGATGAACCAGGGCATGGACCCCACGATCATCACCAATAAAGGCCAGCCGGAGCGGATCGAAGCGAATCAAAAACTCATCCGCAATCTGGTGGACTGGTTGCAACTGCTGAAGCAATCCCGTAGTCGTCCATGAGGTAACCGTGTGGCGGGATCAATCTCAGGGCAGTTGCACTTTGAGATGGCGTGGGCAGATCCATCCTGTAGCGTTTTGATCTCATGTCTTTGCATCCGCTGGATCAGCCAGTCTCCCTTCATACGCTGCGCCGCTGGCAGCGCGAGGGACTGATTGATCGTGAGGCCCTGGAGGCAGCCCGGCAGCAGATTCATCCCGCATCTGCCTGGCTTACTTGGCTACGGGCGGAGCTGCTGCTGGCGGGTATGGCGTTGGTGCTTTCTGGCGTGGTGTTTTTCTTTGCCTACAACTGGCAGGCCATCACCCGATTTGAAAAGCTGGGCCTCATCGGTGTGACGATGGTGGCTTGCATCGTCGGGGCCAGTGTCGTGGGGGTGAATCGCCTCGGCGGGCAGATCTTAGTGCTTGCGGGCACGGTGATGACGGGGGTGTTTTTAGCCGTGTTCGGACAGACGTACCAGACCGGGGCAGATGCGTATGAACTCTTCACTGGCTGGGCCGCCCTGACGTTTGTCTGGGTGCTTTTGGCCAGGATGGAGGCCCTGTGGTTTCTCTGGCTGGTGATCGTGCAGACGGGGCTGGTGCTGTTTTGGTCGCAGGTGGCTCACCCAGGCTGGAGGTGGCCGGAGGAAGGGGTGGCCTTTGCCGTGGCTGCCTTAAACACCGCCGCGCTGGTGATTCGGGAGCGATTCACGCCGCTGCCAGGACGGGGCTGGTTCCGCACGCTGTTATTGCTCAGTCTTTTGGTGGCGCTGACGTTGCCTGCCATCTCAGTGATCTTTGACGGGCTGGAGGATCATTCCTTGCGGCTGATGTATGTACCTCTGTGGCTGGCGGCCTTGGCTGGAAGCTATGGGTACTACCGTTTTGTTAGGCCAGACTTTGCCTGCATTGCTTTAGCTTCGGCGAACATGGCGGTGATGGTGGTGGCGCTTCTGTGTCGGGGCCTCTATTTCGGGATGGATGATGACGGCCTGGGGCTGTTCTTTTTGATGGCCATGATCGTGGTGGGAGTCACCACGGGACTCACGCTGTGGCTGGCACGAGAACACCGGGCGATGAAGCCTTTGCTGTCATGAAAACGTCCCCTCTCACCTGGCGCGAACTGCTGGCCCACTTGCCTGCCTCTCTGGGGCCGGAGGAGGTGGAACAGCGTCTCACGGCGGAGGCGGAGCAGGACGAGCAGCCGCGCATCCTGAACTTTTTTGCGGGTGTGGGGGCGTGGTTTTCAGCGCTGTTCATGCTGCCGTTTTTTTACATGGCGGATGTTTTTGACCATGCGTCCTCCTGCGCCGTTTTGGGGCTGATTTTATTTGCCGGGGCGGTGGTGATGAGTCGCAGGTCCACACATGTGTTTCTCAGCCAGCTCGCGCTCAGTGCTCTGTTGAGTGGGAATTCGCTCGTGCTGCTGGGGGTCTATCTGAGCGGCTCTCCGAATGACGGGAGAGAAGCGTTGCCCATGCTCGTCCAGGCCGTCTTGGCGGCGGTGACTTGTGGCCTTTTCCAGGGAGTGACGGGCCGTTTCATCACCCTGATCGGGGTGCCGGTGCTGGCCGTGGTTTGGGTGTTTTCAGGCAACTCTTTGCATGGTTTGCATGCCATCACCGCCGGGCTGGCCTTGGCGACTGGTCTCCTTTACCGCTGGGAAAAACGTCCGTTGATCTGGGATGTGGTGGCCTGGGCCTCGGTGGTGTCCCTGCCGGGGGTCATTCTGCTGACGGAGATGGAGCATGGCCTGAACCCGTCTCCACGGCAGCCGACTCCGCTCTGGCCTTCCAGCCTCATCGCCGGGCTACTGCTCATCTGGATGGTGACGGAGGATGCCGGTGGGATAAAGGCCATGCGGTGCCGCTGGTGGTGGGGGCTGGTCTTGGCCACGCTGTTCCTGGCGGGCTTCACCACGCCGGGCATCACGGTGGCTATGGTGCTGCTGTTTTTAGGGCGGGCGCAGGATGAGCGGGTGCTGACGGTGATCGGCCATGCTTTTTTCGCGGCCTTCCTGGTCCTGTTTTATTATGCGCTGAACATCAGCCTCGCACAGAAGTCCTGGATCATCGCAGGCAGTGGGGCGTTTTTGCTTGCGATGCGTTTTTGGTTAGGCCGATCTTTGCGAAAGGAGGCGGCATGAAAAGCGCCCTCCTCATCCTTTGGCTGGCGGTGGTGGCTGGCGTGCTGGGCTACCTGGTGTGGCAAAAGGAACAGACCGTGGCCCAAGGTCGACTGGTGCTGCTGGAGCTGGCGCCGCGAGACCCCCGCTCCCTCATGCAGGGAGACTACATGGTGCTGCGCTACAGCCTGGCCCAGGAGATGGAAAACCAGCCGGAGAAACTGGCGCAAAAAGGACTGCTGGTGCTGAAGCTGGATGAGCGGGGCGTGGGCAAAGGCCTGCGCCTGCATCAAGGCGAGGCGCTGGGGCCGGACGAGCAACTGCTCATTTATCGCGACCGCCAAGGGCTGCGCATCGGCGCTGAGTCGTTCTTTTTTCAGGAGGGGGATGCCGCACTCTATGAGAACGGCCGCTACGGTGAGCTGAAGGTGGATGCCGAGGGGAACAGCGTGCTCACCGGCCTGCGCGATGCGGACCTGAAACCCCTGGGCCGCCCTGTCATCCAGTAACGGCGGGCAGGACGGTGGAAGGAGCGCAACTTTCCTGACGGGGCGATGTTTTAATTCGTTCCTTTAGCATCATGAATTTGCGTGTCCTCTGTTTGTTCCTGGCCTGCATGGCGACCCTGGGCCATGCCCAGATCACGTCTGAAAACAACGACCGCCTGCGGCAGGGGCTGAAGCGTTATCCAGCAGCCGACACGAACAAGAATGGCGTCCTTTCTCTGGAGGAAGCGAAGGCCTATTTGGCGAAGAATAAACTGGGCCCGACACCGACGGAAAAGAAACCTGGGGCGCTGAAGCCAGATGTGGCCGATGTGGCCTACGGTCCCCATGCGCGGCATAAGCTGGATCTCTACCTAACCAAAAAGACGGCCACGCCAGCGCCGCTGGTCTTGCTGATTCACGGTGGGGGCTTTCGTGGGGGTGACAAAAGCCGCTGGGCCAGCGACAAGACGGTGCAGGCGCTGCTGGACCAGGGCATCTCCTGTGCAGCCATCAATTACCCCTTTCTCACGGACAAGCCCATTCAGGACATCCTGCGGGACTGTGCCCGCTCTGTGCAGTTTCTGCGCGCGAATGCTGGTGAGTGGAATTTGGACAAGGCGCATTTTGCCTCCATGGGCGGCTCCGCAGGTGCAGGTACCTCCCTGTGGTTAGCCACACGCGATGACCTGGCCGACCCGAAAGCGGTGGACCCGGTGCTGCGTGAATCCACCCGCCTCGTCTGCGCGGTGTGCAATGCCACGCAGGCGACCTACGATGTCTCGCGCTGGGAGTCCTTCATGGGTCCGGCGAAGCCTGAATTTGGCACCAGTCCGCTGGAGGCGGCGCTGTTTTACCACCTGCCATCCATCGAGGCGATGACCACGGAATCTGGCAAGGCCATCCTGCGCGAGTGTGACATGCTGGCCTGGATCACGTCCGATGATCCACCCCTGCTGGTGAACAATGCCCAAGTGGTGGCGGCCCCGACGAACCGGGGCGAGTGGCTGCACTGCATCCACCATGCCCGGGCGGTGCATCAGCAATGCGTCACGGCCCAGGTGTCCTGCATCGTGCTGCAGGATCAAGAGGGACCGAAAACGGATATCACTGCCTTCCTCGTCCAGCATCTGCGGGCGGAGGGGGAGTGAGCGGGACTTTCGTGAGGTCTGATCTCAGAGGTGCTGGCCGCCGCCAGAGCCGCCGACATCCTTGCCCATGTGCTGGCGGTAAGCCGCACGATCCTTGGCTAATGTGAGGGCTTCTTTGACGGAAATATGGGGCTTATCTACGTCCTTGTTGTCCCCCTCCCCTCGGAGGAGGCGCATGGCACGTTTATGGTCGGCGAATCCATCAATGGTGTCTTGCCTCACGCCTGCATCTGCGAGCTTTTGCTTCCTGTCCTGACCATGCTGCAGCAGCTTGTCGAGGGTGGCTTGAGCGCTTTGATTGACGGTGTTTACAAAGTCAGCTTTTTGAGCGGCGGTCAGGGTGATGGGCGGTCTTCCCTGGGCTGTTGCGGCCTTATTACCCTCCTGGATCATGCGGTCTAAGACTGCTGCCACTTCCTTCTCAAACTCTTCGGGTTTCATCGCAGCCAGACTGCTATGCTGCCAATCATCCGTCTTCATGCCGAAGAGCTTGCTACTGGTTGTATTCAACCCAGCCACCAATTCATTATCAATGGGCGTCACCACCAAATCCGGGCCGGTGCCATCAATGATCAGGTTTCCTGGATTGTACCAGCCCTCCAGCTTGCCCCTTTTTTCCACGGCGAAAGCGCGGTCTGGATTGGCCATGAAGGCATCGGCGGCGAGGATCTTGCCGAGCTGTTCCTGAAACTCAGGCTGGGTCAGCATGGCTGCGGCTCCAGGGGAATCCAGGCGGTCTTGCAAGGACTCTCCTTTGGCGAAAGCCATCTCCACCACATGCGGGCGGGTATCGGCTCTCAACCCATCGGCTAGTTTCTGCGCCGCTTGGCTGATGTGTGAGATGGAATCGGCCTGGTCTGCCAAGCTATTCCTGGCAGGATTGTCATAGGCGGCAATGGCGGGTGCATTGACTTGGGCCTCTGCGAGGATCTGCGCCGCAGCGACGTTGGCCGCAGGATTTTCGTTCTGCAATTTGACCACGGTGGAGGCCCCATCGCCATAGGTGACCTTAAAGACCTCCCCACGTTTGCCCGCCTGGAGTTCGTTCACGTCCGTGACACTCTTGGCCAGGAGGCTGACCTTGAGGGCGGCGGAGTCAAAAGCTTGCTTGGTAGCGTCTTTGATTTGGTTGTCGCTGAGGGTGATCCCTTGGGCCTTGGCATGGGAGATTTGTTCGGCAATGGCGGCGCGCACCTCGTTTGCCACCATCTGCTTCCCTTCCGGGCGTAGGCCGAGGGAGGCGACTCGTGAAAAGTGGGTATCGAGGGCAGCCGGGGAGGTGTGTTTTTGCGTGGCCTCCTGGTGCCAGGAGTCGCGGATTTGCCCCAGCATTTGGTCCACGGGGAGACCCGTCTTGCCGGCCACTCCTGCGCGGATCTGCCGTTGCAGTTCTGGACTGATGGGCTGCCCCGTTGCGCGCTGGAGAGCATCCTGCACTTCCTGAGCGGCCCTGTCGAACTTGTCGTTACGGCCTAGAAAACGACCAAAGAAGCCTTGGGAGTGGTCTTTGGTCCTCACCTGACCTGCCTGATCCGAGCGAATTTGATGGTCGGTGCTTCCAGTCAGGTTCTGCTGCAACTGGTCAAAGCTGAGGTTTTGGGTGTTGAGGGAAGGCATGGATGAAAGTGCTAACCAGAAATCTTCCGTTTGTGACAAGCGCTAACCAGCGTGCCTGCTGTCGGTCTCAAAAGAGGGAATCTAGGGAGCGGGGCGAGGCTTTAGGTGCTGGTATCGTTTTGTGAATAAACAGGATGATGCCCAAGCACCCAATGCAAGGCTTTGCGCCGTTCCTCCATGATCCCGCCCGTACGCTGGAAAGACTCGGGGGAGCTATCGGCGATGGCTTGGCCATGCAGTTCCAGGTCGTTGTTCTTTAGACGTGCGAGAGAAAGATCCATGGGCCCGCACCACGCTGTAGGGGCAAAGGCGACGAAGTCCATGGCCTTGCCATCCAGCGAGAACTGCCGGATGCGCCAGTGAATGGCGAGCATCTGAGACGACAATTCTTCCAGCTCCTCAAGACTCCGCACTTCAGGGGTGAGTTGCCCATTTTCGGCTTTATGGGCGACTTCATAAAGCCCGTCCACATGGACTTCCTGGTCATAGGCAGGCAGTTCCGCAAGCTTCAGTGCCCACGCGAGGATGATGGCCCCCTCAGACTGCCAAGGAAGATTCCATTTCAATTTTTCAGGCAGAGCATCCACTGGGGTTTCCAGGGCCTCAGCCTCCGACGGTTCGGCTGCCTCCCACACACCGTTGCTTTTCAAATGAGCGATCATCTCATGACGGTATTCTTCAGCCCCGGCAGCCCCTTCCATGAAGCCGCGCTGGGTCAAACTGCACATCAGCAAAAAGCGTTTGAAGACCTGGTCCTGAGTCGGGGGATCGGAGAGCTCCTCTTGATCATAACCCGCAGCTGCCAGGATGTTTTTAACTCGCTCATCCACACTCAGGGAGTGGTTCTCAGGCAACTGAGCTTCCGGATCATGCTCGCCATCTGCATCCAAGATGACGCGGCCTGAAGAGTCCAGCAGGCGGCCGGGCAGAAAGATGACTCCATGGACTTGGCTCGCCATTTCATACACCAAGGCCAGCCGGGGATCTCCCTCTTCAGGCTCCCCATCCAGCATGAAATTGAAGGCAAAACGTAGGCCCGGCAGGTATTCAAACAGGTCTGCTCGTTCCATCGCATTGGGGAAGGTTTGAAAGTAACCCTGCATGCCGGACAACTGCTGCGCCCAGCCCTCGCCGGCATAATAATCGGGATCCTGACGTGCCTTCATGGTCAGGGCTTTTTTCAGCCAGCCTCGTTTAAACGTCAGATGAACTTCCGACCATGTGCCATCGGCACGACGGGTGACTTTGGCATCGGGCACCCGTTCCAAAAGCTTGGCCAGGGTGCCTTCTGGGTCCAGGTGCTGGCTGAAAATATTGATGGGAGGAAAGGGCATATTTTCTAACCAATCTGCAAAAAGAACCTATCGCGCGTCAAGCCCAGATCACTTCAACGGATGGAAAGCTTCGGCGGCATGGTCTGGCTGGTGGTAGCTGGACCAAGTGTCGTCGAAGAGGTGCTCCGTTTTTTGCTCGTCAGACCAGGTGATGCGTAACTTGTTGTTAGCCAGAGTTTCCCAGGTGGGTGCGCCCTCCAGGTCGGGACTGGTGAGGGCGCCGCTGGCGTGGAACTGGATCTCGCCCTTTTCACCTTTCCAACGGGTGGCCAGGAGCCAGGTGCGTAGCTCGCTCAGGTCCTGGGGACCCTAAAAGCTTTCGGGCAGCACGTGTTCGTTTTTACCACGACGCTGCTCACGCCGTACGCGTCCTTCATGTACATGATGTGCAGCGCCTTGTTCTAGCGGGGGGTCGGGTCGTTGCCGAGATCAGTGGGGGGCCAAGGTGCCTGCCGAGGTGAGGCTGGGCAGCAGAGTTCCCACGATTTGCCTTACCAGGATTGGTGTAGCAAGGCTGGATTTGAAGAAAGGCCAAGGTCTTTTTTTGGACAGAGGTCCACAGGGCCGACTTCCTGCGTATGATGTGAAGTTATGGGCTCATCATCATCCACCTTACGCCAGGGGCTTGTGCTTCTGGGCTTCATCCTCATCACTTTTTGTGCGCCTGCGTTTGGGGCTTTTTCACTGCCGGGGAGCTGGTATGCGGGGCTGAGCAAGCCGAGTTGGAACCCGCCCTCCTGGGTGTTTGGCCCGGCCTGGACGCTGCTGTACACGCTGATGGCAGTGGCGGCCTGGCTGGTGTGGAAGCGTGGGGGCTTCGGCGCACAAAAGTGTCCGCTCAGTCTCTACTTCATCCAGCTCGCGCTGAATGCCGCGTGGACCCCCGTTTTCTTTGGTGCGCACCAGTTGGGTGCAGCGCTTGCCGTCATCGTGGCCTTGTGGGTTTTCATCGGCCTCACGCTGCTGCATTTTTGGCAGGTAAGCCGGGCAGCCGGGTTGCTGTTCGTTCCGTATCTGGCTTGGGTGTCCTTTGCCACAGCGCTGAATTTTACCCTGTGGCGGCTGAATCCGGCTTAGACCGATTACCAAAAATCTTGTCCGAAAAGCGGCGACGGGGTGGGACGATTGGCGGCGTTTTTCGCTTGGCTGTTATCGTCATGATAGCAGCCTGCGCTCTTGCCTTGCCACTCATCCCACCGCGCCCGCCTTTTCAATCGGACAATCTTTTTGGAAACCAGTCTAACCAGGAGTTAATCCTGGCCGTGGAGTCGCTGGAGGGTGATCTCCAAAGAATCGGTGCCATCGCCGATGAAGAGGGCCCCGTCTTGAAGAGTGATCTGTAGGCTCATGGAGCGCTGGGTCATGGCGGCCAGCTTTTGACTTTGCTCCGCCGGGATCTGCCAGACGGTGAGATTGCGCAGGCGGGTGAGTTTGGAGGCGATGCCTGCCCACCAGGTGGGGGTGCTGGAGCTGAAGCTGTAAACGGTGACCTTGGCCGCGCGGCTGCACAGGCGGGTGATGCGTTTTTCATCGGGCTGGCCGACTTCGATGATGTGGACGAGCAAGCCGGTGAGGTCCTTTTGCACAAGGCAAGGTTCATCGGGCTCCCACATGTCTTTGCCAAATTCCAGCAGGCCTTGGTCATTGTTCGCCGGGGCATTGAGGGCAAAGGCCAAAACGCGGATCATCATCCGCTCATCGGTTTCCGAAGGGTGACGTGCGATGGTGAGGCTGTGATCGCTGTAGAGATTGCGATCGATGTCGGAGACATCCAGGCTGGCTTTGTAGATGGTGGCTTTGAGTGCCATAAGGGAACGCGGAGTTTACCGAGGGGAGGCCGAGGAACAAGGGGTGTCTTTCCCCATCTTGAGGGCGCTAAAAAAGGCGAGGTGCCGGGGTCGAGGGGCAGGGGGCTCATTCTGTTGACAGGTTGGCGGCGGCGGAACGTTGACGCAGGTCCGCTTTGCCACGTATTGAATCGGAATGAAAAAACGCCGCCCGGATTCCCCTCCAGCTCCGCCCTCCCCGCCGTCTGGCGAGGGTGGATCGTCTGCGGGGATGGTGTGGGTGGTGGTGGGCCTGCTGGTGGTGGTGGGCGGTATTGGCTGGGCTCTGTGGCCGAAAAAGCCCGCCTACACGCCGGTGGCGGTGGTGGCAGAGCCGAAGAAGCCCGTGCAGGCCTTTGTGATGCCGGATGAAAAGGCTACGTTTGCCCAGTATGCGGGCTCGCAGTCCTGCAAGGAGTGTCACGCGGTGGAATTCGACAAATGGCAGGGCTCTCACCACGGCCTCGCGGAACGGTTGCCGGATGACAAGCTGGATCTGGCAGGCTTCCAGCCGCCGCAGATTTTCAAGCACGGCACGCAGACCTCTGAGGCGCGGAAAGAGGGCGGCGTGTATCAGATCACCTCCCTCGGTTTTGATGGCGAAACGAAGCCTTGGTCGGTGGAGCGGGTCATCGGCCATGCGCCGCTGCGGCAGTATTTGGTGAAGGGGAAAAAAGGGCGTCTGCATTCCATGGAGGCCTGCTTTGATCCGGTGAAGGGAGACTGGTTCAATGTCTATGGCGATGAAGATCGCAAGCCCGGCGAGTGGGGCCACTGGACCGGGCGCGGCATGGTGTGGAACCAGATGTGTGCGAGCTGCCACAACACCCGCGTGCGCAAAAACTATGACCTGGAGACGGACAGCTACCAGACCCGCATGGCGGAGATGACGGTGAGTTGCGAATCCTGCCACGGGCCGATGAAGGCGCACGATGATTGGCAGCGTCAATACAAGGGCAAACCGGGTGGCGAAAAAGACCCTACACTGGTGGCCTGGAGCCGGGACCAGCACACGGAAAACTGCGCAGGCTGCCACGCCCGGCGCGGGGAGATCACTGGGGACTTTGCACCGGGCGACTCCTTTTGGGATCATTACCTGCTGACCATCACGGACCACACCGATGTGTATTATCCAGATGGCCAGATCCGCGATGAGAACTATGAATTCGCCAGTTTCTTCAGCAGTCGCATGCACCATGCGGGCGTGCGTTGCATGGACTGCCATGACATGCACAGCATGAAGACGATCCTGCCGGGGAACCAGCTCTGCGTGCGCTGCCACACACCGGGAGGCTACCCGAATGCGCCCGTGATCGTTCCGGAGGCCCACAGCTTTCACCAGACTGCCAGTGTGGGGAATCAGTGCATCAACTGCCACATGCCGCAGACGACGTACATGCAGCGGCATCCCCGGCATGATCATGGTTTCACCATTCCGGATCCGCTGCTGACGAAGGAGCATGGCGTGCCAAATGCCTGCAACAAATGCCACACGGACCAGACGGTGGACTGGGCCCTGGCCGCGACGGAAAAATGGTATGGCGACAAGATGAACCGCCGCACTCGCAGCCGTGCGCAGACCATCGCCAAAGCCCGCCAGGGAAATCCCGAAGGACGCGACGGGCTGCTGGTCCTGCTGGAAAGCGACGACACCGCCCACTGGAAAGCCAGCGCCACCCTGCTGCTGGACCGCTGGATGGCCGAACCTAAAGTGCAGCAAGCTGTGGCAAAGCAGACCGCGCATGAGCACCCCATGGTGCGCCAGGCGGCTGCCCGTGTGCTGGAGCCTGCGCTGCAAGACAGCCGCCTGCGCGCCACCACGGAAAAGCTGCTGGAAGACCCGGTGCGCAGTGTGCGCGTCACCGCCGCGTGGTCATTGCGGGAAGGGCTGAAACTGGACAGTCCCGCAGGCCAGGACCTGCAGCACATGCTGCGACTGAATGGTGACCAGCCGAGTGGGCAAATGCAGTTAGGCCAATTTTACTACGCCCTGCGGGACGTGCCACGTGCCATCCAGCACATGGAGACCGCCATTCAGTGGGACCCAAATTCGCCCCCCTTTCACCACGATCTAGCCATGCTGCATATGGCGACGGGCAATACCCCCAAGCTCATCGAGAAACTGCGCGATGCCATTCGCCTAGCACCCAATGAGGGGCAGTTTCACTATGAGTTAGGCCTGGCGCTGAGTGAAACTGGGGACATGGAGGCCACCATCGCCGCCTTGAAAGAGTGCGTGCGGGTGGCACCGCAGTACGGACGGGCTTGGTACAATCTCGGCTTGGCTTTGAATGGCCTGGGCCGCACGGCGGAGGCCATGGATGCCCTGCGAAAAGGCGAAGCGGCAGATCCTAACGACCCCGGCATTCCCTACGCCCGCGCCACCATCCTGGCGCAGCTCGGGCAAAAGCAGGCCGCCATCGCGGCAGCGCAGCGCGCTCTCACTCTCCAGCCCGGTTTCCAGGAGGCGCGGCAGCTTCTCATGATGTTGCAGCGTTGAAGTCCTCCGGGCGCGCTGGAATTCGCTTGGGTTGGGGGAGGTCGGACAATTTCTGAAAAAAGAACTGCAAATGTTGCCGTGCAGAGTGCCCTCCGTTAGACTTCTGAACAAATTTTTATGGCACGCCGCGCTCAATCAGGACTCAAACCCATTCATCTTGTCGGTCTGCTGCTCTTGTTAGGGGCCTTGATCGGCCTGGGGTATGTGATGCTGAATCGTACGACGGACCCCATGACGGGTATCACGGCGTTGAGCACGGAGGAGTATCTGGAAAGCTCCACCGCCCTGAGCGGGAACACTTACCGCATCGAGGGGACGGTGGATGATCGCCTGGACAACTGGCGTGCCATGGATGGCCGCCTGTTCAGCGTGCAGGTTTCTGAGGCGGGTTCCTTTTTGCCTGTGTGGGTGCCTGCGAATCTGGAGACGAACATCCAGAGGGGGCAGCGGTATGTGTTTAAGGTCCGGGTTTTGGAAACCGGAATCCTGGAAGTTTTGGAACTGCTGAAAGCCTGATGCCTTTATGAAGAAGCTGATTTTGACTGCGGCCTGTTGTGTCCCCGCATGGTTAGTTGCCCAGGTTCTCCCCTCCCCAGGGGCAGCGCCAGCACCTCAGGCTGCCCCTGCCAGTTCGCCTGCCCCGGCGGCTTCCTCTTCATCTGGTGGGGGCGGGCAGAGCTCCATCTTTGGTGGTCTGCTGCCGCATGTGGATGGCGGCAGTGAAACGGTGAGCTGGGATGGCAAGATGTGGAACATGAACAACAACCGCATCGCGCGGGCGAAGTTCGAGATCTACCTGGCCACCCCCGAAGCTAACAGTGCCGATGACCAAGCCTACCGTGACCTGATGGCGCAAATCACGCTGCTGCTGGCACCCACGCGTGCCGGGGGCCCTGATGTTTCCAAAGCCTTTGCCCTTTTGCCAGAAGCGGGTGCTTTCCAGATTGATGGCGGGCTTTGCAATACCATCGCCAATGGTGTGTGGGATGTGTGGCTGGCCCAACGTAAAGTGACGAATCTGCGCCAGGCGAATGAGGCCATGGTGAAGCGCCGCCGGGACCTGGAATGGAACACGGAGCAGGGCATGAACAGCGCCCCGCTGGCCCCCTCCACCGCAGGTGGGTCCACCAAGGGCACGGCAAACAATCGCCAGCAAGCGGTGCAGCAGCAGCAAAACACCTCGATGACCTTGGGCCGCGTATCGGGCTACATCAAAAGCATCGCCGAGATCGAAGGTCGGATGAAGCTGAATGAGACGGCCATTGGTCTTTCTGAAGTGACCAGCAAGACGCAGTTCCAGGCCCTGATGGTGCAGCTTTTCATGCAGCGCCGGTTTGAGCACGCCATCATCGCTTGTCGCCTTTATCCGCACATGTTCCGCGATGGCGACAGTGTGCTGCAACTGGATGATAACTCCGATCTGAAGAAGATGTTTTCCGCCAGCATGGGCGTGCCGCCTACGGTGAGTTTGATTGATGGCTTTGCCGCCGAGGCCATCCGCGGGGTGGATGAAGCGGTGGTGGCTTTTGAGCAACTGGTGCTGCGCCAGGACTATGACAGTGCGAGCAAGCGCCTGATGGAGGCCTATGCCATCGGCGAATACCTGCCGCGCATCCGCCGCCTGCCCATGGTCACGAAGCTGAAGGTGCTGGACTATGTGCGGGATGGCAATCAGCTCATCAACTCGCTGGAGATGCGTGACTTTGGCCTCGCTGAAGAGCTGGTGAAAAAGATGCGGCTGTCTTCCCGTGACTTTGATTTTTCCAAACCTTTGGCCGCGATCGAAACGGCGCGCACGCTGAGTGACATGCGTCTCACGGCAGCGCGGGCGGCGGCGGTGAAGGGGGACCAGACTGGTGTGGCGGCTGAGCTGAAAGGCGCGGCGGAGATCTGGCCGACGAACCCGAAGCTGCGCGAAGTTTCCAACATGATCGGCCAAAACAGTGATGTGCAGGCCCAGGCCCTGCTGGATCTGGATCGCCTGCTCAGTCAGAGAAATTTCCGTCAGGTGTTCAATGATCAGGGGCGTTTCCTTGCCTCCGCCATCAATGATCCGGTGCGGCAGGAGCAGCTCAAAAAAGTGCTCACGGACATGAACCGTGTGAACATGGTGGTCCATGCCGCTGGTGAGGCTGCGCGCAATGGCAACAGCTTCGGCGCCTGGGAGGCGATCGAGCGTGAGTATGAGCAGTTCCCGGATGATCCGGAGATCACTAAGATGCGCTCAGAACTCAGCGTGAAGGCGAGTGAGTTTGTCAGCGCCATCGAGAAGGCCAAGCAGCATGAGCAGCGGAAGCAGAGCGGCTCCGCCATCGCCTGGTATCTCAAGGCCCGTCGTCTCTATCCGCCGAGTGAATTTGCACGCAATGGCATCCAGCGTCTGGTGACTGGGCTAAAGGCCGGGGAAGGGGACAGTGTGGGAACCACGGGTGCGGTGAATCCGTGAGATTACGGCACTTTTCAAACGCTTGAGTCAGCGCATTCGGAGGGTGAAGAGGTTCACCATGCCCTACGGTCCTAACCGTCAGCGTTGCAAAAATACTTTTGGTTATTCGCGATGGCTCCGGCGAGTGTGTCCTTTATGACTTCACTTCATCCTCCGCCACATCCTCATCCTCCGAGGACTCTGCATGGGGGGCTGCGGCGGTGTCTTCATTGTCGGTAGTTTCCGTTTCAGCGGTGGGGGCTTCTTCGGCTGGTGCAGGTTCGGGCGTGGCTTCTGCGGGCGCGTTTGCCTCGGCTGTTTCCAGTTTGCCCTCTGGGGTGAATTTCATGCCCGCGACTTTCGCGGCCTCTGCGGCAGGGCCGCCGAAGCCTAGGAGCATGGCCACTTCATCCTGCATCTGGGCCAGTTCATCCAGGCGCAGTTCAGGATCGCGGATCATGAAGACCTCACTGGTCTTTTTGTTTTCGTAAAAGAGCATCTTGCCCTGCTCGGTCTCCTTGGAGGCAGTGGGGCTGAGGATGCGTTTACGCTCCAGCATCAGGGCCAGGATATAGCGGGCGTCTTCAGTCTGGGGTTCGTCTTCCTCCACAAAGCGCTGCAGGAGGGCCATGGCGCTTTCCTTGCTGGTGACCTCGGGCCGCTGCTCAGTGACCTGGGGGGTGTAAGTGGTGCGCCAGTAGGCGATGGGAGTGCGCTCGGCCAGCTCAGCTTTCCAGGAATCCAGGCCCACATCCCGGCGCAGGTAGCCGCCGGTTTCGGGGTCAAAGTAGATGGCGGTGTGGAAGACTTCCCCTTCCACAAAAGCACGCCCGGAGAGGGCACATTGATGGGAGCGTGAACGAATGGACCAGTTCTGGATCATCTCAGGAGCGGAGGACTGGGTTAAGTAGCGGTGCGATTGCGAGGTCGGGCCACCTGGGCTTTGCGCTTGGAAAAGAGGCGGAGGGAGATCTTGGGCAGATCCTTATTTTGCGAGCGATAATGCAGCAGCACGGTGCCGAGGATGCCGAACAAGAGGTGGGGAATCCAGGGGCTGAACCAGGGCGGGAGATGCCCGCCTTTGCCCAGGTTCAGGCAGAGGTTATTCAGGAAGAGGATGGCGAAGAAGATGAAGATGGAACCGGCGATGCCGCCCACGGCCCCACGGCGGGAGTAGGCGATGCCCAACGGTGCGGCGACCAGGGCCAGGGCAAAGCTCTGCCAAGGTAGGGCAAACCGATGGAAATAATGCGCCTGAAAGGGGGCTAGGCGCTCGGGGCTATCTTTCGGGTGAGCTTTCAGGTAGGAGACGATTTCCGGCACGCCCATGTAGTCAGGCTGGAGGGCGTAGCTCATCATGCCCCAGGGCGTTTCTTCAAAGTTCTTCACCTCCAGTGACTGGCGGCCTTCGGCATCGGTGGGGAAGGGTTTGATCTCCTTCGGTTTGTCATCGGCGTAGAAGACTTCTTTGCCATCGTAAAAGCGCCAGAGGCCGCCGGGCCACCACATGGCGGAATCTGCATGGATGACGTGGGCGACTTTGCCGTCTTTGTCCATCTCACGCACCTGCACGCCGCGCAGGCTTTCACCCCGGAGAGAGAATGGCAGGGAGGAGACATACCAGACGCGGTCGGTCACGGGATCTCGGTGCAGGACGGAGGAGGCCATGATGGAGTCTTTTTGCTTGGCCCCCAGGGCGCGCATCACGGCCTCGCGGTTGCCCTCAGCACGGGGGGCCCAGTGGTAGTTGGCGGCCAGGCTCATGGTGGCCACGGTGATGACGACGACAAAGATGGGCTGCAAGATCTGCATCACACTGCGCCCGGCGCTGAGCATGGCCACGATCTCATTGGCGCGGGACATTTTGGTCAGCGTATAAAGCACTGCCAGCAGCAGGGAGGCGGGCATGACCGAAACAAAGATGAAAGGTACGATGCTGAAATAGAACTTCACCACGCGTCCAGGGCCTGATTTGGCATCCTGGAATTCCTTCAAGTTATCCAGCAGATCCATGATGATCCACAGGGAGCAGAAGGCGACAAAACAGAAGACTAAGGGGGCCAAAAAGGTGCGCAGGGTGTAGCGCTCCAGCGCCCCACTGCGGACGTAGTAGTGAATGAGCAGCGGCACGCAGATGCAGGCCACGTAGATCATCACCATCTTCATCCAGTAGGCCGTCATGGCCAGGGGCTCGCCCATTTCGGTCATCTGCATGGCCCCGAGTTGATGGGCGATGTCTGAACCGATGGCCCATGCGGCCACGGAGATGGAGGCTACCCAGGTGGGGAAGACCAGCTTGGGCGGGTTTCCCCACTGGCGCAGGAGGATGAAAAGATACACCGCACCGCCCACCAGCATCCAGCTATCCAGGTAGGGCAGCAGCAGGCTCACGGTCTTCAGCACCGGCCCGGCAGGCCCCACCCCTTGCTGGGCGATGAGCTTGCCCTTTTGAATGTCATACCCGGCGACTTCAGGCGGGTGATCCAGGTGATGTCCCTGGGTGGCCAGGAGGATCATGACCAGCAGCGCCAGGGAAAAGGCCGACCGCCCCAGAAACGGCCACGTGCGTACCCGATGGGCGACTGCGCGGAGCTTTTTGAGAAGTGGGTAGAGCCAGGTCATGCGTGCGGCTCTCAGAGATGGCGAGGATCAGCCCGGAGGCAAGGGCAGAGGCGGATGTAGAGGCAGGTCCTTTTTGGCAAAAGGCCAGGCCTCTTCAATGCCGCTTGGAACTTCGCAGAATCTCTTTGAGACAGGCGCTCACTTTGGGGATTTTATCGGGATCCAACCAAGTTCGTTTGACCCAAAATCCAGCGATGCTGGTGCTGCTGATCTTGTCCGAATCGAGCGCGAATTCCTCCAGCAGATCCCCAGCACGGCGGAAGAATCGGTGCGCCAGTTTGTCTGGGTCCAGTACCCAATATTCTTGAACGTCATGCAGCTCATAAGCGGCAAATTTCATGCCCAAATCTCGTTTCGCGGTGGAGGGGGATAGGGCTTCCACCACAAACAAGGGAGCAAAGGCGGCATGCGTGCTACCCATGCGAGAAACCTGAGACGCGGTGAAATATCCCAGGTCCGGCATGAAGGTTTCTCGCGCACTTAAGCGCACAGCGACGGTTTCTCGATGAAGAACTCCGCCTACATCGGCTTCTTCCAAATATGCCGCCAGGAGACGGTCTAAAAAATTCACCAGACTGGCGTGACGCAAATTGACAGGCGAATGCATAAAAACTTGGCCTCCAATCAAATCAGCTAGAGTGCCAGGCTCTAGCCAGTCCAGAAATTCTTCGGAAGTGATCATCCGTCCGTTGATCTTCGCAGCGGTAGCCCCCTTGGAGCGTGCTTTGGAAACGACGGTGGACATGAACCAACGTTTACTTTGAAACCCGGGATGAGGCAAGCCTGTCTTCCACCGCTGCGGCGACCCGCGCGGGGGTGACGAGGGTCATGCAGTCATAGTGGCCATAGGGGCACTCGCGTTTAAAGCAGGGGCTGCATGGCACGTGGTGGCGGATGACGGTGTGCTGGGGTCCCAGGGGACCGGTGAGCACAGGTTCCGTGGAACCAAAGATGCTCACCGTGGGCACACCCAGGGCAGCGGCGAGGTGCATGGTGCCGGTGTCATTGGTGACCAGGAGAGTGCAGGTGCGCAGTTGCTCGATGAGGCCGGACAGCTTGGTTTTCCCCACCAGATTCACGTGAGGAACCTCCGGGCCGACCATTTGAGAAAGCTGCTCCCCCATGGCCGCTTCACCCGGAGCACCGAAGAAGGCCCACTCGATCTGCGGATGGCCCGCAGACACCTGTTTCATCACTGCCGCGTAGCGATCCATGGGCCAGCGTTTCGCCTGACCGTACTCGGCGCCTGCACAGATGCCGACGCGCAGGGGGCTGCCTGCGGGCACCGTGTTCACGGGCAGGGTGGCATCCCACCCTTCCGTCTGCGCCCCGCAACTGCGCGCCACGTGCAGGTAACGCAGCGTGTGGTGCATGGGTGGGCCTTCGACTTTCTTCGGCTCTTTGATGATCTGGGTCAGCAGGCGGGAGCGCAGGGAACCTTTGTAGCCGACCAGCCGTGGGATGCCAGCGAGCCAAAACTCCAGGGTGCTGCGGGTGGAATTTGTCAGCAGAATGGCAGCATCAAAACGGACACCGGTCTTTTTGATGCGGCAGGCCACGCTGAAGAGGCCTTCCTTGTTGTCTTTGCCGATGTAGCGGTCCACTTCAGGCTGGGATTCCCACAGCTCGCGCAGTTTTTCCGGGCCAAAGACGGTCAGCTTCAGGTCGGGACGGCCCGCCTTCATGGCGCGCACCGCCGGGAAGGCCATGCAGGCATCGCCCAGCCAGTTGGGCGACCGCACCAGAAGCTCAAAGGGCTGCAAACGGGCGGGATCATACCCGGCAGGAAGGGCGATGCCGCGTTTGTAGTCGTGCAGTAGGAAGCGGGGTTTCGGCAGCTTCCAGCGGTTGTGCACCCAAAACCAGTTTTCGGGCTGTCGGCGCACCATCTCCTCCACCCGGTGATTCATCTCTGTGGTCAGGCCTTCTACGGTCTGTTTGGCCTCAGGGGAGACGACCGGGGCGCTGCACACCATGCGCCAGCGACCCGGGCCGTCATCGTAGATGGCTAGGGGCATCAGCACGCCACGTGCGCGGTGGGCCATCATGGCTGCGATGGGGGTGGTGGAGGCCAGGCGATCAAAAAACGGTGCCCACACGCCGTGGTCGCCCGCGTGCTGATCCACCAGCACACCCAGGCAGCCGCCTTCCTTCATGTGTTTCATGGGGCCGGTGAAGCCATCCTGACGGTCGAAAAGCGTGTAACCCAGCTTGCGACGACGACGGATGAGCAGGGCATTCAAAAACGGGTTCCGCAGCGGCTGGTAAACGGTGGCGGGCTGGCGACCGAAGACAAACAGGGAGGGCACCTGGGTGAGGATCTCCCAGCAGCTCAGGTGGCAGACGAGATAGAGGATGGGCTTACCCACTGCCATGGCCTCATGCGTGTGGTGGATGCCCTCCACCGTCACGCGCTTTTCCACCTCGGCCTGGGCCATCATCGGCAGCTTAAAGCCGCAAAGAACATTGGAGATCAGGGACTGAAAGTGGGCCTTGGCTGTGTGGTGGATCCAGTGCTCCTTTTTCTCCCGGCCAAAGGCGATGCGCAGGTTGTGCTTGGCCAAGTTTCGATACTTCGGCGAAACGTAAAAGCCGATGGTGCCCAGGATGCGCCCCAGGTACCACACCATCTCCACCGGCAGCAGCCACAGCAGGCCTTCGATGCAGCGAAACAGCGCATACACCAGCCAGTGGCTGATGAGTTGGAGCGTTTGGTTCTTCGGTTTCCTGGATTTGCCCATGCGTCGAGCCTCCTATGGCTCAACGCATTCCGTTGCGCAACCTCCGCGCATAGCTGGGCAGGCGATCAGCTCCACCCCATCCACTCTTTCAGCACCTTCAGGTCGCGCAGGTGGGCCTCGCGGAATTCCTTGAGCACAGCAGGGTTTTTGGCATCGCCTTTCAGGTACTCCACGTGCAGGGAGATGGGGCCGGAGTAGCCGTTTTTGACGACCATTTTGGCAAAGTCTGGGCTCACCTGCCCCTGGCCCAGCGGGCAGCCTTCGGCCTTGCGGCCCTGCCATTGGAAGTCCTTGAAATAAACGCCGCCCCAATGCCCTTCGGTGAGTTTGGCATTCATCGGCCAGGAGTAACCGCCCTCAAGGGTGGCGTGGAAGATATCAAACACGAAGGCGAACTGCGCCGGCGTGTACTCGCGCATGATGGAGTACATGTCCCAGATGGGCGCGGCCACGTAGTCCTTGCCAGAGTGGTTTTGAAACAGCGGCTGGATGCCCAGTTCAGAGCTGAGCTGGACGAGGTCCTTGATCTTCGGTTTGATCTCCTGGAGCTGCGGCCAGATGGGCTGGGTGAGATCGTACTTGAAGTAATTCATGCGGTAGCGCTTCACGCCCAGAGCGGCGGCGGTGCGCAGGACTTTTTCCGTGTGCTGTTCGGCACTCACCTCATTGATCCCAGAGGTCATGATGGTGAGTTCCAGCCCTTGTTTTTTCAGGGCCTCGACGAACTTCGGCAGCTCGGTCTCGATGGCCTCGGGCTCCACGTGACCTTTCGGGCGGATGGGGGCCTCGATGCCGTCCATGCCCATTTCTGCTGCCAGGCTGGCGATGTCGTCATAGGACAGGCCCTGGAGGTGCTTGGTGAAAAAGCAGAGCTTGTTGGGTCGCGCCTTGGCCGCCAGGGCTGGGGTGCTGCTGAGGGCGAGGGAACCGCCGATGAGGGCGGCATTTTTCAGAAAGGAGCGGCGGTCTTGCATGGTGATAGAGGAAACCCAGGCCCAGCCTAAATCTTGCAACCCTTCATGCAATGCTTTGCAGCGGGTAAATGCTCACATCCACCCCGGCAGAGCCGATGATGTGGTCTGGCGGCGTGGCAGGCACGGGCAGGCCATTGAGGGCGAAGAGTTGTGCGTCCCACGCCGCCAGGGTCACCTCTGAGAGGGGATAGGGGCGGTGATGCACCCGGCCGAGACGCAGGCCGCTGGGCGTCTGGGAAAACAGCAGGTAACGCTCCGTCAGGAAGAAATCCAGGCTCCCAGGTTCGGCCTCGCGGGTCTCCTGAGCCAGACGATAGCGAAAGGTCGCGGTGTGGTCCTCTCCCAGCCGCTGGGACGTGTAGGTCACGCCGCCATCCGGGCTCACCTGCTGGCTCATTCGCGCCCGCTGATAAGGCAGGTGGAAAAAGGTACGGGCGATCCACACGGCCAGGGCTTGATTGCAATCCAGTGAGTAAAACCACACTCCTGGCCGCCCCCGGGCATCGTGCACATAGGTGCGGAGATTCAGCTCTAAAAAATCGCTGATGCCCGGCACTGCGGGGAGGAAACGCGGACGAATGCCGCGCATGAAAAAAGGCACCACCGCCACCCAGGCGTGGCCATCGAAGGTATCCACCGTCAGCCCCTCTGGCAGGGTCTTCTGGATCAGCGCGGGATCCATTTTCCAATGCAGGAAAAGGAGCTGCTCCCACCGCTGGAACATGATCTTAGGCAGCGCCGGTGCCAGTCGCAGATGCTGGCGGAATTCGGGGGTGGGGGTCATGATTTGCGACTCCTCCCGGATTGAGCCGGGGCTCAGGACAGCACCGGATTGCTTTCCACCAGGGCGTACACTTCCACGGGCTCAGGCTGGCCTTTGACGGCGTGGATGCCCACGTTTTTGTACTCTTTGGTGCCATCGGACCAGCCTTCCACAAAGGAAGAACCAGCCAGGACCGGGACCTGGAGCTTGCGGGTGAGACTCTCAATGCGGAAGGTCACGTTCACGGCTTCCCCCACAGCGGTATTCACTCCACGGCCCATGGCACCCAGGGCCACATCGCCGATATTCAGGCCCACGTGGCAATAGACTTCCATGTTCATCTCATCGCGCATCATTTTACGCACGGGGGATTCGCTAGCCTCAGGGCTACTCAGCAGGCGCGCGGCCTCGGTGGCCTGACTGCGCATCTCATCACTGTCTCCCACCCAGTAGGCAAAGACGCCATCGCCGATGAATTTATCAATGATCGCCCCACGGGGTTTTAGGATGCGCTCACAGTCCGCATACCATTCCCGCAACATCGTGGCTACCTGCTCCGCACTGAGCTGGGCCGAGATGTTGGTGAAATTACGCAGGTCTCCCACCAAAAGAGTCGCCTTCACCGTGCGCATGGGCAGGGCGATGGTGTGCAGCATCTGGGTGCCGCTGCCGGTGTTTTGGGAATGCTCTCCCTCGTCCGTTTCAAAGATGAAAACACAGGTGCCCAGTTGGATACGATCCCCATGGCGCAACGCCCGGGCTGTTGTCACGGCCACGTCATTGACGAAGCTGCCATTGGCACTGCCGAGGTCTGAGACCCAAAAAAGGTTCCCATCCCGGCGAATGGTGGCGTGCTGCCGGGAAACGCCTGCATCCGTCAGCCGAATGGTGGCATCGGGGCTACGGCCCAGGAGAGTGAAGTCCTCGAGTGAGTACTCCACTCCTTTGTCGTGAGCTCGGAGAAAGGCAGGCATGATGATTTAATCGGACAACTGTTGAAGCAACTAGCGAGCGGGAAGTCAAGCCCGCAGGCGGAAGTTTTCCGAAATACGTCTTTTCTACCGCTCTTGAGCCGTCAATGGACGCGTTTCTGCTCCATCTTGTTCGAAAAATCAGTTCCCCAGCTTGATTTCGTGCCAGTAGGCGAATTCGAAGTGCCAGTCAGTGGCCTGGGCCTCCAGCTTCACGGTGATTTTTTTCCCCACATGGGCACTGAGATCCACCGCCACCTCCTTCCACCGGGGTTTGTCATGGCCCACGGTCATTTCTTGGACGATCTGGCCATTGACGCGGACGATGAGTTTCCAGTCGCCCCGATCATCCGCCGCCACGGCAAAGCGTAAGCGTTTTTTTCCCGGTGAGGGGGTAAGCGTGCGCTCGAAACTGGCGGGTTTCTTGCGGTCCTCAAAGGGGTGAAACATGAGGACATTGCTGCGGCCGTAGTAGTCCGCCAGTTTCACTGGCGTGCGCTCGAAATCGGGCGCGTCCACCTTCCAGTCGGGGTTCCACAAACTCACGCTTTCCCAGTCAATGGCTCGCCAGTTGGTCTTGGGCTTGCCTGGGGTGGCCGGGGCGGCCTCGACCCCGCGAGTGAGCAGGTCTTTTTTCTCTTTCGTCAGCGGCCCCTCCTCGGGTGGTGCTAGGATGTACCAGATCATGTCGCGGAACATCTCATCCGGCAGCGCCCCAAAACCCATGGGCATGAGGCTCTGCTTCGTATTCGTCAGGCTGGCCACCTGATCCCGCGATACGATCTGCGCGGCCCCACCTGCGCCCAGGAGTTTCACATGGCTGGGCGTATCCTCTACCATACGTCCGGCGAGGGTGCGGCCATCCTTCGTCGCCACGATGATGTTTTCATAGCCGTTGCCGATGATCTGGTTGGGATCAATGACGTTGGCCAAAAGCGCGTCCAGGTTGCTGCGTCCGCTGCCGATGAGGTCTGGCCCCACCTTTTGACCTCCGCCGTGGAACTCATGGCAGACCATGCAGGTGGCCTGGAACATCAGCTTACCATCGGCCAGGTTTGGCTCGCCCGTCAGAGCGGCTTTTTTCTTCGCGGCAATGAGGGCTTTGACATCCTCGGAGGAGTCTTTCCACACGCCGATGACTTCTCCCGCTCGGGCTTTGATCTTCGGGTCTGAATGGTTCGTCAAAGACCGCGCCACCGTCATGGGCAGATCCCCACGCGCCACCGTGCCTGCGGCCATGGCCTCCAGTAAAGCGCGCGACCACACGGACCGCGAAGCCAGCGACTCCGCCGTGGCGATGCGTTCCTGCGGATTCAGCGCCTTCCATAAACCCAGGGCATCCTGGGCAAAGGCATCGCCCCCCAGATCCACCGCCGCGCGCATGGCCTCGATCATGAGGGCAGGCTCCGGTTTGTTCTTCATCAGCGTCGCATAGCCTGCTTTGGCCGCCTCCGTTTTGACCTGGCGCAGGGACTGCAAGGCGGCTCGACGCGCGCTGACAGACTGCTTGCCGTCCAGCAAGGTCTGCACCACCTGACCAATCGCTTCGGGGTCACCCCACAGGACGGAAAGCTGCTGCGCCTGGGCCTTCACCTTGTCATCCTTATGGTTACGCCATTCAGAGAGACTGGCGGAGGCATCCAACGTCGGTTTGATGATGCCGCCTTCTTGGCCTTTCACCAGGCCTTCGAGTGCCTGTGCCAGCAACGTGTCATGCGCCGCGATCTTTTGACAAAAGCCGATAGCAAGATCCAAGTTCTTAGCATCCCGCGTGTCGCACAGGCGGCGCATGGCTTTGTGACTCAGGATGTGGGAGAGAGGTTGTGTTTCTGGAGCCAAGGCCATCACTCCTAGCAGTGTCTCTTCAGCATCTGTGGCAAGCCCGTGCTCGATGACCATCCAAATTTGCAAAGCCAGAAGGCGATCATGTTGGCTGGCGGAAGTTTTGACGAGGTTCCCCATCTGGTTATGCATCCGCACCAAAGGTCGCCAATGTTTGTTAGCGGAGGCCAGAGGTCGGTTGGTGGTGAGATCCCCCGCACTCCCCTGCCGCATGGCCGTGGCTACAGCCGAGCGAACACTCATCTCTGGATCGGCTTCCAGTTTAGCGAGACGCTGTAAATCTACCGTCAGGGCTGCCATAGCCTCTTTCTCGGCTGGGGACGACTTTAAAACATCGCTGTCGGAAACAGTCGCCAGATGCAGATCCGCCGCATGGAAACGTTCACCGCTCAACCTTGCCACCCAGGCACGAACGGCAGGGGCGGCATGTTGAGTGAGTTGGTCGAGGAACGCAGCCTCAAGCTGATTCGTTTGATGGAGGCTCCACAAAGCTTCGAGAGCGAGGGCTGGGGAAGTGGTTTGGCCTAACAAGGTTTCCATTTCTCTCTGAGCAGCCTCGTCTGGCCTTTCCACGAGCATCCTTCGGGCAGTGCGCCGCATCCAGTTATTCGGGTGTTCCAGGTTCTTCACTAACTCCTCCACCGTCAGCTTTTTCAGGTCCAGGGGTTCCTGTTTTGTAGTTCCGCGTTTAGGCGGCTCAGAACCGGCTGAGACTACAATACGCCAAATACGGCCCCGGTCTCGGTCCACGCCTTCAGGGTTCGCCTTGGCATTCTGGTAGCATGGGTACTTGTCGCACCAGTCCATGATCCACAGGTTTCCATCGGGGCCGGTCTGGGTGGAAACGGGACGGAACCAGCCATCGTTGGCGCGCAGGAAGTCGCGGCGGGGTTCGCACTTGAAGGTAGCACCCACGGGGGTCAGCACCTCCTCATGGATGGCGTTGTCATGGATGTTGCCAATGAAGGCATGGCCATGCGTGTCTGCCGGATAAACACCGCCCTGGTAAATCTGCACGCCGGCATAAGCGGCACGGAAGTGTTTGTGCTTCACGATGCTGGGGATCAGCTCATAGGAGTAAGGATTCTCCGGCGCACCACCCTGCCTCACGTAGATGCCACCGGGGGCCATGTGGAAGAAGTGATCAATGACACAGGCGCTGATGAAAAAATTCCCCGCCGCATCGTAGTCGCAGCCCCAGGGATTGCTGGTGCCATCGGCAAAGACCTCGAACTCCCATGCGCTTTCTTTTTCCCGCGAAGTGGGCCGCGCTCGGCCAATGCCCGCATCAAATTTAAAGCCCTCCTTTTCCGGCTGCCCGGGGCGGCGCACCTTGCTGTTGGTGAAGACGCCGTGGGTCATGTAAAGCCAGCCGTCCGGGCCCCAAGTAAAACTATTCACCAGCTCATGCGTGTCTTCACGGCCAAAGCCCGTGAGGCACACGCGCCAGGCCTCCGGTTTGTCATCGCCATCCTCATCACGAAAATGAATGAGGTGCGGCTGCTGGCCCACATAGATGCCACCGTCCCCGCACAGGATGGCACTGGCTAGGTTGAGTCCCTCGACAAAAACCGTGCGCTTGTCCGCCACACCATCGTTGTCCGTGTCTTCCAGAATGATGACGCGATCTCTCGGGATCGCACCCTTGGTCTGAGGCAGAGGATGGTACTGGTCATCATTCGCCTCGCCGCCAAAGGGAGCGGGATGTTCTGACCCATTCGGGTATTCGTAAGCCTCCACCACCCAAAGACGGCCCCGGTGATCCCAGGTCATGGCCACAGGATTTTGCACCATGGGTTCATGGGCAAAACAGCGCACCTCATACCCCTCGGGCACGGTCATTTTCGCCCGCGCTTCTTCTGGCGTGGGGCAGATCTCGGAGGCCGGGGTGTAGGCCCCCACCAATTCCTTGGCATGAGCACTGCCCAGGGTCAGCCCGGAGGTCAGCAGCAGTAAAAGGGACATCTTCATGGTTGATAGAGAGAGTACCGACTCTGACCGAGAGGCTAACAGACAAATTTTAGGACAAATCGGCCATTTACCTTCCCCGACACGCTTTGTGCTGGCGCGGTGGGCGGGCGGCGTATGGTATCCCATGCGGTTCGTTTTCCTTCTTCCTTTTTGCGGTCTCAGCCTATCGTCCTTGGTGGCAGCGGATTGGCCTCAGTTTCTCGGGCCTCAGCGCCAGGGTATCGCAGCAGCGGAAGAGCCTGCTTTAAAAGGTCCCTTCAAGAGTGAGCCAGATCAGCTTTGGGAAAAATCGGTCGGGGCGGGATTTGCGGGCCCCGTCGTCAGCGGCGGCAAGGTGATCCTCTTTCACCGCGAAGGCAGCGACATGACCACGGAAGCGGTGGAGGCCAAGACGGGCAAACCCCTGTGGCGCACCACCTATGTGACGGACTACGTGGACAGCTTCGGTTTTGACAACGGGCCGCGCGCGGTGCCTGCCGTGGCTGAGGGGAAGGTCTTCACCCATGGTCCAGAGGGGCGTGTGACGGCGCTGGATCTGGAGACGGGCAAGGAACTGTGGGCCTATGACACCGCCTCCGCCGTGAATTCGCAGCCGGGTTTCTTTGGCCGTGCACCCTCTCCTCTGGTGGTTGCCGGAAAAGTCATCATCGCCGCGGGTGGCAGCCTGGGCGACAAACCAGCGGGCCTCATCGCGCTGGATACCCAAACGGGCAAACTCGTCTGGAACAGTGTGGAAGATGAAGCTGGTTATGCCTCCCCGGTGATGCTGGGTGAAACCGTGCTGGCCTGGATGCGTAACAAACTTTGGTTAGTCAATCCAGAGACGGGTTTTGTGCTCGATTCCCTGCCCCTGCGCGCCAGCATGGAGGCCTCCGTCAATGCTGCGACTCCAGTCCCCTGCGGCGAAGGCCAGTGGTTTGTCTCGGCAGGTTATGGCGTGGGGGCGAATCTCTTCAAGATCACGCCGTTTCAGCAGCCTGCGTTTGAGGCGGTATGGCAAAAGCAAAAGACGCTGGACTGCCACTACAGCACACCCATTTTTAAAGACGGGCATCTTTACGGCTTCGATGGCCGCCAGGAAACAGGGCAGACGCTGCGCTGCATCGAGGTGGCCACAGGCAAGGTCTGCTGGGACTCTCCGGGCATCCCCGGCGGCACACTGCTGCGGGTGGGGGATCAGCTCCTCGTCGTCACGGAGCAGGGTGAGCTATGGATCGTCAAAGGCTCTCCAGATAAGTTTGATCAAGTCGCCACCGTGCAGATCCTGCGCTCCAGCCACCGCAGCCATGCGGCCTTTGCCAATGGCGTCCTGTATGCGCGGGATACGGAAAAGGTGGTGGCCATCCGGCTAGGGGCGGAGTGACAGCATTTGCCCTGCCGCCATCTCCGGCCAAAGTGCGCCCATGTCCCTCAGTCGTTTTTATCTCCCCGCCTCCGAATGGCAGCCAGAGGCCCTTAGCCTAACCGGGGACGAGGCCGCCCACTGTGCTCGCGTCCTGCGTAGGCAGGTGGGAGATGTGGTGGAAGTCTTCGATGGCGAAGGCCGTGTGGCCCAGGCCACGATCACGGCGGTGAGCAAAAGCAGCGTTCAGTTGTGCCCTACCTCGGACACGCGCCATGCGCCTCTGCCCTATCGCATCCACCTGCTGCCTGCCATGATCAAGGCCGAGCCCTTCGAGTGGCTGCTGGAGAAAGCGGTGGAGCTGGGTGCGACGAGCATTCAACCCCTCGTCACCGAGCGCACCGTGGTGCATCTGGCGGGCGAGCATCTGGACAAAAAGATGGCCAAATGGCGCCGCCACATGATCGAGTCTGCCAAGCAGTGCCATACGCCCTTTGTGACCCGCTTGGAAAAACCCCGGTCCTTTGCCCAAGTGATCGCCAGCCTGCCCGCAGACAGCCTCAAAGTCCTGCCCGCCCTCAGCGAGCACAGCCGCACCCTGCATGGCATCGCCAGCGGTCACCGCGAGGCCTACATCGCCATCGGTCCTGAGGGAGATTTTAGCCCGGCCGAGGAAGCCCTGGCCCAGCAGCAAGGTTTCATCCCCGTGACGCTCGGCCCCTTGATTTTACGCGCCGAAACCGCCGTGGTCTCTGCGCTGGCAGTACTGGGGCATGAGTTCTCAGGCCGGGAGCAGTAAGTCTGCGACCTGAAATTCTAAACTCGGGAGACAGCTTAGAGCCACGGAATCGCCATGAGCGACGATGCGGGTCTGGCGGAATTCCTCACCTTCAGGATCGCGAAACATGCGGATTCGGCTGCTTTCCAGATCAATGACCCAATACTCCTGAATGCCAGCCTTGGCATACACCCGAGCTTTGTCGCCGATGTCATGACTCAACGTGGTGTCTGCGACTTCAACGATCAGAAGCGTTTCCTCAGGGCCTGGAGGCGCTTTGAGGAAATCGAGTTCCGAGCCCTTAACAATGCTGATGTCAGGCAAAGGTTCCGAAACACGACTGATGCGGATCGGGTTTTGCTCCTGAAGTGTGACCCCACTAGGCAAAAAAGAACTGAGCACTCGGGTGAGGCGATTGGTTTGGGCCGCATGTCTATGTCCAATGGGCATAAGCTCAAAGATTTCTCCATTTAGCAGTTCCAGCCGCGCATGATTTTCCCCCAGCAGCCCCGTGCGGGCCATTTCATGAAACGCATCTGCCGTAAAGACGAACCTCCGCGGCAGACCAGGCAGTTTTAGCCCGGCATTTGATGGAGCTTCAAGGACTTGCATGATGGACAAGATTACAAGGCGGGGCCAGTTTCAGCAAATTCTATCCTCACATGTCCACACCCGCACTCGATTGGCTCTACAGCACGCAACTTTACGGCATCAAACTCGGTCTCGAGAATGTCCATAAGCTGCTGGAGGCCATGGCATTGCCGCAGGCGGGCATGAAGTTCATCCACGTGGCAGGCACCAATGGCAAGGGCAGCACCTGTGCCTTCATGCACGCCATTTTAAAGGAGTCTGGCATCTCCGCAGGGCTCTTTACCTCGCCTCATTTGATCCGCTTCAACGAGCGCATCCGCGATACAGAGCGTGAGATCTCTGATGAGGAACTGGAGGCTGGCCTGACGAAGATCCGCACGCTGGTGGCCGACTGGACTCCACACCCGACTTTTTTTGAGATCGCTCTGGCCCTGGCGCTGGATTGGTTTCGCCTGCGCGGCAATGAATGGGTGGTGCTAGAGACGGGCCTGGGTGGCCGCCTGGATGCCACGAATGCCATCACGCCCGAGGTCAGTGTGCTGACCCGCATCGGCCTGGATCATCGGGATCAACTGGGCGATACGATCGCCAAAATCGCCGGAGAAAAAGCGGGCATCATCAAACAAGGCGTGCCCGTGGTTTCAGCCCCGCAGGAGGAGTCTGCCCTGAAAGTGATCGAGCGCACCGCCAAGTCCCTGAAAGCCCCTTTCACTTTAGTGGATGGTCCTTTGTCGAACGTGAAGTTAGGCCTCATGGGGCCGCACCAGGCCTGGAATGCCTCACTGGCCCTGGAGGGACTGCGGGAAGCAGGCATCCGTGTGCCTGCCGTGGTGCTGGAATCTGCCCTGCAAAACGTTCACTGGGCTGGGCGCTTTCATCAGTTGGAAGAAGGCCGCGTGGTGGTGGATGGGGCGCACAATGGCGATGCGGCCCTGGCTCTGGCCTGGACATGGAAGACGGAGTTCCCCGGGCAAAAAGCCACTGTCATTTTCGGCGGCTCGACGGGCAAGGATCTGGTGGATGTGATGTGGCCCCTGGCCGAGATCGCGGAACGCTGGGTGCTAACCCCTTTTCAATCACCGCGCTCCGTGCCCGTGGAGACCCTTTCTGAAGCACTGGCCGAAGCCATGGCGGATGCCGAAGGCGACATCGAATCGATGGAGGCCCGCAGTCTGGACGATGCCTACGACGTCGCTCGCCAATTCCCCGAGCGCGTGCTGGTCACTGGATCTTTGTTCCTTGTGGGTGAGTTTCTCAGCAAGGTCACCACCTCCGGCACCTACCAGCCCAGCGGCCAGTAGTCACAGCAGCTCCTTTAGCCCCGTCCAGCGTTTCCGGCTTTCCTGCCTGCCCACGGCCATGCTGAGGGCGCGTGGATCCCCCACCAGCACCACCAGCTTTTTCGCCCGTGTGACGGCGGTGTAGATGAGGCTACGCTCTAGCAAGACATAATGCTGGGTGCTCACGGGAATGATGACGCAGGGAAACTCGCTGCCCTGGCTTTTATGAATGGTGAGGGCGTAGGCCAGTTGCAGCTCATCCAGCTCCCCTGGCTCATAGTCCACTAGGCGATCTCCCTCAAAGCGGACGCTGAGTTTCAGCGGATCGGTCTCAATGGTGACGATATGGCCGATGTCGCCATTGAAGACTTCTTTGTCGTAGTTGTTGTGCGTCTGGATGACCTTGTCCCCCACTCGGTAAGTGGTCTGGAAACGCTCCAGTTCATACTTCATCTCATGCGCCGGGTTGAGGGCCGATTGCAGAGATTCATTGAGGCTGCGCGTGCCTAACCAATGGCGATTCATCGGCGTCAGCACCTGGATGTCCTGGATGGGATCAAACTTATACTTTGCAGGCAGGCGCTGGTGCGCCAGTTGCACAATGAGGTCGCGGGTTTCTTCCGGCGATTGAGTCTCCAAGAAAAAGAAGTCGCTCTCCCGCTGCGGTTTCAGGTCCGGCACACAGCCACGATTGATCTCATGCGCACTGGTGATGATGCGGCTGGTGGCAGCCTGGCGGAAGATTTCCGTGAGCTGCACGCAGGGCACCTTGCCACTGGAGATGAGGTCATTCAGCACCATGCCCGGGCCCACGGAGGGGAGCTGGTCTGCATCTCCCACCAGCAGCAGATGCGCCCCTGCGGGCAGGGCCGAGAGGAACTGTGCCATCAGCGGCGCATCCAGCATGGAGCACTCATCCACCACAAAAAGGTCGCCCGTCAGCGGATGGCCATTGTGCCGTCCCCAGTTTCCCAGACCCTGATATTCTAACAAACGATGCAATGTCTTCGCTTCCAGGCCTGTGCTCTCATTCAGCCGTTTCGCCGCACGGCCCGTCGGTGCAGCCAGCACCATCTTCACCTTTTGATCTCGCAGTACTGTGAGGATGGTACGCAGGATGGTCGTCTTGCCCACCCCTGGGCCGCCGGTGATGATGAGGCAGCGATTTTTCAGGGCCTCTTTGACGGCGCGCTGTTGGCTTTCGGCCAGTACCTTGCCGGTATCCTGGGCAGCCTTCGCCATCGCAGCCTCCACATCCATTCGAGGGTAAGCGGGCGGGAAAGATACCAGCGTGGCGATGGAGCGGGCGATGCTTTGCTCCGCCGCGCGCAGGTAGGGCAGATAAAGAAAGCTCTGCCCATTCAGCGCATGGCGCTCCAGTTGCGAAGCGGTGATGAGTGTTTCCACCTCCGGCTGCAACAAGGAATCTGCCGCGCCCAGAAGCTGCGCCGTCTGCTCCATGACCCGTCCTTCTGGCAGGCAGCAGTGGCCGCTGCTGGCCGCCGTCTCCAGCACATGCAGCAGACCTGCACGCAGACGTTCGGGAGCATCTTTGGCCACGCCCATTTGATGTGCGATGCTATCCGCCGTTTTAAAACCGATGCCGTGGATGTCCTGGGCGAGGCGATAAGGATTGGTCGTCAGCACGGACAGCGCCTCTTCCCCATAGGTCTTGTGAATGCGCAGCGCCCGGGAAGAGCTGATGCCGTTCTGATGCAGAAAGAGCATGATGTTATGCACAGACTTCTGCTTCATCCACGATTCACGAATCTCCTGTCGGCGCTTTTTGCCGATGCCCTCCACGCCTTCCAGTTTTGAGGATTCATTCTCGATGATCTCGAAGATGCCTTTGCCGAATTTTTTCACCAACCGCTTCGCATACGCCGGGCCGATGCCTTCGATCAAACCGCTGCCCAAGTACTTTTCGATGCCCTCGCTGGAGTCTGGCCGCGTCAGCTTCAGCGTGTCCGCCTTAAATTGCTGTCCATACTCCCGCGTGGCCTCCCAGCGGCCCTGGGCTTCAAACTGCTCACCCGCCACTACACGCGGAGATTTGCCGATGAGGCTCACGGCCTCCCGCCGCCCCTGGGGGATCACCTTCAGGATGCAGTAGCCCGTGTCTTCCGTGTGATACACCACCCGCTCCACCAGCCCATGCAGGGTCTCTGTGGGGGCAGGGTTGGCATCGCGATTCATGACCGCAGACTAACGTGAACAGTCGCGGAATCGCAAATCTTCAAATGCCCATCAGCCTCGGTTTACCCACAGCCAAATCCCGGACAGGATGAGCGCACCGAGAGCGATCAAAACCAGACGAACCTGGAGCTTCACCCGCTGCATGCGCTGCTTTTCACGCGGATCTTTATCAATCTGCTCCAACTGCTCCATCACCGCCCGTACCTGCTCGTCCACAAACTGCGGCTTTTGCCCCGCCTGGATCTCGCGCGAAATCGCCTCCAGCTTGTCCGGCTTCAAGTAATGATCCGTCGTGATGAGATGCCGCGCCCGATCTTCCAGACTCTCAGGCACAAACCGACACACCGGGCAGGCCTTCCAGGCACCCGTTTTCATGCGTCCACATTCCAGGCAAACAGCGGCGGTCATAGGTCTTTAAATTCATCAGGCCAGATCGCTTCCGTAAATCCAAAAAGCATCCCGGTTGCGAACTCGCTGGTCATTACACATTTGGCCTTTGTCTGGAATCTGTGTGTCCCGCGTTGCCGTTGGCACAAGATGCGCTAGCATCGGCCCACTCTCTCACTCCCTATGGATATCCTCCCTCTCCTCGCCGTCAATGTCTTCGACATGTCTTGGGTTTCTAGCCCGGAGGCATGGATCGCGCTCGCCACTCTGACGGTGATGGAGATCGTCCTGGGGATTGATAACATCGTCTTCATTTCCATCCTGGTGGATAAGCTACCTGTGGCCGAGCGCGCCCGTGCCCGCTTCCTGGGCTTGGCCTTTGCGATGGTCACCCGCATTCTTCTGCTGCTCTCTATTACTTGGGTCATGCAGCTCAAAAACCCGCTCTTTGCCGTTTTCAGCCATCAGATTTCGGGTAAGGACCTCATCCTGATCCTGGGTGGTCTATTCCTCCTGTGGAAGAGCACCAAGGAAATTCACCACAAGATCGAAGGTGCCCACGAAGAGGCCCACACCGCCAGCAAAGGCCGCGCAGCCCTGAGTTCCATCCTCATCCAGATCGCCATTCTAGACATCGTCTTCTCGCTGGATTCTGTCATCACCGCCGTCGGCATGGTGGATGACATCATGGTCATGGTCATCGCTGTGATGATCGCTGTCGGCTTCATGATGGTGTTCGCGGGCACGGTGAGTGACTTCATCAGCAGGCACCCGACCGTGAAGGTGCTGGCACTTTCTTTCCTCCTGCTCATCGGCACCACGCTGATTGCGGAGGGCTTCCACGTTCACTTCCAGAAAGGCTACGTCTATTTTGCCATGGCCTTCTCCATCATGGTGGAGTTTCTGAACATTCGCATGAAGAGCAAGGCCGAGAAAAAAGCCGCTGCTCTGGCCGCAGGGAAGTAATTTCCCCCTTTCATCCTCGCGTTTATTTGAAAAACCCCGGGCCGATCTGGCTCGGGGTTTTTTATGCCCATGCACTGCGCCATTTTGGCTATTGAGTGTGACAGGAGGTTTCTCCAATAGTGACATAATGGCTTTAATGAATGCCGTCTCGTAAAAGTCAATTTCACTTAGTCTGTTGATTACCAGTGGATTAAATCCAAGCGCCTCACTTTGGCACAGAGGATGCACTTCTTTAGAACCGTCTTAACAAGACATTCTTGATCAACTCAAACTCATTCAAACCTATGAAACTCGCACGTTACACTCCTTCCTTTGATCTCGGTCGAGTCGCCGACTTTGACCAATGGCTGCGTCATCCGTTTGCTGGTTTCCCCGCCGTGGGCCAGCTCCTCGGTGACTTTCTGCCCGGCGTTGCCGGTCGCCTCGCTGCCGATGTCTATGAGGACCAGGACAACTACTACGCCCGCTTTGAACTTCCCGGTGTGAAGAAGGAAGACGTGAAGGTGGAGGTACATGACCGCCTCCTCACCGTCTCCACCCAGCGCCAAACGAAGGACGAAGGGCAGGAGGAATCCTACAGCCTCAGCCGCTCCATCTCCGTTCCGGAAAGCGTCCGTGCCGATGCCATCGCCGCGAAGATGGAAGACGGCATCCTCACCGTGACCCTGCCGAAGCAGGAAGAGAGGAAACCCAAGCTGATCCAAGTCAACTAACCCCCAACCCCCAGGGAGCGCGGGCACACAGCCCGCCTCCTTCCTTCACCCAACCTCGATTTAACAAACGACCTGATCTTTTTTATGAACGCTACCTGCTGCAACCCTGCCTCCACCGCCACTCAATCTGCCCCTAGCGTGGGCGTGACAGAGAGCCTGCAAAAACCCCTCTACAACGTCATCGGCAATGCCGATGCCTACGAAGTCCGTGTCGAACTGCCTGGGGTCGCCAAGAGCGGTGTCAAGATTGACCTGGAGGATAATGTGCTCTCCATCCGTGGCGAGCGCCAGTCGGCCACCCCTGAAGGCTGGAAAACGCTCCATCGCGAGCTCTCCACCCTCGGTTACCAACTCCGACTGCGTCTCAACACGCCCGTGGATGAGGACAAGCTGACCGCCAACCTCGAAAATGGGGTGCTGACGCTGAAGCTCCCCCTCAAGGAAGCCGCCAAGCCTCGCCGGATCGAAGTCCAATAACCTCCATCTTTTAAAAACCCCAAACCCCAGCGCAGCATCGGCAACGGTGCTGCGTTTTTTTAGCGGCAAATTCAGGGGCCAAAATCCGCGAAGCGTCCTGGAGTGCGGAGGCAGAGAGGCCAGGGGACTCCTGGGCCTCGGCGACACCGCTTTTGAGGCAGGGAAGAGGTGGAGCCCGAGCTGAGGAAAGTCTCGAAGATTAGCACGCTCGGGCTCGGCAAGTGTTTAGGATGCGCCGATACCGCACGAGAGCGGTGTCGCCGAAGCCTCACGGCTCCGGCTTCTCTGCCACCGCACTCCGGGACGCTCCGCGCTTTTGGTTAGGCGTTCAGCGCTTCGTCGAAGCGGGTGATGAGATCGGCGATGTCTTCCAGGCCGGCGGATACGCGGATGAGATGGCGGGGCACGCCGCAGCTTTCGGCCCAGTCCAGTTCCTCATAGTGAGCGAGCAGGGTGTAGGGGCAGACGAGGGTGAAGTCGGTCCCCAGGCTGGGGCCTTTGCAGACTCGCAGAGCATCGTAAAATGGTGCGCTTGTGTTTGCGGCATCCTTCAGTACAAAGGAGAACAGGCAGCCGTAACCACCGCCTTCACGTCTCACGAATTCATAACCGGGCCCGCCCTGCTGCTTCGCATGCCACACACGCTCCACCTTCGGGTGCTGGGCCAGGTATTCCGCCAGGGCCAGGGCATTGCGGCTCATGGTCTCGGCACGCTGGACAAAGTCGCGCGAGTTTTGCTCCAGCGCCACCGCGTCTTCGAACCACAGCTCATGGTCCGCATGTTCTTTCAGAAAAGCGGAAAAGGCTACGTGATGTGGGGAGGCACGATTGAGGATAACACTGCCTGCGAGCACATCTCCCGCACCGGAAAAGCTTTTGGTTAGGCTGCTAGTCACCACATCAGCCACGCGGCAGGCATCCGCATGCACGGAGGTGGAAACCGTATCGTCAATGATGATAGGAACTTCCGGCTGTGTCTCAGCCCGGATGGCCAGCAGGCGCGGCAGGTCCACGCAGCGCAGCAGGGGATTGCTCGGCGCTTCGCAGAACAGCCCGGCGAGGGGTTCGCCCGCCAGGAGGATGCGCAGTTGTTCATACTCGCTGTCATCAATCAGCGGTAGGAAATGGGCTCCACTGCCGAAGGTCTGCTGAAGCTTCAGCACATCCACATAGGGAAAGTCCAGCTGCACTGTGCGGCTAGCTGGGCGCAGAGTGGTGAGCATGCGATGCACCGCATAATTTGCCGCCATGCCTGAGGGGAAAAGAAAGATGTCTTCTGGCTGCTGCCCGGCCAGATCAGCCAGCCGCTGACGGATCGCCGCACTGGCCGCAGCCCCGGCTTGGGCGGAGGTGCTGCTCGTCGTCTGGCCCAGCACATGCGCGGCCTGTCGGGTGCTCACCACTTCACCGCAAAAGCGCCAGAACTTGCGCGCTTTCACATAGGCCTCGGCAGGGAAAAGAGCCACGCCCAACTTCTGCTCGCGCCATTCCAAGGTACGCCCGGCAAAACCGTCGCGGGCGATGAACTCCAGGCAGCGTTGGGCATGAACTAGGCGCGGGAAAACGATGGCGCGCTCCCCCTCCTGTCCAATCTCCTTTTCTGCCTGGACAAACAGCGTGCTGATAGCGGGCGGGCAGCAAAAGCGCGGATATCCGGAGCGGAATTTGGAGACGACATCCGGATCCCCCTCTTCATAGCCCACGACATGCTTCCACAGCGGCAGGGAGACGCTGACTCCGAAGTCGTTGTCAGGCAGGGGAGATCCCAGGGAATCAGCTTCCCAGAGAGGATGGCGCAAAAGGTCAGACATGGCGGGAGGGCAAGCATTACGCGGCCCTGGCAGGCACTCAACTGCAATCCTGGGTGTTATTCCTGGCTTGCTTGAGACAGTCTCGGAGTGGCATACAGGGCAAGTCAATCAACTAACCCAAATGAGTCCAAAGTCCCTTCAAACTCATCCGCTCGACGAAGCGGCTTATGTGGCATTGCTTGTTGAGCCCATGAGAAATGTGACCGATATGGCAAATCCATTGCTCGACATATGGCCGTACGTTCATGCGATCCCATCGGCTCAGATGGGCGGACATGAACTATGGGATAAGTTCGTAGAGTTCATTTATCGTTCAGGGAACGACCGTTACGACTTGGTTCACGTTTGCACCCAGACCCCCAATGTATTTCTCGTCATTGTCGTGGACCGACGGCACGTTGTTATCCACGGGCATCGTCTCCTGGATTTCAATGAGCTTTATAGCGAGGTCTCTACCCAATGATCCACGAAATTTACAGCCTATCCGAGGAGGCCTGCCGTAATTTCCCTGATTCTATTCCAGGCCGTCCTGGCATGAGGATTGAGGCGTCCGGTCCATTTCGCCCAAATGGAGACGAAGCAACTGCCTCAACGTTTGTATTCAACAGAGGCCGGAGAAAAATTGTGTTTCAAAGCATTCCTCCACCTTTGCCTGCCAGCGAAGTTGGTGGTAGCCGGGATTTGCTTTTTTCCCTACTGTATGAGCGGAGAATATCCGGTGACTGGTTTGACCGAGACTTACGCGAGGTAAAAGCCATGCTGCGGCGCATGGGAGCTACATTGTTGGGATGCGGGCATGACTGCTATGAAGCAGAAATCGCCCGGAGGCGAGCCTTCTTCGGTGAGAATTCTGCCTCCACGAACAATTTATGATTCCCTGCGTCCGGCACAAAGACAATACCGCTACTACGAAGCCCTTGATTAACCCCTCAGCACCAGTCCCGCATGGTCACCATCTTGGCGTGGGCGGCGCCGCGATCGAGGAGGGATTCGGCGAGGGTTTTGCCTTCGGTGAGGTCGGGGGTGATGCCGGTGATGGCAAAGCCAGCAGCGGCATTCAGCACGGCGATGTCGCGTTTGGGGCCTTTGAGGGTGGCGCTGAGGATGCCTTCGATGATGGCGGCGTTTTCTGCGGCGTCGCCACCCACGAGGTCTTCGAGCGGCCCGGGGGTAAACCCGAGAGTGCTAGGATCAAGCGCGATGTCAGTCACTTTCCCCTCATTCACTTCGCAGATGTGGTTGTGGCCCAGGGTGGACAGTTCGTCCATGCCACCGCCACTTTGAGTCGTGCCGTGGACGACCCAGGCTTTTTTACGCCCCAGCGTGCGCAAGATCTCGCCAAAGGAGTGGGTGAGGGTGGGGTCAAACACACCCAGGAGCTGGTAATCGGGCCGGGCAGGGTTTAGCAGGGGGCCTAGGAGATTGAAGATGGAGCGCTGGCCTTCGCTGGCTAGGATCTTGCGGGCCTCTCCCACAGCCTTGAAGGCAGGGTGGTAAAGGGGGGCGAAGAAAAAGCCGAGGCCATTGGTCTCCATACCCCGCGCCACGCGGTCCACTGGCAGATCAATGCGGATGCCCAGGGCCTCCAGCACATCGGCTCCACCGGCCTTGCTGGTCACGCCGCGATTGCCATGCTTGGTCACGCACACACCGCCCGCGGCCAGGATGAACATGGCGGTGGTGGAAACATTGAAGAGGTGCAGCTTGTCCCCGCCCGTGCCCACCACGTCCAGCATGGGGCCGGGCAGTTTGGCGCGGTCCAGTCCTGGGTCCACGGCCAGGCGGAGGAATTCCTGGACGAAGGCGGCGATTTCAGCCGGGGTTTCGCCTTTTTTGGCCAGGGCCCGCAGCAGGTTGGCCTTGGTTTCCGCAGACTCTTCCGCATCCACCAGAAAGGCGGCGGCTTCGCGCACTTGGGCTTCGGTCAGGCTTTTGCCTTCTGCGAGGGGAGTGAGTAAGGTCTGCATGGGACGCGGATGCTGACAGAGGAGACCCCTTTTGGCAATCGCCAGCGCGCAACGATTCCTTGTCTTTCGGCTCAAGGCGTGGCTATGAGAGGAAAAAACATGCCTGATCCCTCTCCCATCCTCGGCATTGACCTCGGCACCACAAATTCCCTCGTTGGCGTGGTGGACAGCGGTTTTCCCATCCTCCTGGCGGATGAGCACGGCCAGCGGCTGACGCCCTCAGCGGTGCATTTCAGCCAGGACGGCGCTCGCACCGTCGGTGCCCCCGCTCTACGTCAGCGCGCGCTGGATCCGCAGCGCACCGTCACCAGTGTGAAGCGCCTCATCGGCCGCCGTGCGGGGGAGGGGGGCTGGCAGCCGCCCTATGACCTGCGTCAACTAGGTGTAACTCCCGTGGAAGTCTCTGCCGAGATCCTGCGGCGGTTGAAGGCCATCGCCGAACGGGCGCTGGAACAGCCGGTTTCGCGGGCAGTGATCACGGTTCCTGCCTACTTCAATGATGCCCAGCGCAATGCCACCAAGCAGGCAGGGGAGCTGGCCGGACTGACGGTGGAGCGCATCGTCAGCGAGCCCACCGCTGCGGCCCTGGCCTATGGCCTGGACAAGCTGGACGAGCGGAAAAAGATCGCCGTGTATGACCTTGGCGGTGGCACGTTTGACATCAGCGTGCTGGAGATGCGGGAGGGTGTCTTTCAGGTGCTGAGCACGGCAGGGGACACGCAGCTCGGAGGGGATGACCTAGACCGCGTCCTGGTGGAGCACGTTTTGCAAGGCACCCAGGGAGTGAGAGCTTTCAGCCCTCATGATGAGGCCAGGATGGCCTCACTCCTTGTCGCTGCTGAAGTGGCCAAAAAGCGCCTGTCTGCCGAGGAGAACACCCTCATTGAACTGCCCTTTTTCGATGGCGCGAACAGCCTCAGCCTGGAGATCAGCCGCACTGAATTTGAGAAGCTCATCCGTCCTTTGATTGAGCGCACCCGTGCCCACTGCCTGCGGGCCCTGAGCGATGCCGGGGTGAAGCCGGAAGAGCTGGATGAAGTCATCCTGGTGGGCGGCAGCACGCGCATCCCGCTGGTGCATCGTTACGTGGAGGAGATCTTTGGCCGCGCGCCGAACACTTCCCAAAATCCCGATGAAGCCGTGGCCCTGGGCGCGGTTATCCAGGCGGGAATTTTGAGCGGTTCTTTGAAAAATGTGCTGCTGCTGGATGTGACACCCTTGTCGTTAGGCATCGAGACCTTTGGCGGCCTCATGAACATCATCATCCCGCGCAACAGCACCATTCCCTGCAAGGCCGGGGAAATGTTTACCAATGCCGTGGCCAATCAGGCGGACATGCTCATCCGCGTGCTGCAGGGCGAGCGTGAATTGGCCAAGGACAACTGGGAGTTAGGCCGTGTGGAGGTTCCCTTTCCCCCAGGGCCGAAAGGCAGTGCCCGTGTGGGGGTGCAGTTCGCCATTGATGCCAATGGCATCCTGCAGGTGCTGGCCCGCGATACGGCCATGAACACGGACACTGTCCTGGAGATCCAAAACACAGCCGTCAATGTGGACGATGAGCGGGTGGAGCAGATGATCGCCGAGAGTGTGGAATACGCCTTTGAGGACATGAACGAGCGGGTGTGGACGGAGGCCCGGCTGAAGGCGGAGGAACTCCTTCCCGCCGTGGCTGCCGCGCTGGAGCAGTTCGGCGATGCGGTCACGGCTGAGGAACGTGCCGTCATCGAGACCGCCGCCGCGAAAGTCCGCACCGCCCTGGAGGCCCCCGAGCACGATGCCAAGGCCCTCAAAGCGGCTAATCAGGCCCTGGATGATGCCACCCAGGAACTGGCCGTTCGCCTGGTGGAGCAGGCGATGGAGGAGTCGCTAGTGAGGCGGGGATTGATTTGAGATTCAAGGAGTGAGGGCTTCCAGCCCTCTCAATCCCGCAGTCGCGGGACAGGGATGGCCTCACTCCTTGATGTCTGTGTTGCATCCTATTCATGCCCAATTAGCTTATCCTCAATGGATGGCCGCGATCATGAGTTCCATTACTTCAACCCACACAAGGACATTGTCAGGCAACATCATGTCCTTCCCCACTGGGAGCAAAATGAAGTCACGTATTTTGTCACATTTCGTCTGGCGGATTCCATCCCTCAGTCAAAACTTGGTCAGTGGAAGGCTGAACGAGAGGCTTGGATGGCTTTTCATCCTCCGCCGTGGACGTCTGATATCGAGGAAGAATACCACCAACGTTTTTCCAAGACCGTCGAACATTGGTTGGACCGGGGATATGGAGCATGCGTTCTCCGGGAGCCCGAATGTGCACGGATCGTCGATTCAGCCCTAAATTTCTTTGAAGATAACCGATCTATTCGTCATGCATCGGTTGTCATGCCCAATCACGTTCACGTACTGTTCACTCCCATCAAAGGCCATCGTTTAAGTGACATTCTCCACTCTTGGAAGAGCTTCACCGCTAACAAGATCAATCCAAAATTCGATACCCAAGGTAACCTTTGGCAACGAACTTACTTTGATCGAATCGTGCGTAGTTCAGATCATTTTGGAAATTGTGTCCGCTACATCCGCCGCAATCCCGAAAAAGCAGCACTCAAACCTCAGGAATACTGCCATTTTGAATCAGAATGGGTTCGCAGCCTCGATATCTAACAAGGAGTGAGGCCATCTTGGCCTCATCATGAGGGCTGGAAGCCCTCACTCCTTGAGTCGTTGCGGCGTGTCTTCTCCGCTCGCCATTTGCAAAAGGCGCAGTTTCCCCCATCTTGGCGGCCCTTTTATGCCTGAACTGCCCAAGACCTACACGCCGAGCGAAGCCGAAGAACGCTGGTACCAGCGCTGGCTGGACGACAAGTGCTTTGAAGCCGACCCGGCCCGCGTCAGCGAAAAACGTCCGGCTTACTCCATCGTCATTCCGCCGCCGAACGTCACGGGCATCCTCACCCTGGGCCACGTGCTGAATAACACCATTCAGGACATCCTCTGCCGCCGCGCCCGCATGCTGGGCAAGGAAGTGCTGTGGCTTCCCGGCACGGACCACGCCGGCATCGCCACCCAGAACGTGGTGGAAAAGACCCTCAAGAAGCAGGGTGTGATCAAGCATCGCGACGACCTGGGCCGCGAGAAGCTGGTGGAAAAAATCTGGGAGTGGAAGGACAAGCACGGCGGCATCATCATCCAGCAGCTCAAGAAACTGGGCGCGTCCTGCGACTGGAGCCGCGAGCGTTTCACCTTCGATGAAGACTACAACCGCTGCGTGATGCAGGTGTTTGTGGACCTTTATAAAAAAGGCCACATCTACCGTGGCAAACGCATGGTGAACTGGTGCCCCTCCTCCCTCACCGCGCTGAGCGATGAGGAAGTGGAGATGAAGCAGCAGAACGGCTTCATGTATCATTTCAAGGTGCAGGTGGTGGAGGAGCCGGATACCTGGCTGACCATCGCGACCACGCGACCTGAAACGATTCCTGGCGACACCGCCGTGGCCGTGAACCCGAACGATGAGCGCTACAAGCACCTCATCGGCAAACACATCCGCCGCCCGCTGCCGCTGGAAAACCAGGCTGCCATCCCGATCGTAGGGGATGAGCACGTGGATTTCGAATTCGGCACCGGCGTGCTGAAGGTGACCCCGGCGCATGACAAGGCTGACTTTGAGATCGGCCAGCGTCACAACCTGGAGATCATTGATGTGCTGCATCCGAATGCCGTACTCAATGACCTCGCAGGCGTGGACCTCGCCGGACTGGATCGCTTCGAAGGCCGCAAGAAAGCCGTCGAGCTGCTGAAGGAAATGGAGGCCCTCATCAAAGAGGAGCCGCATCAGAACAACGTCGGTTATTCCGAGCGTGCCGGCGTGCCCATCGAGCCTCGCCTCAGCGAGCAGTGGTTCCTCAAATACCCAAGCGTGCAGGCCTCCCAGGACGTGGTGGCCCAGGGCGAGATGAAGTTTTATCCCGACCGCTGGGCCAAGGTGTACGACCATTGGATGGGCGGCCTACAGGACTGGTGCATCAGCCGTCAGGTGTGGTGGGGCCATCGCGTGCCGGTGTGGTATCGCGATGAAGAAGTCTATTGTGGTGTGGATGCGCCAGAGGGCGAAGGTTGGACCCAAGACCCCGACGTGCTCGATACTTGGTTCTCCTCCTGGCTGTGGCCGTTTGCCACCATGGGCTGGCCTAACAAGACGGATGACCTGAAGGCCTTCTACCCGACCACCGATCTGGTGACCGGACCGGACATCATCTTCTTCTGGGTGGCCCGCATGATCATGGCGGGGTATGAATACATGGGTGAGATGCCGTTCAAAAACGTGTACTTCACCGGCATCATTCGAGATAAAAATGGGGCAAAGATGTCCAAAAGTTTGGGCAATTCGCCCGACCCCATTGCATTGATCAATGGCTACAGCGCAGATGCTCTCCGATTCGGGATGATGCGTTCCACGCCGCTAGGCCAAGATATGATCTTTGAAGATCGTGAATTTGACAAATACGGAAAAGAAAAGCGTTACGATTTCGAGGCCAATCCTCTGAGTCCGGGGCGGTTCCCTCAAATTGAGCTGGGCCGCAACTTCTGCACAAAGCTGTGGAACGCTGCCCGCTTCCGTCAGATGCAGTCCGGCGTAGAAGCGACGCCCTCGTCGCTTGATCCGGTGAACGAGGCGCCCTCGCCTCGCCGCTTCGACCGCGAACTGGAAATCAATCCCGCCCTGCTCTCCAGCGACGACAAGTGGATCCTGCTGCGTCTGAACGCGGCGATTGCCGAAGTCACCACCGCTCTGGATGAATACCGTTTCAGTGACGCCACGGCCACGCTCTACCGCTTCTTCTGGAGCGAGTACTGTGACTGGTATGTGGAGGCCTCCAAGGCGGTGCTGCAAGGGGGTGCTGGGAAAGAAAGCGGCGAGGGCGCCGCTGACACCGGATTAAGCGACGGGGGCGTCGCTTCTACGGCTGAAGGCGTCGCTTCGACGCGCCGGGAGAACACCCTGGCGGTGATTGACTTCGTGTTGGGCCACACCCTGCGCCTGTTCCATCCCTTCCTACCTTTCATCACGGAAGAGCTGTGGCACGGCATGGGCTTCAATGAAGACCTGCCGGAAAACCAGGGCGGCAAGAGCATCATGTTCGCGCCTTGGCCGAAGCCCCTGGACGCCGATGAACTCGCCTACTTTGGCATCCTGCCGGAAGACGAAAAAGCGGCTAACGAAAAGTATGAAGCCGTCAATCTAGGCCGTGGCCTGAAGAGCAGCTTCAACATCACCAAGAAGGTGCGCTTCGTCCTCAAGCCGAACCAGGAACTACCTGCGCATGAGATCGAAGTGCTGCGCATCCTGCTCAATGCGGAGCCGCTGGATGTGGATGCCAACTACGCTGCGCCGAAAGGCACGCCTAGCGCGCTCACCCCGCTGGGCACCATCTACCTGCCGCTCGATGGCCTCATTGACGTGGACGCCGAACGCGCCCGCATCACCAAGGAACTCGACAAAACCAATGCCGAACTCCAGAAGGTTTGCGCCAAACTGGCGGATGAAAACTTCACCGCCAAAGTCCCGCAGAAAGTGCTGGATGAGCACCAGCAGCGGAAAGCCGACTGGAAAGAGAAGAAGGCCAAGCTCGAAGAGATGATGAGCGCGCTCGGCTGACGTGGTGAGCGTCAAGAGGTCAAGAGGTCAAAAGTGACGGGAACCCCGCTCTTCCTCTTGACCTTCCCTTGACCAGCAAAGCCTTGACTCCTTGACTCCTTGACTCCTTGCCCTCCGTCTCCATACCCAAGTAACCTCTCCTGACCCTTTCTTGACGGTAAAGCCTTGACCTCTTGACCTCCCCCCAAGCCTGCCTCATCTCGCACCCTCACTCATCCCACCATGTCCTACCAAAAAAACGCCGAAGCCCAGGGAATCGTCTTTGAAAAGCAGACCCCGGGTTACCTCAATCTCTGCATCAAGTCTGGCAATCAGCTCCTCACCTCCGGCCACGTCAGTGACCTCAAGGGCAAGCTGGGCGATGGCACCACGGTGGATGCCGGTTATCAGGCCGCCCGCAACTGCGTGGAGAAGATCCTGAAATCCGTCTGGAACACTCACGGCACACTGGATGGTCTGCGCGTGATCAAAGTGCTAGGCTGTGTGAACTCCACCCAAGACTTCACAGATCAGCACCTAGTTATCAATGGAGCCTCCGATCTGCTGCACGTGATCTTTGGCAAAGACGGCGATGGTTATCATGCCCGCAGCGCTCTGGGTTTTGCCCAACTTCCTACCGGGGCCGCCGTGGAAGTGGAGGCCATCTTTGAGATTGTGGCCTAGCTGTTAAAACATCCTACACTGATTTCCAAAAATCGGCGGCGGGGTGGGCCGATTGGCGGTCGCCTCAAGCGGTCCTTGGCTGTTATCCTCAAAATAGCAGCCCACGCGCTCACATGAGCGTGCTTCTTTGGAATAGAAGTTGGTTAGGCTCGGGGCCTGCTACTTTGCGGGCGGCTTGATGAGGCCTTGCTGTTTTTTCGCCTCGGCTTCCAGCTTGGCCTCACTGGCGTAGGGATTTGGCGGCATGAGCGTGGCGGGGATGGGGGCACGCCGATAGTTGGCGGTATCGCCCGGGCCGTAGTGGGTGGCCAGGTATTGGACGATCTTTTTTTCCACGTCGGGCTCCAGTTTCCACAGGCCGCCATTGGTCTGCATCCAAGTGAGGACGGAGGTCCAGTTGGCCTCAGTGGCTTTTTGGCGGAGGAAGGTCTGGGAGGAATGGCAGATGATGCAGTGGTTCCGCACGATCTCCCAGTCTGGGGCTATCTTCATGCCGGTGACGGGATCAAGGGGCACGTCTTCCGCCTGCAAAGCGGGGAGGCAAAGCAGGGCAAGGGCGAGGCTGCGGAAGAAAGGGCTCATGGTTAGACGGCCTGGATGGCAACCCTGTGGCAGGTGTTGTTGAGATAACCTTCCGGGTTCCAGCCGGGCAGGACCATGGGCTGGCTGCGGCCCTGGCTATCGGTGGCGCGGGCCCAGATCTCATAGTAGCCTTTTTGGGGCAGTTTTAGCTCTGCCTTCCAGTGCTGCCAGGCGTAGCGATTGCTCGCGGCACGCAGATCGGCCTCATGCCAGGTGATGCCAAAATCCACAGAGACATGCACCTCGCTGATGTCGCCCTCGCCCGTCCAGGCATGACCACGGATGCTGAGGAAGTCCCCCGTGGGGTGGGTGCTGCCGGACTTGGGGAAGGTGACCAGGGACTTCACGGGCATGGCAGCGATGATGTCCATGTCTTCGGCAGGCACCTTGGTGCCGGGGGCCACGGGATAACGCGGCATGCGGTAGGAGTGGCCCTTCATCTTTTCCCCATCATGCTCGCGGTCGCGGATGACGATGCGCTTCACCCATTTGCCACAGGTGGAGGCCGCCCAGCCGCCGAACATCAGCCGCAGCGGGTGGCCGTTTTCCAGCGGCAGATCTTCGCCGTTCATGGCGAAGACCAGGAGGGACTCATCCTCCAGTGCTTTTTTGATGGGGACACCGCGAGAGATGGCGGCCTTTTGGATGTCACCCGAGAGATGCAAATCGGCCCCGTAGTAGCCGATGTAAACGGCGTCGGGCTTGATGCCAGCGTGCTCCAGGACATCGCGCAGGCGAACGCCCGTCCAGGTGGGGCAGCCGACTCCGCCGGTGGTCCATTGATTGCCCGTGGCGGGAGGATTGAATTCACTGCGGCCATTGCCCGCGCACTCCAGCACCATTTGCAGGGTGTGATGTGGGAACTTTTCCTTCAGCTCTTTCAGGGTGAGCGTGACTGGTTTCACGCAGCTTTCGCCAGCGATTTCCAAGGTCCATGTTTCCGGGTTCAGTAGCTCAGGGGCCGGGGCCAGTCCGTTGTTGCGGACGAAGAGGTACTTGGCCGGGGTGATCTCGTCATCCAGCAGGTGGGCGGGTGTTTCGGCCACGAGGGGGCGATTATTAAAGACCGAAAGAGCTTCTTTGCCTGGGATGGGCTGGGGAGCTGCGTTTTGAGCCAGCGCAGCAGGGACGAGCCCAGCAGGCATTTGATCGCCAAACACGATTTCGGCCCCAAGAGCGGCGGTCATGGAGGCCAGGCTGAGACGGCTCATGAATCCACGGCGATTCAGCGAGGCAGCAGGCTGCTCTGCGGGTGCCGCACGGGGATGCGGGCGCGGGCCCTTGAGGGGGAGGAGCGGCTGAGGGGCGGGAAAATCCATGGGAATAAAACGTCGCCAGAGGTCTGTTTTTCAATGGGAAGATGGAGGAAGTTTGTGGGGACCCGAAGTCTGGGGCAGGGGATATTTTTCCTCTGTCGCTTTGGCTGCGGATGATGCACTGTTTTCCCATGCGCATTGTTTTGGCTCCTTGCATCTACTTGGCCGCAGGCCTCAGCCTCCAGGCAGCCAGCCCGGTGGCCGCACCCGCCCCTGCCGCTCCAACGCCCCCCAAGCCTGCCGCCACCACCCCAGCCGCTCCTAAAAAGGAGGACGCGCCCGCGAAAGCTGCCGCCGTGCCGCCGCCCACCCCAGCGCCCAAACCGCCGCCGCAGGATGCCTACCGGCAGATGGAGTTGCTCACTCGGGCCATGGAAACCATCCGCCAGAGTTATGTGGATGAGTCCAAAATCACCTATGAGGAACTGGTGGAAGGTGCGTTGGAAGGCATGTTGCGCCGCCTGGATCCGCATTGCGAATACATGGGCCGCAGCCTCTTTGAGGACATGCAGCGGGAGCAGAGCGATACCTCAGAAGGTGTGGGCATCACCGTTTCCCTGCGGGACGGCACATTGACGATCATCACCGTGCGCGATGACGGCCCCGCCGCCCGTGCCGGGGTGCTGGCCGGGGACCAGATGGTGCGCATCGGCGAGGTGCTGACGGACAGTGTGGGTGTGGCCGAGGCGGTGCAACTCCTGCAAGGCAAGGCCGGCGAAAGCATGAAGCTCACCGTGCGCCGCCCTGGCACGCGGCAGTTTCTGGAGTTCAGTCTGGTGCGTGAAACGCTCATCGAGACCTCCGTCCATGATGCCATGCTGCTGGTGCCAAAACTGGCGGGTGATTACAAGGTGGGCTATGCGCGCATTTCACAATACACTCAATCCACCACGCGGGATTTGAGCGAGGCATTGGATGAACTGGAAAAGGCAGGCATGCAGGCCTTTGTGCTGGATCTGCGTAACAATCCCGGTGGCCTGCTGGACAGTGCCGTGGCGGTGTGTGGCGAATTCCTGCCCGAAGGCACGGTGGTGGTGACGACGGAGGGGCGCATCGCTTCCCAAAATCCGCCGCCTTACCGCACGCCCTCACGCGATGGTAAAAAGCCGCGCCGCTACCCCATCGCGGTGCTGATCAATCACGGCAGCGCCAGCGCGGCGGAGATCACCGCCGGTGCTTTGCAGGATCTGAAACGCGCCATCGTGGTGGGCACCACCAGCTTCGGCAAAGGCTCCGTCCAGAGCATCCTGCCCATGAAAAACGGGGCTGCCATGCGCCTCACCACGGCCAAGTATTACACGCCGAGCCATCGCACCATCCATGAACATGGGGTGGAGCCTAACATTGTCTCTGTTCTCACCACCGATGAAGAAATGAAGGTGGCCAAGTGGCGCAATAACCACGGCACGGGTGAGGCGGCGGCCATCGAGATCGCCAATCTGGGCGACCGCCAACTGGAGCGCGCGGTGGATGCGCTGAAGGGCGTGCTTGTGTTTGATTCCTTTCAGGCCAAGGCCAAACCCGTGGCCCCGCCGGATGTGCCGCGTGCCCTGCCAGCCAAGGAAGATGCGCCTTAAAGCTTCGCTCACGTGTCTTTCCAAGATCCGGCTCCCCGCGCTTCCCCCATCGCCCTCATCACGGGTGGTGAGGGCGATTTGGCCAAGGCCATGCGTACGGAACTGGAGGCTCAGGGGTGGCTAGTGCATGTGCCGAGCCGCATGAAAATGGATGTGACGGACAAGTCCCAGGTGCAGGCCGTCATGGGCGCGCTGCCACGCCTGGACCTGCTCATTCACAATGCTGGTTTTTTGCGAGATGCCAGCCTGCTGAAGATGACGGAGAGTGACTTTCATGAGGTGCTGCAGGTGCATCTCAAAGGGGCATTTCTCACGGCGCAAGCGGCTCTCAAAATCATGGTCAAGCAGCGTCACGGACACATCGTGACGATCGGTTCCTTCAGCGCCTTATCGGCTCCAGCAGGGCAGGCGAACTATGCGGCAGCCAAGGCGGGCTTGATCGCGCTGACGCAAAGCTTAGCGGCGGAATACGGGCCGAGAAACATCCGCGCTAACTGCGTGCTGCCGGGTTTTCTGGAAACGAAAATGAGCCAACCTCTGCTAGAGAAACAGCGTCCACAGATCAAGGCCGCGCATGCCCTGGGACGGCTCAACACCCCGCAGGAGGCTGCACGTTTCATCGCCTTTCTGCACACCATGGAAAACGTCAGCGGTCAGGTGTTTCAGCTGGATAGTCGGGTGCATCGTTGGGTTTAAAAAGTCAGTCGGTGAAGTTCCTGCAAGCCCTGCGGTTTTGCGTCGTTGATGTGCGTTCCATGAGTTTGCGTCGCCTGTGTTTTTCCGCTTTTGTTCTGCTTCCCTGTGCTTTGCTCAGTGCGGCGAAGCCTAACCTGATCCTCATCAACATAGACGATTTGGGGTATGCTGATATCGGGCCATTTGGTTCCAGCAATGCCACGCCGCATCTGGATCGCATGGCGAAGGAGGGGATGAAGCTGACCAGTCACTATGCGGCCCCGGTTTGCAGTCCTTCGCGGGCTTCATTGCTGACAGGCTGCTACCCGAAACGGGTGCTGCCCATTCCTCATGTGTTATTCCCCGGCGCGGCGGTGGGCCTGAGCGGAGATGAAACGACAATCGCGGAAGTGCTGAAGGAAGCGGGCTATCAAACCGCCTGTGTGGGCAAATGGCATGTGGGGGACCAGCCTGAGTTTCTGCCCACCGCGCAGGGTTTCGATAGTTACTACGGCATCCCTTATTCCAACGACATGGGCCCGGGGGTGGATGGCTCCAAGAGCAATCCTGGTAAGCCGCTGCCGCAGCCGAAAGGGCAGGCAAAAAAGAAAGCGATAGCCGTGAACGATGAGACGGGGATCAAGGGCCCCACGCAGCCGCCATTGCCATTGCTAGAGAATCACAACGTGATCGAACGGGTGAAGGCAGCGGAGCAGTTCACCGTGACTCAGCGCTACACGGACAAGGTGTGTGACATCATCCGCCAGAACAAGGATGGCCCTTTCTTCATCTACATGCCGCACACAGCAGTGCACTTCCCGCTTTATCCCTCGAAGGAGTTCATGGGCAAGTCACCGAATGGTTTGTTAGGCGACTGGGCGCAGGAGGTAGATGCGAGTGTGGGCCAGGTGCTGAACGTTCTGCGGGAGCTGAAGCTGGACACGAATACGCTGGTCGTCTTCACCAGTGACAATGGGGGCTCTATCCCGCATGGGTCGAACAACCAGCCGCTGCGCGGCAGCAAAGGCCAGACCTACGAGGGTGGCATCCGCGTCTGCACGCTGGCCTGGTGGCCGGGGAAAGTACCGTCTGGCTCGCGGACGGAGGAGGTCACCAGCCACATGGACTGGCTGCCCACCTTTGCGGCCTTGGCTGAAGCCAAGCTGCCCACACGCAAGCTGGATGGCAAAGATCTCTCGCCTCTGCTTCAAGGCCAAAATGGTGCGACCGGGCATGACGTGTTCCATTATTACCGGGGCTTTCAGTTGCAGGCCGTACGTGGCGGCCCTTGGAAGCTGCATCTGGAGAAGGGAGAGCTTTATCACCTAGGCCAGGACATCGCCGAGGAGAAAAATGTGGCGGCGCAATACCCCGACGAAGTCAAACGCCTGCGTGCCCTGGCGGACGCGATGAAAGATGACCTGGGCCTGGATGGACCTGATGCTCCAGGCGTGCGCCCGCTGGGCCGTGTGGCGAATCCACAGCCCCTCATCCGTGCCGACGGCACCGTGCGCGTGGGTTTTGATGGCGTGGTGAAGAAGCTGCCTTGATTCGTCTTTAGCCTAACCAAACATGATGAAACGACTTATTTTTGCAGCCCTTTTGTTTTCCTCCTACCTCTTCGCAGCGGAGGAGCTTCTGAAGGATGACTTTGCCAATCCCAAGCTGGAAACACGCAGAGCCTCGCGAGGAGAGTGGAAGTTCGTGGAAGGCATAGCCACTTGCACCCAGGATGATGAGCTTTACAAAAAGTTCAAAAACCACGGCCCCATCATCTTCTATGATTTAGGGTATGAAGATGCGACGATTCGCTTCAGCTACCAGGCGGATGCGGCGGTGAAGAGTTTGGTCTTCACCTCGAATGGAGAAGATGGGCACATCTTCCGGTTTGTCACGGGGCCTAAGAGCACGGGGATCCGCGCTTTCCCCATAGACGCGAAGGATCACAAATCCATCTCGCTGGGGACAGAAGGGCCGGCTTTGAAACCAGGCGCTTGGGTGCCCGTGGTAGTGACTTTAAAAGGGACGAAGGCCACGGTGAAGATGGGCGATTTTGAGCATACCTATGAGCATTCCAGCCTTGCACGACCCAAGACCAATTTGAGCATCGGTTTCAGTTTTGGGACCGTCCGTGTGAAGGAGGTGAGGGTGGAGAAGTAGGTCTCTGCGTCACCTCATAGCCCGCCCAGTTCACAGATTTTTTCCCAGTGCTTGAGCTCCACGGCTGTGATGGAGAGGCGGTTGCCTTTGCGGAGAATGAGCATGTCGGCCAGGGTGGGCTCGGCACGCAGCATTTCTAGGGTGACGAAGGTCTTGAAGGCAGCTTCCCACTTCACATCCACCATGAGCCAGCGGGGTTCTTCCTGCTTGCTACCTGGGTCGAAGTATTCGGAGGAGGGATCAAACTGGGTGTGGTCGGGGTAGGCTTCTTTGACGATCTTGACGATGCCAGCAATGCCGGGGACGGGGCAACTGCTGTGGTAGAAGAAACCGAGGTCGCCCAGGGCCATTTCGTCGCGCATCATGTTGCGCACCTGGTAGTTGCGCACGCCGTTCCAGGGTTCGGTTTTCTTTGGACGTTTTTTCAAGTCGTCGAAGGAGAAAACGTCGGGTTCGGATTTGAGCAGCCAGTAACGCATGGGCGCAGGAAATACACGCAAGTGCTGGAAAGGGAATGCTGAAAATGCGGTTTGGGGCGTCTTCTTGGCCCGGATCTGGGCAAAAGGGCTGCATGGAGGGCCTGCCAGTGGCGTATTTTTTAGCCTGCGATTCGTTGGAGAAGCCTTGACCCTCCTCCCGGCTCCGAGTTTACTCGCCATCCCACCGTCATGTCCTGTCGCCTCACCCTTTCTCTTTTGCTCTGCACCGGCGCTGCCTGGGCTTCCCAGCCCAAGTCCGCTTCTGATCTGCCTGATCCGAACCCTGAAGTGCAGAAGGCAGGTTTCGTCGTGCCCGAGGGGCTGGAAGTGACGCTGTGGGCGCAGGAGCCCATGATCGCCAAACCGGTGCAGATGAACTGGGATGCCCAGGGCCGCCTGTGGGTGGTGAGCAGCTCCACTTACCCCCAGATCAAGCCGGGCGATGCGACCAAGGACCAAGTGGTGGTGCTGGAAGACACCGATGGCGATGGCAAGGCGGACAAGTCCACCGTCTTTGCGGAAGATCTACACATCCCCACGGGGGTGATCCCGGGCGATGGCGGAGCCTACGTGGCGAACTCGACGGAGGTGCTGTTTCTCAAGGACACGAATGGAGACCTGAAGGCGGACGAACGCACCGTGGTGCTGAGCGGCTTTGGCACGGAGGATACGCACCACCTGCTGCACACCATGCGGCACACGCCAGAGGGGCTGCTGTCCTTCCTTCAGTCCATTTACATTCATAGCCACATCGAGACCCCCCACGGGGTGCGTCGTCTCATGGGCGGTGGGGTGTGGGAATTCCGCCCGGAAACGCGCCGCCTGGAAGTCATCAGCAAAGGACTCATCAACCCATGGGGTTATGAATTTGACCAGTGGGGCCAGTCCTTCGCCACAGATGGTGCGGGCGGTGAAGGCCTGAACTACATCTTCCCAGGCAGCGTTTTCAAAACTTCCCCTGGGGCTAAACGGACCCTCAGCGGCATGAGCCCCGGCCAGCCGAAGCAGTGTGGTCTGGATGTGCTGGATGATCCACATTGGCCTGAAGAATGGCAGGGCACCTGGGTGACCAATGACTTCCGTGGCAATCGTGTGAATCGTTTTAAAGTCACGCCAAGTGGCAGCGGCTACGTGGCCAAGCAGGAGGCCGATGTGCTGGCCTCCAACCACCGCGCTTTCCGCCCCATTGACATTCGTGTGGGGCCCGATGGCGCGCTGTACATTGCCGATTGGTACAACCCCATTATCCAGCACGGGGAAGTGGACTTCCGCGACCCACGTCGCGATCTCGTCCATGGCCGTATCTGGCGGATCACGGCTAAGGGCCGCCCGCTGAGCGTGGTGCCGAAGATCGTCGGTGCGCCTGTGCCGGAGCTTTTGGAAATGCTGAAGAGCAACCGCAAATGGACGCGCCATTTTGCCAAGCAGGAGCTGCGGGCTCGCGGTGTGGCGGAGGTGATGCCCGTGCTGAAAACCTGGCCAGATGCACTGGACAAAGCGGCTCCTGATTACTGGCACACCTTGCTGGAGGTGGCCTGGGCACGTGAGGGACTGAATCGTTTTTCCCCGAAGCTGTGGCGTGACCTGTATGCCAGCCCAGATGCCCGTGTGCGTGCCGCTGCCTTGCGCATCCTCTCCCACCGCTGGCGCGAGCTGCCAGATGCGATGGAACTGCTGAAAAAAGGCGTGGCCGATGAGAACGCGCAGGTGCGCCTGTGGGCCCTGTCGGTGCTTTCAGACATGCGTCAGCCAAAGGCCTTCGAACTGGCTCTGAAGGTGCTGGATCAAAACATGGATGAGAGCCTGGACTTCCTTTTGGAACTGACGGCCCGTGAGCAGGCGGATGTGTGGATGCCCCTGGCTCTGAAGGGCGACCTGAAGCTGAACGATAACCCCAAGCACCTCGTCTATGCGATGAAGGCCACAGGCCGCAGTGATGCGCTGAAGCCGCTGCTGGTGTCTCTGAAAGCGGGTAAACTGGCGGCTGATGACGCGGCAGCTGTGATGGCGATGGCGGGTGATGCTGCCGATGCCGCGCAGGCACGGGAGATCGCCGAATTGGTAAATGACCCCGCCATGTCCGACAAGGTCGTGGGTCTCATGGATGCCCTGGTGAAAGCTGGCAGCACCCGGTCCGTGAAACCGGAAGGGGCAGAGGCCATCGTGATCGCTTGGTTACAAAGCCCACGGGCTGAGATCGTGCACCGCGCCACCATCTTGGCCGGGGCGTGGAAGATTGAATCTGCCCGTGAGACCTTGCAGAGCATCTTGGTGAAACCAGACACGGTCCCTGCGATCCGCGATGGCGCGGTGCAAGGCCTGGCGAAACTGGGTGGTGCCAAGTCGCGTGACTTCTTCAACCAAGTGTTCCAGGAACAGGCGGGCCTGCGCAGCCTGGCCGTTCAGGGCCTGACCGATACAGGGCCGCAGATCGCTGCCCAGCGCGCCATCGAGTTTTTCGCCACAGCAAAGACGGCGGAAGAAGCCGCGCCGATCCTGACTGCGTTCCTGAAAAACAAGCAGCTCCCTGGCGTCCTGGCCAAGGAACTCGCAGGCAAGACCATCCCTGACTATGTGGCCGTGGAGGCCATTCGCATGGTGTCCACTCGCGGCATCAAAGGTCCGTTGGAAGAGGCGCTGCGCACGGCCGGTGGGGTGAAGCAGATGAACCAATCCCTGACGCCTGAGCAGATGGCCACGCTGGTGGCCAAGGTGAAGGACCAGGGCAATGCGGCCCGTGGGGAGCAGATCTACCGCCGTCAGCAGTTGCTCTGCCAGACCTGCCACGCCATCGGCGACGCTGGGGGTGTTCTGGGGCCTAATCTTGTGAGCATCGGCGGCAGTGCCCCGGTGGATTACTTGATTGAGAGCCTGCTGGAACCCAGCAAGAAGATCAAAGAAGGCTATCACATGATCATCATCGGCACGCACGATGGCAAGGTGATCAGCGGTGGGCTGGTGCAGGACGGCGGCGATGAAGTCATCATCCGCGATCCTTCCAATCAGATGCAGAAAGTGCCCAAGGCCCAAATCGCCAGCCGCCAGATGAGTCCCGCCAGCATGATGCCTCCGGGCCTGACCGCCAGCTTACGTGAAGATGAGTTTGTGGACCTGGTGCGTTTTCTTTCCGAACTGGGTCGCGAGGGTGACTACAAGATCAAACCGAACCGCTACGTGCGCACCTGGCGCGTCATGGGCACCATGACCCAGGAGGCTGTGGATCACGTGCGCCACGTGGGCCTGCCTGCGCTGCATGAGAAAGACGGCAGCTACCCGTGGCAGCTCCTCTTCTCTCAGGTCAATGGGGAAGTGCCCCTGAGCGAGATCCAGCAGATCAAAATGTACCCTTGGTTCCCCAAGATCATCCAATTCAGCTTGAAGCTGGACAGCCCCGGCAAGGTGAAGCTGGGCCTCAGCAGCACCCAGGCGGTGGAAGTGGTGGTGGGGGATGCGACGGTGAAAGAGATTGCCCCAGAAATCACGCTGGACCTACCTGCGGGCACGCATCCAGTGAGTGTGGTGATTGGCAAAGACGCCGGTGAACTCGCCACCTTCCGGGTGGAGGTTTTGGATGGAGCGGTGACGCTCCAGTAAGTCGTTTTCAAAGAGTCTTTTGATCAAGCCCGGACGCCGCAAGGTGTCCGGGCTTTTGGTTAGGGGGCTCGCTAGAAAAAGGGCTTTGAGAGTGGAGGCGGGATTCGGGAGCGAACGATGATTGCTGGCATCCTTCCAGGATGCGACTCTGAGTGAAGGGGCGTTTTTGGCCTAACCAGGGGTGCGTTCGCTAGGGGTCACGGACCCCTGGCTACCCGCTGCGATGCCTCCGGCATCGGGGGACAGAGCGGGCGGACTCATGACTCGGAGAGTGATGGATACTGCACCTGCGGACGTGCTCGTTTCCCGCCCCACTGCGCATGGGGGCCATGCGCCCTACCTTCAACCTGCCGCCCCCGCCCCGGAAGGGCGGAAGAAGGTAGCCGGACTGAAGCAGGCACGACCATGCACGGGATGTTTGGGGCGATCCTTCTCGCGCCCCTCCAGGGCGCAACCCGTGTTGTCACACGTGGCGTTAGGTGTCCGGGGGTTCTCGCTCGCCAAGCCTCGCTCCACCCCCGGCTACCGGCTTTCGCCCCTCCGGGGCGTAGGGAACGGCCCCGTTCGCAAGTACAGTATTCATCACTCTCCGAGTGATGCGTCTGCCCCAAGGCGCACCGTCCGCCCTGGAGCGCACATGCGCCTGTTCCGCGACTGCGGGATCTAGCGTGCTAAGTTTTGCGCCTCGCAAACCTCCGCAGCGGGGTGGATTGATGCGTTATTTGTTAGGTTCGGAGTTTTTGATGCACGAATTTTAGTCCAGTAAGGCGAGGGGTGTGAGTGGAGTAGGATTGACGAGGGACAGACACCAAAAGACCTGCCCGAAGCGGGGCTTCGAGCAGGTCCTGTCGGGGGGGTTAGTGGATCAGATTACCGCTGGGCGCTGAGGTTTTGCAGGTCAAAGCGGTCCAGGTTCATGACTTTGGTCCAGGCGGCAACGAAGTCGGTGACAAACTTCTGCTGAGCGTCATCGGAGGCGTAGGCCTCGGCGATGGCGCGCAGTTGGGAGTTGGAGCCGAAGATGAGATCCACGCGGGAACCGGTCCATTTGACTTCGCCGGTTTTGCGATCGCGACCTTCAAAGAAGTGTTCACAAACGGCGGATTTTTTCCACTCGGTGTTCATGTCCAAGAGGTTCATGAAGAAGTCATTCGTGAGAGTCTCGGGGCGCTTGGTGAAGAGACCGAGCTGAGGGAAACTCACGCTGGTATTCAGCACACGCAGTCCACCCACCAGCACAGTCATTTCCGGGGCGGAGAGCGTGAGCAGGTTGGCACGATCCACCAGCAGTTCTTCGGCGGGGCGGTCATGCTCGTGCCCGAAGTAGTTGCGGAAGCCATCGGTGGTGGGTTCCAGCACGGCGAAGGATTCCACATCCGTGAGTTCCTGCGTGGTGTCGGTGCGGCCTGGGGTGAAGGGGACCTTCACGGGCTGCCCGGCTTTTTTCGCGGCTTCCTCGACGGCGGCACAGCCTCCGAGGACGATGAGGTCTGCGAGTGAAACCTTTTTGCCGTCCTTGGCGCTGCTGTTGAACTCCTGCTGGATTTTTTCCAGGGTGGCGAGGGCTTTGGCCAGTTCAGCGGGCTGGTTCACTTCCCAGTCTTTCTGCGGGGCGAGGCGGATGCGTGCGCCGTTGCCACCGCCGCGGTTGTCACTGCCACGGAAGGTGGAAGTGGAGGCCCAGGCGGTAGTGACCAGCCGGGAGATGGACAGGCCAGACTCCAGGATCTTGCTCTTGAGAGCAGCGATTTCGGGCTCACCAATCAGCGTGCCTGTGGTTTTCGGCACTGGGTCCTGCCAGAGTTGTGGCTCAGGAACCAGAGGCCCAAGGCAGCGGGTGATGGGGCCGAGATCGCGGTGAGTCAGCTTGTACCAAGCTTTGGCAAAGGCTTGCTCGAACTCCTTGGGGTTCTCTTGGAATCGCTTGGAGATCTTGCCATAAATGGGGTCCATCTTCAGCGCCAGGTCCGTCGTGAACATGATGGGGGCATGTTTCTTTTTCGGGTCATGCGCATCCGGCACGGTATTGGCGGCGGCATTGTTCTTTGGCTTCCACTGCTGCGCACCTGCGGGGCTTTTGGTCAGCTCCCAGTCATGGGCAAAGAGGTTGTCAAAGTAGTCGTGCGACCAAGCGGCAGGGGTGGATGTCCAGGCTCCTTCGAGGCCGCTGGTGATGGTGTCACCACCATTGCCTTTGCCATAGGTGTTTTTCCAGCCGAGGCCTTGTTCCTCAATGCTTGCGCCTTCAGGTTCCGGGCCGACGTGGCCTTGCGGAGTGGCTGCGCCGTGGGCCTTGCCCAGGGTGTGACCACCGGCGATGAGGGCCACAGTTTCTTCATCATTCATGGCCATGCGGCCGAAGGTCTCACGGATGTCTTTGGCGGCAGCGAGGGGATCAGCTTTGCCGTTGGGGCCTTCGGGATTCACGTAGATGAGACCCATCTGCACGGCGGCGAGGGGTTTCTCCAGGTTGCGGTCGCCCGTATAGCGTTTGTCGCCCAGCCACTCTGTTTCGGGGCCCCAGTAAATGTCTTCTTGAGGTTCCCAGACGTCTTCGCGGCCGCCGGCGAAACCGAAGGTTTCAAAGCCCATGGATTCCAAGGCGCAGTTGCCGGTGAAGATCATCAAATCAGCCCAGGAGATTTTTTGACCGTACTTTTGTTTGATGGGCCAGAGGAGGCGGCGGGCCTTGTCCAGGTTGGCATTGTCCGGCCAGCTATTCAGCGGGGCGAAACGCTGCGTGCCATCGGAGGCACCACCACGCCCATCAGCCACGCGGTAGGTCCCGGCACTGTGCCAGGCCATGCGGATGAAAAACGGGCCGTAGTGGCCGTAGTCGGCAGGCCACCAGTCCTGTGACGTGGTCATCAGGGACTCGATGTCCTTTTTCAGGGCCTTGAGGTCGAGCTTTTTAAATTCTTCCGCGTAATTGAAGGAGGCACCGAGGGGATTTCCCTTCACTGAGTTTTGGTGCAGGATGCGGAGGTTCAGTTGGTTAGGCCACCAGTCACCGTTGGACATCACGCCAGCGGCGGTGTGCCGGTTGGAGGCGGCTTTTTGGGTGCCACCGATGACGGGGCACTTTTCCATCCCTTCGGCCTTTTTGTGCGCGGCTTCATCCTGCGCCAGGCTATTGCCAGCCCAGAGGCTGAGGGCCACGGTGGCTAGGCCCAGGGCTTTTTTTCGGCCTAGAAACTGCATGGGGAATCGGCGGGCAACTCCTGGACTCCTCCTTGAACTGGCGTTGTTTGATTGTGGATTTCTCATGAGTGATGGTTGTGGGGTGGGTCGGATGAACGTTGGATTTCGCTATCGTTGGGTGGTCATTTCCAGATTTTTGGGCGAGGCAGCCAGGGCAGGTGCCCCAGTAGATGACCTCGGCTTCATCAATCTGGAAACCTGCCTGGTGGGAGGCGGTGAGGCAGGGCGTCTTGCCCACGGCGCAGTCCACATCCACCGTCATCCCGCACGTGCGGCAGATGAGGTGGTGGTGATTGTCGCCTACCCGGTCCTCATACAGCGCTGGAGATCCAGCGGGCTGGATGCGCCTGATCAGCCCCCGCTCAGTCAGCGTGCCGAGGGCATTGTAAACGGCTTGTTTGGAGATCACTCCGATCTCTGAGCGCACCTCATCAGCGATCACATCCGCCGTGCTGTGCGGCCTCGCCGTCACAGCACGCAAAACCGCCAGGCGCTGCGCCGTCACGGGGATGCCAAGTTCGCGAAAAAGGGCGGTGAAGTCAGACATGACTTCTATTAAACGCGCCAAAGTTATGGACTCAATCCATTATTTGTCCAAATCCATAAAATTATTTATCGCAGCCCAACCCATCTGAGGCTGAAAACAAAAAAACATCGTGGCCGAGGAAAATTCCTGCGCCCACCATGTCCTCTGTGCCGAGACTGGCTGTTTCAGCGGGGAGTAAACGCTACTGCTTGGCCTCTTGAGGCATCAGCACCACGCGGCGGTTTTTAGCACGTCCAGGCTCCGTGGAGTTGGTGGCGACGGGGGCGAGAAAGGCCACACCTGCGGGGGCGAGACGTTCGCTGGCGATGCCGTGTTGGTTGACTAGGGCGCTGACCACGGCCTTAGCCCGGCGATCCGAGAGGTCCATGTTGGAAGGCAAACTGCCGATGGCGTCGGTATGCCCGACCACGTAGAGACGCAGGGCAGGCTGTGCTTTGAGCAATGCGGCGATCTGCTCCAGGGTGGGCGCGGACTCAGGCTTGAGGGTGTCTTTGTTAAAATCAAAGTAGATGCCGTAGAGGGAGATGCTGCCATCGGCGTCCATACGGCGCTGCATTTCGTCGGACTTCACCACGACCATGCGGGTATCCATGCCACCGACGGTGATGAGATCCAGCAGTGCGAAAGGTGCCCCACGCGGCGCCCAGTTGGGGCGGATGGAGGCCGTCTTGCCCGCCCAGAGCGAGGCATAGATCTGCGAGCCATCGGGGGCGGTTTTTTTGGCGGAGAGGTAGCGGGTTTCAGCCGATTCACTCTGGAGTGAAGACGTGAAGGCATCGTCAATGAAGGTGATGCCGCCACGCGTTTGAGTGCCATCTTCCAGGAGGTAGAGCGTCTCAAAACCGGCGGCTGTCAGTTCTTGCTGATAGTTGCGAAAGAGTTCCAGAGTGGATCGGTCCGCTTCGGTGCTGTGGTAAGCGCGGCGTGTGACACGCCCTTCCAGGACGAGGGATTTTTCATACTTGCCCTCCGTGATTCTTCCGGACTTGAGGGCCTTGCCCAGAGGCAACACGTAACGATCAAAGTCCTTATCGGAGTAGCGAGAGATGAAGGTGTTGCTGTAGCGTTTGATGTTAGCGTCATCCTTTGCTCCCTCCGCATCTGCAGGAGTGCCTGCGGCCTGGAGGGAAAGCATGGAGCTGGCGAGGCCGAGGAGGGGAAGGAGGAAGAGTTTCATCAGGGATAACGATGTCGTCACCTAACGTTACGCGATCCTAGAGGCCAGGTGTCACACCTGGGCGGAGATTCTCTTCGCAGCCGTTGCGGCTATTGGGTCAAAGCGGAGTAATCAATCGTCCGCAGGCGATGTTTCTTCGCGCCCATGCGGGGAACACAGTCCAGCAGCGCCTGAGTGTAAGGGTGCTGGGGATGATTCAGAATTTGGGCCGTGGGACCGGTCTCCACGATCTCTCCCCGGAACATCACGGCCACGCGATCAGCCACATCTTTGATGATGCCGAAGTTGTGTGTGATGAGGATGAGGCTCATGTCCAGGCGCTTCCGCAGATCGGCTAGCAGTTCCATGATCTGCTTTTGGATGGTCACATCGAGCGCGGTGGTGGGCTCGTCAGCAATGAGCAGCTTAGGCTGGCAACAGAGGGCCATGGCGATCATGACGCGCTGCTGCATGCCGCCGCTGAGTTCATGCGGGTAGGCGCTGAGGCGCTTTTCCGGCTCGGTGATGCCGACGAGGCGCAACCAACTGAGGATTTCGGCATCGCGATCCTTCACTTCAGGGCGGTGCAGGTCCAGAGCTTCGCCGATCTGGGTGCGGACGGTGAGGACGGGATTGAGCGAGGTGGTGGGCTCCTGGAAAACGTAGGCGATTTCTTTGCCACGGACTTTGCGCAGTTCCTTTTCCGTCATCTTCAGCACCTCATGGCCGGCGATGCTGAGATGCGCGGCAGTGATGGTGGCAGGGGGCTCAGGAAGCAGGCGGGCCAGGGCCAAAGCGGTGGCGCTTTTACCACTGCCGCTTTCACCCACGATGGCGATGGATTCCCCCTGCTGCAGCTCCAGACTCAGGCTCTTCACAGCCACGGCAGGCGGTCCACCATGGCGGCGGAACTCGATCTTCAGGTCGCGGATGCTCAGGAGAGAGGACATAAAGGAGAAGGGGTACTACCGGGGACGCGGCAGGATGATGCGGGCCAGCAGCCCAAATGACAAGGCCCAAAGCACATACGGCCAAGCGAGCAGCAAAGGGGCTTCTGGGGTCTGCAAAGCGGCGGTGTAAGCGGCGTGAAATTGCGCCGCTAAAACTGGATGACCAGGGCAGCCGAGGGCGACCCACAGTACCAGACCCCAGGCCACGCCATTGCAAAGGGTGGAGATGACTCTACGGGTATCATGGCGCCAAAGGTGCCGCCGCCAAGTCTCCTCTGGGCTGAGGCCGATGACCCAGGCTCCTTCGCGGATCTGGTCGTGTGCGGTGAGCTGATAAACCTCTGGCTGGCGGGGCCAGGCGCAGGCCCCACAGGCCCATAAACCAGCGAGCAAGAAAACAGGCAGCAGAGCGCCTAGCACGGAGCTCGTGGCCTCTGGTTGGAGGGTAGGGAGCAGGGCTGCAAGTGCGCCCGGCAGGTGAAAGGCATCCTCCGCCACGGCCAGCCCGAGTGCTGCGGGGAGGGCTAACCCTGCCACCTGCTGGTGAAAAGGCCGCCGACTTACGAGGCAGGAGCTCAGCAGGTGCGCCGTCAGGGGCGCGGCCAGGAGGAGGATGGCCGGTGCCCACCACCACACCCAGGTGGCGAGGCGTGTCAGGGCATCTCCTCCCGCAGAATCTGCTGCGGCTGGCATGAGGCTGCTGAGGGGGAGCCCCCACTGGCCTACCCACTGCCCCACCACTGCCCAGATGAGGACGGAGAGAGGTACCAGCGCGAGGGCCTGAGACAGCAGTGCGAGGGGCCAGCGCGCCCATGTCCCCAGTCCACGTGCCATGGCCGCCAGCGCTTGCGCTGTCGTCACGGTGAGCAGCAGCACTCCTAAAAGGAGGCTGAGGCTAACGAGGAATGAAACAATGGACATGATGAACTATTCGTTAGGCGCGCGCATCTCCAACGATTCCAAAGGGTTGGCCCGTAAGAGTCGGCGAAGGGTCAAAGGTCGATTCAAATCGGGGGCCTCCAACTGAGGGAAGCGCGCGCGCCGAATGGCCATCTCCTGCAAGTCGCCGATGAGCGGTAACACCGGCTGCTGGGAGAGAAAACGCTCCTGCAAAGCACGGGCGCGGAGCGGGAGCTGAGAGGTGTCAAACTCACCTGCCAAGGCTTCGAGGAGGAGGTCGAGCTGAGGGTCGGCCAGTTGGCCAAAATTCAGCCCGGCTCCCACCTGCCCACTGTGCCAAAAGGCCGTCTGATCCCAGGCCAGTTCATAGTCCAGGCCCAGCAGCACGGCATCGAATTTACCGGGGGAAAGGTGGTCTGGGAGCAAGTTTTCAGGCGCTACGGACAGGACGGTGACACGGGCACCCAGCAGGGCCCATTGCCGTGCCAGTTCCTGGGCCAGGGCATCTCGCAGGGCGTTACCCGTGGTGACTAACAGTTGGAATTCCAGGGCTTGGCCGCCTTTTTTGGCCACGCCTGAGACGTCTTTCAGCCAGCCTGCGGCCTCCAGTTTTTCCTGCGCGGCCTTGGGGTCAAAGACGGAGTCGGTGGGGCCCGGAGAATACCACAGATTGGGGGTAAAAAGGGGGTCGGCTAGCCGTACTCGATTACTCTGCGGCAGCAGCTTGGGGCGATCCAGCCCCAGAGCGAGAGCTTCGCGCACGGGCAATTCCGAGAGGCGAGAGGAGCGTAGATTCCACACAACGAGCAGGCGATTTCGCGGCGGGGTGGGGTGAAAATTCAGCAGGGTTTCTTGCTCCAGTTCAGACTTCTCGTTAGGCCACACCACATCCAGTGTGCCTGTGGCGAGAGCCACGCGGGTTTGCAGTGCTGGGGTGCCAGTGAGGACCTCCAGCCGCGTGGGTTGGCTGCCCTCTCCTGGTGTGCGGGCGGACAGGGTGAGACGCTGCGTGCTCTGGTGGATGACCTGCCACTCGCCTGCGCCGGGAAGTGGGATAGGGGTGCCTTCGGGATGTTTTTCCAGCCAGGCTGCGGGCAGGATGGGGAAGCCCACCCAACTGGCCAAAGCAGCCCCGTAACTGCGCCGATACGTCACCCGCACTGTGTTGCTGCCCTGGGCTTTGATTTCCTGAATGTGACGGAAGCCCTCGCGCCCTGGGATGGGGTAACCGAGGCGCATGGCGTGGGCCACGGTGGCGCGCACATCCGCCGCAGTCACCGGGGCTGAATCTGGCCAGCTATGACGATTGTTCAGCTCCAAATCCAGCACCGGTTCCAGCAGGCCCGCCACCTCTGCTAGGGGTGTCATGCGTGGCACAGGCTGGCCATGATCCAGCAGCCAGGTGGCCACTGCATCCCGCACTTGCAAGAGGGGGCGGGTGGTTACCAGTTCACAGGTGCCATCTTCATCAAACCAGAGACGAACGATGCCGGGTGCGTGAGCGGGATCTGCGGCAAAGGCTTCCAAGACGGATCGTGAAGCAGGCAGGCTATCCAAGCGCAGAAAGGTCAGCGGCAGCAGCGCATCCGTGGCCAGGGCCTGGAGGGCTTCATCCGTGCCGGGGCTGCCAGGTTTGGCAAAGCGGAGGATGAGGGTGAGGCCTTCGGTGGTCACTTCCTCCAAGGCCCAGGCTTGGCGCTGGGAAAGGGGGATTTCTGCCAGCTTACGCTGGGCGGTCTGCAGAGCTTCAGTGGTGGGGAACCAGCAGGTCACCCGCTGGTGCCAGGCCCAGCTTTCGGCCAGTCCAGGGGAGAGGCGGCCCTGACTGTCCAGACGGATCAGGGGCTCATGCAGCAGGTCCAGGAGCTGGCGCTCGGCCTCGCTGGTGGGGAGGAAGGGGTTCAGCGCCGGGATCTCCCCGGGCAACATCATCACCACCGCCTCGGCCCGGGCGGGGGATGCCCGATGGACCTGCCACGCCGCCCAACTGGCGACGCCGAGCGCCACCAGGGGGATGCCAAAGATCAAAGACCGGTTCATGAAGGTTCCAGCCTAGGTGGGGGTGAGGCGGGTTGCAACGAGGGGGGCAGAGCAGCTTGCAGACCACGCGTGGCCAGCAATCTAAGGGTTCCCCCCAGTACTTCTACGCAGTTAGCGGGGCCATCATGCACCAGAATGATCGCCCCCGGCTTCAACGAACGGGCAATGAGCCGCAGAATGAGCTGGGGGTCTTTGATCACGCCGTCAAAGCCCCGGCAGTTCCAGATGGCCATGGTCAGCCCAAGGGCACGCAGGGGTGGGGCCAGGAAAAGATTGTGATGCCCCACCGGAGGGCGGAACCAGCGCGGCTTTTCTCCCAGGATCTGTGTGAGCGTTTGTTGGCAGCCGGCCACTTCCTGCCACATGCGCGCTGGGCGCAGGGACCAAAAGCGGCCCGCAGGGTGGGTCTGGCTGTGATTTCCAATGAGGTGCCCCCGCTGGGCGATCTCCCGCACGAGCTCGGGATGGCGGGCGGCTTTGGCCCCGATGAGGAAAAAGCCTGCTTTGGCCTGGTAACGATCCAGCAGGTCTAACAATAAGGGGGTTGTGGTGGGGTCAGGCCCATCATCCACGGTGATCCACACCTGACCCTGGGCGGCTTGCTCGGCAGGAAGTTGAGACACATGCGGACCAAACAGGCGCACGCGGGGCACGATGCTGCCATAACCGATGAGGAAAAAAGTCGTCCAAAAAATGCCGAGAGCCCAGCCCCACTGCCCGGTGAGAAGACAGGCGGTGCAGGCAGTAGCTGGCAGCAGGCTGACGATGAAACGCCGCGCATTTTCACGGCGACAGGCCTCAGGCTGCTCAGGGATCGGCAGGGCCATCCAGGAAGACGGTTACCGCTTCAGCTTCCGCTTCAGGCGCATCCAGGTCGGGACGTCCAGGTCTTCACCGCCGGAGGCGATGGCAGGCTCGGTGTCCTTGAATCGGCCGCGATCTTGGTCGGAGAACCCGAGGTCAATCTGTTCCTGGTTCGTGGGCTTTTTCGCCACCACCATGTTAGCGGGAGGGGCATAGGCGAGGTCTTCCGCCGGCAAATTGGTGCGAGCGACGACGGCGGCCAGCGGAGAGGTGGCGGGGCGGGGCTGCGGCGCGGGAGCCACGGCCTGGGGTTCCGGTGCGGGTGCTGGCGCAGGGGCCGGCGTCATGAAATCTTCGATGCGGAGGCGCTCCCGCACGGGCGGGGCTGGGGCGGGAGCAGGCGGCTCGGGCTCCGGTTCGTACTCGGGTTCTGGAGCAAAGCTGGCATGCGAGGCAGAAGGCTCCTCCTCGTCATAATACTCTTCCTCTTCGTAAGCGGGTTCCGCCGCAGAAGGGGCGTCGGGTAGACCAGCAGCGGCTGGGGCTTCGGGGAAGAGTTCAGGCTCGTCTGCGATGAAAGAGGTGTGGGCTTCCGGTGCGGCCAGGGAGATGATTTCATCGTCCTTGAACAGCAGGTCCATGGAGTCATCGCGGCTCAGCGGAGCGGAGCGTGCTGGAGCGGCCACGGCGGCTGGTTGTGGCTCGGGTGCGGCAGCGACAGGGGCAGGAGCTGGGGCGGCGACAGGAGCTGGAGCTGGGGCGGGCCGTGGGGCACGGACACGGGGCGCTGGGGCCGGAGAGAGCGTGAGCGCCGGAGGCTGCTGAGTCGCCGCCGGAGCTGGAGCAGCCACGGGGGCTGCTGCCAGTGGGGCGGAAGCGACTGCATCGGCCAGGCTAGGCATGGGCCGGTCCGTCATCGGCAGCATGTTGGCGGGAGGGGCCGCTGCAGCGATGGTGTTGAGCTGGGTGAGGCCCAGGGAACTGATGAGGGTGACGGAAATGGCGTCTCCCAGGCGGGCATCCACAGCCACCCCGAAGAGGATGTGGGTGTGGTCGGGCACGTGGCGGCCCAGTTGCTTCATGACGGCATCCACCTCCATGAGGGTGAGCGTCTCGCCACCGGCGATGTGGACCAGCAGGGTCTTCGTCTGGTGCAGCAGGCGGCCTTGATCAATGAGCGGGCTCTTCAGCGCACGCTTCAGGGCCTCGGCACCGCGGTTTTGGCCACGGGCTTCGCCGAAGCCAAAGAGGCAGCGGCCATTGGAGGTGCTGAGGGCGCTGGTCAGGTCATCCAGGCCCAGCTTTACCAACCCGGGGGTGGAAACGATGGTGGAAACGGCGCGCAGGCTCTGAGCGATGAGTTGATCCGCCTGAGCGAAGGCTTTCTGGATGCCGTCCTTCGGCAGGATCAGTTCGCCCATGCGATTGTTCTCAAACAGGATGAGGGCATCCGCCCGCTTTTGCAGTTGGGTCAGGGCATCTTCCGCCTGGCTGAGGCGGCGGCGACCTTCGAAGCTGAAGGGCATCGTGGCGGTGACGTAAACCAGGGCGTTGGAGGCTTTGGCGATTTCCGCAATGACAGGAGCAGCCCCAGAGCCGGTGCCGCCGCCAAGACCGGCGCAGATGAAAACGATGTCGTAGCCTTCGATGGCCTGGCGGATTTCCTCGCGGGAAAACATGGCAGCTTCACGGCCCAGGTCGGGATCTCCGCCCGCGCCGATGCCGCGCATCAGTTCCGCCCCGAGCTGGATCTTGGTCGGAGCCATGGCGTGGCCCAGTACACGGATGTCCGTGTGCATGCAGACGAGCTGCGCCTCCACGGTGCGATCCAGCGTGATGCGGTCGAGTACATTGCTGCCTGCGCCGCCGATGCCGACGATGCAGGTACGAAGGGCGGGCTTGTTGGGTTCTTCCCGCTGCGAGTGGCGATCGTATTCAACCATAGTACGGCGTGGCTGGAGGGTGAGCTAAAAGGGAGGGTGAAAAATCAGATGGCGACAGACAGGAGATCCGCCATCCGATGTGCCAGCCTTTTGAGCGGGGACAGGAAGGGCTTTTCTTGGTCCAGGATCTGCGCATAACGAATGAGACCGATAGGGGCGGAGAATTGAGGATTCTCGAAAGTAGCAGTCACGCCACTGACGGGAGCTGAACCTGCACGCGTTACCTTCATTCCAAACACTTCTCGGGCCACTACGTCAATCCCTTTTAGCAGGCTGGTGCCTCCCGTGAGATAAACTCCGGCGGCAATGCGGCCTGTGTGGCCTTCGCAGCGCTGGTGCACCTGTTCCAAAATTTCCCGCACCCGCAGGTAGATGACCTCATTCAAAAAGGCCCGCTCCACCTCGCCGAGCACGTAGCCCGTGTCATCTTCCACCCGCACCATTTCGCCGGGAGGGACGTCTTCATATTCGCAACTGCCTTCCGTCACCTTCAGCGCCTCCGCCCGGCCATGGGGAATCTGGAGGGCCATGGCGATGTCTTGGCTGATGTGGTCTCCCCCCAGAGGGATGCAGCCGGAGATGGTGAGCATGCCATCTTCATAAAGCACGAAGTCAGCCGTGCCGCCCCCTAGGTCAATCATCAGCGCGCCTTCGCGTTTCGCCTCACGGTTCAGCACCACCTGAGCAGCGGCGATGCCATTGAAAACCACGTCTTCGACTTCCAGCGGCACTTCCTTGACGCACTTGATGGAGTTCTGGATGCGCGGCAGGCTGCCGTGGACGATGTGATAGTCCGCCTCCAACTGCCGTGCCTGACGGCCGATGGGCTGGCGCACGGCCTCCACACCATCCACGATGTACTGGCGCGTGACGCTGTGCATGGAGATGCTGTCCTGCGGCGCAGGCACATTGCGGGCGATCTCCTTCACCTCTTCGACATCGTCTTCGGTGATTTCCGACTGGTCAGCCGGCAGGCGGTAGCAGCCACGATTGTTGACGCTTTCGATGTGGCCACCGCTGACGCCGAGGAAGACGTTGCGGATCATGACATCGCTGTAGTCTTCCGCCCGGACGAGGGCGTCATTCAGGCAGGTGTGGACGGTGTCAAAGTCCACGATTTCGCCTTTGCGGACGCCGCGTGAGGGAGCCGTGCCAACACCCAAGATCTTGATGGTGCCGTCGCGCTTCGCCTCGCCGACGACGACGCAGATCTTGCTGGTGCCGATTTCCAGGCCTGCATAGATGGTGGTCTTCGCCATAATGTGTCAACGAGCTGAGGTGGTTTTTGAAAGAGTCACGGGAACAGGGCTTTCCGGCTGCAGACCGGCGAGGTCAGGCGGCTGGCGAAAGGTGATGGGGACATTTTGCCGGGCGAGGAGATTCAGCGTGCCGATCTCCCACCGCCGCTGGCGGGCCTCGAGGCGGATGCGGTCCAGCCGGGCGAGTTGCACATCCAGGTCATCCACGCCGAAGGTGATGACGGACTTGTCAGCAAAGGTGGCCAGCATGGAGTAGGGGGTCTGGATGTCCAGGCTGCGCACCTGAGGCTGGCCTTTTTCAAAGCGTTCTTCCAGCTCGCGCAGTAGTTTGAGGGCTGAGGTGAGTTGCAGATCCTGGATGGCGGTGCCTGCCGTTTTTTGGGCCAGCGCCGCGTAGCGGATTACGGGCAGGGCGGCCAGGGTCTCTGTCACCGTTTCGCAGGGAAAAGGCACGGCTTCGTGGTCCAGTAGGTGGCCTACTTCAGGGCGTCCAGCGATCATGCCCAGGCGCGGGCAGTCTAGCCACGCCACGGGCTGCCGCTGGGTGATGCGCAGAGTCATCAGGCCGGCGTCAAAGTCCCGCTCGATGGCCACATCCTTCACGGGGGGGAGCTGGCGCAGGCGGGTGTGCAGAGCACGCATGTTGATGGTCAGCAGGTTTTCCCCACGAGTGAGCAACGTGGCGCGAACGATCTTTTCCACCGAAAGCGGCCCACGCGTCTGCACGGCCACATCTTGCAGCTCAAACTGAGGGTTTTTGAGGATGGCCTCCTGCACGGTGATCTTCACCAGCACAAAAAAGCAAATGATGGCGATGAGGCCCAGGGCCCACTTAAAGCCTCGCCGATGCGCGGCCTTTTTCTCCATCTCGCGGATCTTCGGCGAGTCCACCCGCAGGCAGACATCCATGGTCACTCCACCCACCTTCGCAGGCTGCTTTTTCGCAGCAGGACGAGGCGGCTTCGGAGCCGGGGCAGAAGCTTTCTTGGGTGAGGGCATGTTCGGGAGAAGCTGACCTCAAGACTTTAAAGCCTTAATGATCAACTTTTATTAAATACCCGAAACGCTGTCTAAGCGCCATGACTTTTCTAGAAAAAAGAGTGGCTGCGGCCTTTTCGGAGGTCGCAAGCCGTCTTCTCCTAGGCTCGCGCTGCCAAAGACAGCTCGATGATGTGCACGCAGAGGTCAGGGAACTCGATTCCCACGGCCAGCGCCGCCTTGGGCAGCAGGCTGCTGCTGGTCATGCCGGGGATGGTGTTGATCTCGAGAACGAAAGGTTCACCGTCATTCCGCAGCATCACGTCCACACGGCCATAGACCTCCGTGCCGCAGGATTTAAAGGCAGCCATGGCGGCCTCCTGCACCCGCCGGGTGGTGGCCTCATCCAGGTCTGCTGGGCAGTGGTAGTGCGTTTTGCCCGTGCCATTCAGCCAGGGGTATTTATTGCTCATGTCATAGAACCCATCCACAGGCTCGATGTGAATGATGGGCAGCACCTGGTCTCCCAGGATGCCGATGGTCAGCTCTTTCCCCTCCACAAATTCTTCGACAAGGGTGGAGGTGCCGTATTTTTTCGCTTCCTCAATGGCGCTGACCCATTCTGCTTCGGTCCGGCAGATGTTCACACCCACGCTGGAGCCCTCACGCGGTGGTTTGGAAACCAAGGGGATGGAAATGTCGAGCGGCTGGCTGCCATCCAGCAGGTAATTTTGCGAACGTGGGGTAGGCACGCCTGCGGCGACGAATCTCTCTTTGCTCTGAGCTTTGTCGAAGGCGATGCGGCTGCTTTCCACTCCAGCACCGGTGTAGGGGATACCACGCTCTTCCAAAATCGCCTGCAACTGGCCATCCTCACCAAAGGTGCCGTGGATCAGGTTCATGGCGATGAGGGCATCCGCAGGCACGTCAAAGTCTGGCCCGGTCACGTCCACTTCCACCACCTCCGCTCCCTTGGTCTTCAAAGCGGCGATGACACTCTCTGCCGTCTTTTTAGACACTTCGCGTTCCGAACCGGGGCCGCCAAAGAGGACGGCGATCTTCTTGCCTGTGATGTCGAGCATGGTGGGGAGATATGCTCTCACTCCCTCATTCGTGCAAGAGCGCCTGACGAAAATCCCCAGACGGGGTCTTGCTACCCTCGTCTGCCTTTCCTAACTTGCGGTATGAAATTGCTGCCGCTGTTGTTGATCGGGGTTTCACCTCTGGCCTTGGCCGATGAAAAACGCGATGCTCTCTTTGCCTCATCGGTGGAGGCTATGTTTCCGAAACTCGTGGAGACCCGGCGCGACATCCATGCGCACCCGGAACTCTCCAATGAAGAGGCGCGCACCGCCGCTTTAGTCGCTGAGCGCCTGCGCGCCCTGGGCCTGGAGGTGCAAACGGGCGTGGCGAAGCATGGTGTGGTGGCTCTGCTCAAAGGTGGCCAGGAGGGCAAGTGCGTGGCCGTGCGGGCGGACATGGATGCACTGCCCATCAAAGAACTGCGCTCCGTCCCGTATCGCTCGCAGAACCCCGGTGTGATGCACGCCTGTGGGCATGACCTGCACACCACAGTGGCGCTGGGGGTGGCGGAGCTGCTGGTCAAGCACCGCGACCAAGTGAAAGGCAGCGTGAAGTTCCTCTTTCAGCCCGCCGAGGAGGCCATGCCGGCCAGCTTCAAGGGCATCTGGGGTGCGAAGATGATGATCGCAGAAGGGGCGATGGCCAATCCGAAACCGGATGCCGTCTTCGGCCTGCACTGCACCACCTCCGTCGCCCCGGTGGGCGTGACGGACGACGAAACGCACTACCTTTCAGCTGGGCAGGTGGCCTACACCATCGGTGCAGACAACGCGAACAGCGACCGTTTCCAAATCACCATCCGAGGCAAGATGGCCCACGGCTCTGCCCCGCATAAAGGTGTGGATGCCATCGTCGTCGCGGCGGAGGCCATCACCGCTTTGCAGACCATCCGCAGTCGGCAGACGAACACCCGCCAGCCCCTGGTCATCAGCATCGGCACCATCCAGGGCGGCCAGCGGGAAAACATCTTGGCGGAGGAAGTGACCCTGGGGGGCACCGTCCGCACCTATGATGCGGCCTTTCGCGATGGCGTGGTGGAGATGATGAAACGCATCCTCAAAGGCATCACGGAAGCGCATGGGGCTACCTACACCATGGACTACCGCATCGGCTACCCCAGCATCATCAATCAAGAGGCGCTGGTGAAGGCCACCCTGCCTGCTTTCAAACGCCTGCTGGGGGAGGCCAATGTGCTGGAAGTCATCCCGAGCATGGGTGGGGAAGACTTCTCCTACTTTGCTCAGGTGACCCCTGGATTTTACTTTCGGTTAGGCGTGGCCAATGAGAAAAAAGGCATCATCCATGGGGCGCACACCCCCATGTTCGATGCGGATGAGGACAGTCTAAAAACCGGAGTCGAAGTGATGGCGGCGGCGGTCTGTGACTTTCTGAATGCGAAGTAGATCCAGCCCGGCAGAGGCTGGAAGTTAACCTGCGGCTGCCTCAGTCCGCACTTCTTCCAGCCAGGCTTTCACGACGATGCGGCTGGTGTCATTGCAGGCCTGCAATCCATAGGAATAAGGCCGGTGACCCGTGGTGTGAGGGAAGGCGATGTCGTGGATTCTTGGGTTTGCCTTCCCGCAGTCACCAATCACCCGATACCTATGATCAATGTCAATGCCGCCCGTTTTTAGCAGCGTGTCTCCATGGATTTTTAACAGCAGTTCGGGGTCTTCCTTCGCCAGTTTGGCCACGCTTTTGGATCGGTAAAAAGCGGCGCAGGCAGAGCGGACAGTTTTGTTTTTCACCAGGCTCGGAAAGGGGTAGTCTTCGAGCTCCAGGGGGCCCTGGCCACTGCAATCAATGAACATCTCATAAGTATAGGTGGAGGTGTCATCTTCCTGCTCCACCTCAACCACCGTGTGCCGCTTGGCTTTTGATTTTCTGACATGGGTGACAGAGCCGGGAATCATCTCTAGCTTGCCTGCATCATAAAGGGCTAGAATGGTATTCCCTGAAGGCAGAGGCATGGCTGCGATGACATTGAGAAGGAATGGCATCAACTTTTTATGCAGGGTGACATGATCCTCCGCCGGCATGCAGTCGGCGTAGTAGTTGAGGGTGTAGATGAGATCATCCACCCGTTCTTTCCAATGGATGGGCCGATGTTGTTTCACGGACTCCTCGGCCTCCTTCATCTCGATGCGCATGCCTTCAAACGCATTGTCGTATTCATGCTGCTGGCTCATTTCCTCGATGAAATCGAGCAGCTTAAACGAAGGGTCCTTCAGCCGTTTCACCATCTCGGGCAGGTCATCTTTCTGAAAGGCCTCTTGAAGCACAGGACGGCAGACTTGGTCGAAGTACGTTTCCAACCTCAGCCTGCCCTGGGCATCCATCAGCTTGGCCATGTCTGAAGGACTGACATGACGATAAATTTCCCGCATGGGCTCCTCCTGGTCGAACTGCAAGTGCGGTAGCAATCCTTTCGAAGAGTGCATGACCATCTTGAATCCTTCCGTGCCGGGGTGAGGGCGGTAAGTGAGGGTCTCCCCCTTCCGAATAAAGTCCCCATGCCGATGAGCCAGTGAAGAAATCACATCGAAAGCGCTAAGTGAGGCCCCCAGAGTACCGATGACAAAGTTGTAGTGTTTCCCCTCCTTTGGCAGCAGCTTGGCGATGGGCCAGGGAGATGCATAATAGCCCGCTTCGGGCACGTCTTTTTCAGGCCAGCGGTGCCCGGTCGCGATGATCACGCGATCAAACTCATACGCCTCACCCGACTGAGTGAAGAGGGTGACACGCTGGTTTTCAGCATCATCTTTGACATCCACCACCTGACAGTCGGCGTGGCTGTGAACGCGGATGCCGACTTCGGACAGCCAGGCCTGCAGCAGTTGATACTGAGCTTTGAAATACTGGCCGAGCGCCAAACGCCCATACACCTCATCTTCCTTGATCTCCATGCCCTCCAGCCCCAGGTCTGCGAGGACGGAAGGAGCCTGAGAGCGGAGCCAGTCTGCCAAGGTGGTGGGTAGCTCGGGCAGTTCCTCAGACGAGATGTTTGACATGTTGTAAATGTCCGTCGTCTGTGGCGTGTAGGGCATGCCCATGCCGATAAAAGCATTCTTTTCAAAGACCACGATTTCGCTCAGCGTAGGGCTGAGGCTGGCGGCGTGATCCATGATGTGCTTGAGCAGGTAGATCGCCGAAGGGCCGCTGCCGATGATGGCGAGAGATTGAGGACGGGTCATACGGGGGGAGTCGTTGGAGTATCAGAGCTTCGTGTGGGAGCCATTTGGTGGCCTTGATGCGAACTTGAATAACTGCGCGTTATGGAAACCAACGATCCCCCTTTGCCCCTGCCGCTGGAAGATGTGGTGCTCGCAAACGTGCCCGTCTGGGAGGCGGAGCTGCTGCACATCTACATTTCACCGGGGCATGACTACTGGGGCAAGCAGGGGGAAGGGCGGTTGCAGCATGGCATTCAGCAGGTGAGCCAGGTGGAGTGCATCGCGGGCCGGGGGCTACGGGGTGATCGTTACAGTGAGCGGCGCATCGGCCACAAGGGGCAGGTGACGTTTTTTGATGCGCAGGTGGTTGAGGACATTCGCAGCCGCTTTCGCCTGCCTAAGCTGCCCGCTTCCGTCTTCCGGCGGAATTTGATCGTCCGGGGGCCGAGATTGCAAGATTGGTTAGGCCGGCGATTTCTGTTTCAAGGCATCGTCTTTGAAGGTGTGCAAGAGTGCCAGCCCTGCCACTGGATGGACCGGGTAGTGGCCGCTGGGGCGGAGGAGTTTTTAGCGTCTGACTTTCGCGGTGGTTTGAGGGCGAAGGTGCTCACGCCAGGCATCCTGCGTGTTACGGAAGAGCTGCCAGGCTGAGATGAAGCCCTCATCCAGAGAAGGGCTGGGCATCCACAAAAAGCGGCCATTCTTGCCAAACTAACCCTGTTCATGGCCAGCCCTTCCTGCTAATGCTACGTCTGCTGTCTCATCTCCCTCAGACCTCATGAAACTCAAACTGGACCTTCACGACTTTCGCGTGCCCGATGGCAAACCTTTCCGCATCGCTAAGGCGAAGACGAAGGTGAAGGATCTCTACACGGACAGCGCCCACTACGAGACCCTCATCTCCCAATTCCGTGAGGAGATCGATGATCTGCAACAGAAGATGTATGCGCAGGATCGCCAGGGGCTGCTGCTGATCTTTCAGGCCATGGATGCGGCGGGGAAAGACAGTACCATCAAGCACGTGATGAGTGGCGTGAACACGCAAGGTGTGGAGGTGCACAGCTTCAAGCGCCCCACCAGTGCGGAGCTAGATCACGACTTTCTCTGGCGCACTTCTCGCGTTTTGCCACAGCGTGGCCGCATCGGCATCTTTAACCGCAGTTATTATGAAGAGGTTCTCTGCTGCCGCGTGCATCCTGAGATCGTCACCGATATCCAAAGACTGCCGGAGAAGACCACGAAGAATTTGGACAAGCTGTTTGCCGATCGCCTCAAAGACATCCGTAACCTGGAGGTTTACTGCCACCGCAATGGCATCCGCATCGTGAAATTCTTCCTCAATGTTTCCAAGGAAGAGCAAAAGAAACGCTTTCTGGCCCGCATTGACACGCCCAGCAAAAATTGGAAATTCGAGGAAGGCGATGTCAAAGAGCGCGGCTTTTGGAAAGAGTACATGCACGCTTATGAAGACGCCATCCGCCACACTGGCACAGAAGACTGCCCCTGGTATGTCGTCCCGGCGGATGATAAGAAAAACATGCGCCTCATCGTCAGCGCCGCCATCTTGCATGAGATGCAGGGCATGAAGCTCAAGTACCCTGAGCTGCCTCCAGAACAAAAGGCTCAGTTGGCCGTGGCGAAGAAACTGCTTTTAGAAGAAAAGTAAGTTAGGGGTAGATGGAGGACGTCCTAGCTGAAGGCCAAACCACCACTCACTCGCTCTTTCATCCCGAGCTTCCAAAAGCGCGTTCCCTCTCCCCGCTTGCGGGGATGAGGCCCAGTTGAGGGGTGGTCGCAGCACGCAGAACCTCGTTTGCAAAAGGGTGCCCTCTTCCCTCAAACGACACCGCTGTCATCCAGCCCCGACAGCCCTGCGACAGCCTCTCACTCCTCGCCCTACTCCCCGCAAGCGGGGAGAGGGGGGACGTCTTTTAGCCTTCGTTCGCTGAAGACCCTTTAGCCTTGTTCACCGCACGTGCGCAGCTTCCAAAACAGATCACTTTTTCCCAAAGAAGGCTGCCAGCTTTTGCAGGTCCTTCGGCTCTGCGGGTTTCATGGCGCTTTCGATGGCCTCCTGCTGGAGGGCGCAGAGTTCCGTGATGCCTTTGCGGCCCACGGCCAGCATGGAGTCCAGTTCAGCTTGGCTGAAGGTGGCTTCTTCACCGCTGCCCTGGATTTCGACAAAGTCGCCCTTGTCCGTCAGCACCAGGTTGCAGTCCACATCGGCATCGCGGTCTTCCACGTAGCAGAGGTCCAGCAGGGTCTCGCCTTTCAGTACGCCCACGCTGATGGCGGCCACCTTTTTGGTCATCGGTTGCAGGGTGATCTTGCCTTTTTCCAGCAGGCGATTGAAGGCGATGGAGGCAGCGATGCAGGCCCCGGTGATGGAGGCGGTGCGGGTGCCGCCGTCTGCCTGCAGCACGTCGCAGTCAATGCAGAGCGTGCGCTGGCCCAGCTTCTTGAGGTCCACCACGGCGCGCAGACTGCGGCCGATGAGGCGCTGGATTTCGATGCTGCGGCCATCGGGGCGGCCCTTGCTGCTGTCGCGGTCTTTGCGATCCAGCGTGGAGTAGGGGAGCATGGAGTACTCCGCCGTCAGCCAGCCGCCTTGGACATTCTGCACCTTCATCCAGCGGGGCACTTCCTCCTGAATGGTGGCTGCGCAAATGACGCGCGTGTTGCCAAAAGCAATCAGCACGGAGGCCGTGGCGTGGGGGGCCACATCCAGGATGTATTCAATGGGGCGAAGTTGGTCGTAGGTGCGTCCGTCGGGTCTAGGCATCGCACGCCTTAACGTCATCAAGTCGCACGGTCAAGGCAGTCGTCAGCTTCAGACGCGGATCATGTCCTTCACCACCTGAAACCACAGGTAAAAGCAGCCACGCCAGGAATAGCGGAACACGCCCTCACCCGCAGGCTCGATGACGCCGATGGTGATGTTGTGGTCAATCTGCGCGGACATGTCGCGCTCGATGTAGGTAGAAAGCTCGTCCGTATCCAGATCCACCAGTTGATCCTGTACTTCGTGCTTGGTTAGAAAGGCCTGATGCGCGGCCACCAACGTCTCCATGGAGTCCGCATACACCTGGCGATTCACCAGTTGCTGCGGGGAGAACTGCATGGTCGGGGCAAAGGGGTAGTTGGTCGTCGTGTAGGTCACCCCGGCGCGTGTGCGGGAGGTGAGGCTGACGTAGGAGAAGGCAAATTCACCCTGCTGGGCGAGGGCGATGGAGGCCTGGGTGCGCTTTTCCGCCTGATAAAACAGGCGCATGAAGTGATCGGTCTCGCTCCATTTCCAGCCAGTGTCGCCGGCTTCTTTAAACCCTGCCGCCTCCGTCTCGCGGCTGAGTTCTTCCAGATCGGGGAAAACCTCGCGGGACGGGGGGAAGCGATGTTTGACCTCGCTATGGATGGGAAAGCGCAATTGACGCACGCGGCCGACGATCTCTAACCACGGCAGCATGAACCACAGAGCGATGCCGAACGCTCCTGCCGCGTGGCTGTCTGTGAGGAAATAACCGCCCAGGTAAGACGCCCCCAGATAGGCCAGCCAACCGAGCTTTTGCAGGAAGCGATTGTCAAAAGTACGGCAGGCAATCGCGAACACGACGGTCGCGGCCAAATAGAGGAATTGCTGAAGAGCCATTTAAAACGAATACGGCCACCGAAGGGGGGTGCCGCTTGTCTCCTATGTATAAACTGACGCCGGAAGGGAGGCAACCATTCAAATCTACCCCCAGGCCCGGCGGGTTTTTTGTCTTTTCAGCCATGATTGGGCCCGCCCATACTGGCGGAAATGCAGCGCCGCCACTTCCTGAAAACCGCCGCTCTCAGCCCCCTGCTGCCCCCATGGGCCGGTGCGCAGAGCCCCGCCGCAGTGCGGGTGATAGATACCCACACCCATTTTTATGATCCCACCCGCCCTGGCGGCGTTCCTTGGCCGAAGGCCGGTACCCCCCTCCACCGCAAGGTGATGCCGGCAGACTGGCAGGCCCTGGCAAATCCCCTTGGCATCAAAGAGACCGTCATCGTCGAGGCCAGCCCCCTGGTGGAGGATAACCAGTGGATCCTGGACCTGGCAGCCCAGGAAAAATGCATCGTCGGGTTCGTCGGCAATCTGGACCCCAATGACGCCCACTTTGACTCTCATGTGAAACGTTTTGCGGGGAATCCCCTGTTTCGCGGCGTGCGCTGGCGGGGAGATCTGGTGAAGCTGGATGCGAACCTGGACCGCGTGAAAGCGGGAGCGCAGCGGCTGGCGATGGAGGATCTTTCACTCGACCTCAATGGTCCCGCCAGTGCCCTACCTCAGGCGGCCCAACTCGCTGCCGAGGTGCCCACACTGCGCATCGTCATCAATCACCTCGGCGGTTCCGGCGACCCTCAATCGCTCAAGCCCGAGTGGAAAGAAAACATCCGCCTCCTGGCCCAGCGGCCAAATGTGGTCATGAAAGTCTCCGCCCTGGTGGAGCAAGTGCCCGGCAAAGAAGGCCAGGCCCCGCGTGAGCTGGACTACTACCTGCCCGTGCTGGATCACTTGTGGGAATGCTTCGGCCCAGATCGCCTCCTCTACGGTAGCAACTGGCCCGTCTCAGATCGCGGGGGTTCGTATGAAACCGTCTTCCGCCTGGTGGCCGAGTTTTTCCGCAGCAAAGGCCGTGAGGCGGAAGAGAAATACTTCTGGCGAAACTCTCTGGCTGCTTACCGCTGGATCGAACGAGGGTAATGCCATCGTTGGTTGAGAGCGGGTTGGTTCTTCAGACGGGAACATTTGAGCCTGCATTTGCTCTCGCATCGCCAGCTTCCAACAGCACGGTCCCTCGCCCCCAATAATTGGGGGTGCGAAGCCGCGAAACGAAATGACAGGTGAGGGGTGCGCAGCATGCATAAAGTCCGTCGGTAAAGGGTGCCCTTTTCTCCAAAACGAGACCTCTGTACTCCATCCCCGAGACCATTCGACCGCCCCTCACCCCAGCCCTGCTCCCCGCAAGCGGGGCGAGGGAGGATGTCTTTTCGCCTTCGTACACAAAAAACTAAACCACCTTCCTTTGTTCTGAATCAACCCTCGTTCGCCCCCACAATTCCGAGCTTGCAAAAGACCTTCCCTCTCCCCCAGGAACTGGGGGAGAGGCCCAGGTGAGGGGGTAGTCGCAGCACGCAGAATCCCGTTCGCAAATGGGCACCCTCTTCCCTTCAACGACACCTTGTACTCCTCCCCGAGACCACTCGATAGCTCCTCACCCCAGCCCCTGTTCGCTTCGTCGGCTTCGCATCCTCGCTAGCGGGGAGAGGAGGCTGTGGTTAGGCCTTTGTTATCAAGATCCATCACCCTTCTAGATGGTGGATTATGATTATTTGTTAGGCCATGGGTGAAGGACAATCGCTTTTACTGGACTGCCATCCCCTGGATCAAAAAGCCATCGGGTGGTGCTGCCGCTCTGCTCATACTCCAAAGTCGGATCCCAACCGAGTGACAGCCGTAAGCGATAGCCTTTTGGAGCGGAAATATAACTCCAGAGTTCAAAATTCTCTTTATCCTTGGTCGCTGCTGAATGCATGAACCCAACAAGGTCACTTTTTTCTTTTGGATAATGACTGTGCGTGTTTCGATAACGCTCAAGAGCTTCCACCAGAGGTAAGGCAGAACCAGCCTGAACAGTCAGCCACGGGTCTTCATCTACGGCCGGGTAGTGAGAGGAAATGCCACCTATCACTCCCCGCCCGCAGGAGCAGGTCAGCAAGAGAATGGCAGCCAGCAGCAGACCCTGAACAAAAGACTTCATCGACTTGAAGGCTAATTTATCATAGCAGCGCCAGACTGGCCAGTTCGCGATAGTAGGGGCAGCTCAAAAGCAGATCCTCATGGCGGCCATGGGCCAGCACTTCTCCCTGACGCATCACGTAGATCACATCCGCACTGATAACGGTGCTGAGGCGATGGGCGATGACGAGGCAGGTGCGGTCCTGGCGGAGGGTCTCGAGGGCTTGCTGGATGAGTTGCTCCGACTTTGTATCCACAGCGCTGGTGGCTTCGTCCAGCAGGAGGATGGGGGCATCTTTGAGAAAGGCGCGCGCCATGGCGATGCGTTGCCGCTCTCCCCCGCTCAGCATGACGCCACGTTCACCCACCTGCGCATCCAGTCCCTCAGGGTGACGACTAACAAACTCTTCCGCACAGGCTAGATTGAGCGCCTGCCACATCTCAGCATCGTCCGCTGCGTGTTTGCCCAGGCGCAGGTTTTCCCGGATGGTCCCGGCGAAGAGAAACGCATCTTGAGTGACGTAGGCAATGGCATCTCGCAGAGAGACGCGGCTGTAATCAGCAATCGGAGAGCCATCCAGAGTGATGCTGCCTGACTGCGGATCATAAAACCGGGTGAGCAATTGAAACAGGGTGGACTTACCGGACCCCGTCGCGCCCACAATGGCAACGGTCTGCCGGGGTTGGACGGTGAGGTTCAGACCATGCACCACCGGCTTGTCCGGCTGATAACCGAAGGTCACTTGGCGGAATTCGATGGCTCCTTTTGCCTGCGCGAGCGTGCGACCTTTTTCCAAATCTTCTTCGCCTTCCTGATCCAGGATTTTAAAGACACGCTCTGCACTAGCCAGGCCGGTGACGATGGTTTGATTCACGCCATGCAGGCGGGCGATGGGCTCAAAGAAGAAGCCTAACAAAAAGATGAATTTGAAAAGCTCACCCGTGGTCAGGTTGCCCTGAATGGCTCCATAGGCCCCGACGCCTAGCAGCAAGACGAGACCCAGACTGCCGAAGAAACCCATGAGCGGACTGTACACAGCCCAGGCGGTCATGAGCTTTTGCTGGGCCTCGCGCAGGCCATGGCTGGCATTGTTAAAGTCTTCCTGCTTGGTATCTTCGGCCGTGTAGCTTTTGATCTGGCGGATGCCGGTGATGGTGTCATGCAGCAGGGAATTCATGTGGCTGCTGGCCTCGCGTGCCAGTTTGGCCCGGGGGGCGATCCAGCGCGCGAACAGCCAGCCCCCGGCCGCGATGAAGGGCGTGGGCACCATGACAATGAGGGCGAAGGTGCTGTTGGTATAAAACATCACAACCGCACTGATGAGGATCTGCAAGATGGAGGTGACCCCTTGCTCGATGCCTTCCAGGATCACGCGCTGAGTTGCGGGCACGTCATCCGCCATGCGGGTGAGGATGTCCCCGGTGCTCTGGCAGTCAAACCAGCTCAAGGGCAGGCGGGCGATCTTGTGATGAAGCTGCCCGCGCAGGTCAAAGATCATGCGCTGCTCAAAGACGCTATTGAGACGAGTGCGGACGTAAAAAAGAAACTCTCGCAGAAAGAAAGCGCCCACCGCCAGGCCACCCGCCCGCCAGATGCCGGGGATGTCTTTGTTCGGGATGATGTCATCCACAAACCACTGCACCACACCGGGGAAGACAATGATCAAAGACGTGCCAATGATGGCCAGGACAAACTGCACCGCCGCCATGCGCCAATGGGCCCTGGCAAAGACGAGCAAACGACTGGCCGTGGTGCGTAAAGAAGTGGGTTTTTCGGACATGGGGGGCGAGGGCGAAAACTCTGACGTGAGGGCCCCGTCAATTGATCAGATTAACTGCGGTTTTTTTATCGCCGCTGATACACGATGCTGTCCATGGCCTCCTCCAGCGCCAAGCCCTTCAGGAAAGGCTCTAGCTCCGGGTTGCTGGCCGTCTTGACTACCTGGGGCAGTTGCATGAGGCCTGCAAAGTCCTGCCGCGAGATGGCCTGCCGCACTTTTTCATCCCGGCCCAGAGCCGCCATTTCGGGGTGATTCAGCGCCTGCGCTGTTTGGGGGCCCTTCGCCGCGATCTGCTGCCACACGCGCCCATCGGGCCACAGGATGAGCAGCCGCGCCAGATTGGCCGTGGCACGGAAATCATAAGGGTCCAGCTTTTCCACCAACTTACCCACGGAGGTGTGGTCCACCTTCTGCGCCAGTTGCTCCACCCAGGCCCCGAAGTCGCTTTTTTCGCCCTTGCCCTGTTGCTGAATGGAGGCGTTTTCCAGCCCGTACACACTGCCTACCAGGCGCAGCACCATCGTGCTGAGCCACACCATGACTCCCGAGGGCAGCAGGCTCAGCAGCCCTGCCTTCCAGCCGGTGATGCTGCCTAAAAAGGCCAGCAGACCAAAACCAGCCACCACATTGATGACGGCCCGCGCGAGGAAAAAGGTGAGCATGGCGGCCGCGCCCGACATCATGAGCAGCGTGTCTGTGCTCATGTTCGCCCCATAAGCGCCGAAGACCTCCGCGCGATGGCGGAAGATGTACAGACCTGCCAGCACAGAGAGACCCAGGCTCAGCATGGTGAGGATCTGCGAAACGATGCCGCGTGCAAAGGCCAGCCCTGCTAGGAAGGCCACCAGGGCCATGCCGCCCGCCGTCATGCTGCTGCCTGAAAAAGTGCTTTTCACACTTTCCAAGGCACCGCTCATGTCGGGCAGGCTGATGGCGAGTTCTTGCATGGATGGAATCTCACGCATCAAAAGGGTAGGCACGCCCGGCTGCAAGCCGTTTGTCGGATATACTCCCAAGGGGCGCAGCTCTGTACAGTATTCATCACTCTCCGAGTGATGCGTCCGCCCCCTTTCTTCGCGAGTCGCCCTCAAGAAACCGCACTCGGAGAGTGCAGACTACCGTGCAGACCTTCCCGGCGCTTTCTCTTGAAACAGGCTCTTCGGATTCAGTGCCTCGCCTTTGAGAAAGTTGCCGTCGTAATGACGATGCAGGTCATCCGCCGTCCACATTTGGCGGTCGGGCCCGGCGCTGCGGATGTCCACCTTATCTCGCGCCAGCGCATGGAAATAGAGGGGAGTTTCCCAGCGGTCAATGAGCTGACCCTGGGCATTGAAGGCACGGTGGGAGTCTGAGAGAAAACGTAACTGGGTGCGGTTCTTGCCGCGCAGCGCGGCGGCGAATTCTTCATTGGCTCCCATGCGGAAAGGTGAGTCGCCTTTGATCAGCAGCAGCAGATTGCTCAACGTGTGGGCCAGGGCCTCCAGATCTTCCTGAGGGCGTGTGGTGGGCAGCGCGTAGTTTTTCAGGATGGCATCGCCGGGTAGCTCCAGAGGTGGATGCATCTGGGGTGTGCTTCCCGCGTGCACTTCTGGCTTTGCCAACGAAGCGGGCGGTGGGGGCGGAGAGCTGGATCTCCGCCACATCAGCAGCGCGACCCCGAGCAGCACACCCAGGCCCAGGAAGAAGAAAAGGCGGGGCCGGGGCATGAGCTTGGGGGAAAAGTCGCTTGTTTACAGTCTCCGCAGTCCGTCTTCCGTCATCGGATTGGGGATCTCCACTTCGAGTTCATCAATGAGGCGCAGAGTCTCCGCATCCAAGATGAGATCCATGGCGTCTAGGCTTTCCTGAAGTTGAGCTACGGTGGTGGCTCCGATGATGGTGGAGGCGACAAAATTGTGCTGGCGGCTCCAGGCCACGGATAGGGCAGTGACGGTGGTGCCGATGTCAGCGGCGATTTTCCCCAGCCGTTCCGCCGTCGCCAGGCTGCGTTCATTGACGAAACGCCGGGCCATGCGCTGCTGGCGCTCGCCGCCATTGACGAGGTAGTCACTGAAGCGTGCCCCCGTGGGTAGGGCCCCGCCATTGTATTTGCCTGTGAGCACGCCCCCTCCCAGCGGGGAGTAGGGCAGCAGGCTCACGCCTTCCATCCGGCAGACTTGGGCCAGTTCGTTCTGGCAGCGGCGATTGATCAGGGAGAAGTTGTTTTGGACGGTGTCAAACCGGGCCAAATTGTTTTTCTCAGAGGCCCAAAGGTTCTTCATCAGGCCCCAGCTTGTCTCATTGCTGCAGCCGATCGCGCGCACTTTCCCCTGCTTTACGAGCTCGGTCAGGGCTTCCAGGGTGTCTTCCTGGCGCATGCCGTGGTCAGGCCAGTGCGTCTGGTAAAGATCAATGTAATCTGTCTGGAGCCGGCGCAGGCTGTCCTCGCAGGCTTGGAAAATCTGTCGCCGATCCAGCGCTGTGAATCCGCCCCGGATGGGTGGGCGGAACCAGCCATGACCCGGCCCTGTGACCTTGGTAGCCACGATGACCTCGCCGCGCGTTTTGGTTTTCAGCCAGCGGCCCACGATCTGTTCGGTGATGCCGAAACGCTCGGCGCTAGGTGGGACGGGATACATTTCAGCCGCGTCAAAGAAGTCGATCCCAGCCTCGTAAGCTGTATCCATGATGGCAAAAGAGGTCTTTTCATCTGCCTGGAGGCCGAAAGTCATGGTCCCCATGCAGATGTCTGTCACCACAATGCCGCTGCGTCCGAGTCGTCTGCGTTCCATGCTGGAAACTAGGAGGAAGAGGCCCGGGGAGCAACCGGCAGCCGCGTTTTTCCGCCTCTGTGACAGGAAAATGTCACAAAAGGGCCTTTGTGACGGGTTATGTGACAAACATGTCACACGCTGAAGCTACCCATACTGCGGCTGTTGGTGCTTATGTGACGCACATGTCACTGCGAAACCGCACTCACACCTCCCTCCTGTCAAAGCTGTCACAGAGCCTCCGCGTTCTGGGCGTGGCCCTCACCTTTGGCAGCCTTTGCCTGCCACCTCAGGCCATGGCAGACAATGCCGCCCTAATGAAACTCTTTGAGATCATGAAGGCCAAAGGTTCCATCACGCAGGAAGAGTATGACCAGCTCGTCGCTGTGGCCCAAGCCGAAGATGCTAAACCTGCCCCTGCTCCCGCCCCGGTACCAGCCGCAGCCCCTGCCTTGCCATCGAATGCGCGCCTGGAGCAGATGGAAGAGCGCATCGCCCAGACTGAGGCGGAAATGAAAGAGCTGGACGCCCACATTGCCGAAAGCAAAAAGTCCCTGGCCGAGCTGGACAAACTTTCCAGCGAGACGCCGAAGGACCTCATGGAAAAGATGCTGGACGGCAAGTGGTATGAAAACCTCAGCTTCCGTGGTTACGCCCAGTTTCGCTACACCGCCCTCTATGGGGACAATGCAGAAGGCCTGAATGTGCCGAATGATCGCTCCGTCAGCGATACGGAGTCCTTCCTCATCCGCCGTGGCCGCCTCATCCTCAGCGGCGATGTCTCAGATCACCTCTACATCTATGCGCAGAGTGACTACGCGGGCTCCACGGGCACCGGTGACTTCGCCCTCCAGATGCGTGACCTTTACGCGGACATCGCGCTGGATGCGGACAAAGAATTTCGTTTCCGCGTCGGTCAGTCGAAGGTGCCTTTCGGCTTTGTGAACCTTCAGTCCAGCCAAAACCGCGCCCCGATGGAGCGTCCGGATGCTCTGAACTCGGCTGTCGAGGGTGAGCGTGACATTGGTGCCTACTTCTACTGGGCGCCGAAAGAGAAGCGTAAACTCTTTAGCAAACTCGTCAAAGAAGGCCTCAAAGGCTCCGGCGACTACGGTGTCTTCGGCATCGGTGCTTACAACGGCCAGGGGCTGAACCGTGGCGACCTCAACGGCCAGCCTCATTATGTGGCCCGCTTCGCTTACCCCGTGGAATTCAAAAGCGGGCAGATCATGGAATTCGGCCTGCAAGGCTACACCGGCAGCTTCGTCAGCCGCACGTCCAACATTGCTGGAGTGGGCACCCCCAGCTCTCCTGAGCATGGCAATAAGGACGAGCGCATGGCCCTCACCTACGTGCTGTATCCGCAGCCCTTCGGGATCGAAGCGGAATGGGCTTGGGGCCGTGGCCCGCAGCTTAGCAATGACATGACCACCATCGAAACTGCTTCCCTCCAGGGTGGTTACGTGCAGGCCAATTACCGCATCAAGGATGGCACCGCCACTTGGTTCCCTTTCGTCCGTTACAACCACTATGAAGGCGGTCGTAAATTCGGCACCAACTCTCCTTGGGACCATGTTTCCGAAGTGGATGTAGGCCTGGAGTGGTCCCCGAACAAAGACATCGAGCTGACCCTCATGTACACCCACACCTTCCAGCGCACGAACACCTCCGCAGCTCCCTACGACGAAGTGGAAAATGCCGACCGTCTCGGCCTCCAGCTTCAGTGGAACTTCTGAGTTTGAAGGATCACGTGTGATGAAGGCGGCGGCTCTCCTTCATCACTTACTCGCTTGTGTGACGGTGTCATGGGTTGCCTTTGCCCCGCAGCGTGCCATCGTAACCGCCTGATGGATGCACTGTTCGGATTCCTGGCCTTGCCTGGGCGCTCTTTCTTAAACTTCCTGGCTTACCTGGGACAGTTAGGCGCGCTGGTGGGTGAGCTATGGGAGTCACTGACAAAAGGCACCCTGCGCCTGCGTCTCATGGCCGAGCAGATGGTGATGATCGGTTATGGCTCCCAGGCGGTGGTTTTGGTCACGGGTGCCTTCACGGGCGCGGTCTTCACGGCGCAGTCGTATTTTAAATTCAAAGACTTCGGCATTGAGTCCACCGTCGGCGGCATCGTCAGCGTCTCCCTTTGCCGAGAGCTCGGCCCCGTGCTGGCGGGTCTCATGGTCACGGGCCGCGTGGGGGCCTCCATGGCGGCAGAAATCGGCACCTTGAAGGTGAGTGAGCAGATTGACGCCCTTCGCGTCATGGGTGCGCACCCGGTGGACTACCTGGTGCTGCCACGTTTCCTGGCCATGCTCATTTCCATGCCACTGCTCATCGCTGAGTGCATCGTCTTTGGCCTCGGGGCCTCGGTCATCGTGGGAACGGGCGTTTTTGGCATCCCCTTTGCGTGGTTCTGGGAGCATGTGCGGGACCACACGAACCTTGAGGACCTCAGTTTTGGCATGGTGAAGGGGTTTGTCTTCGGGATCCTCATCGTCATCATCTCCTGTCACCAGGGATTGATCGCCTCCAACGGAGCGGTGGGCGTGGGCTTGGGCACCACGCGGGCAGTGGTCTTTTCCTCCCTGGCTTTGCTGGTGGCGAATTTCTTCCTCACCCTGCTGCTGAACTACTTTTTCCCCCTGGGGACTGCCCTGTGATGAACGAGCCCGCCCCCCCAGCCGCGAATCCAGACGTGCCTTTCATCCGCATCACCGGCTTGAAAAAAAGCTTTGGAGAGCAAAAGACGCTGCAAGGCGTGGACCTCACCATCCACCATGGCGAAACGCTGGTGCTCATCGGCCCTAGCGGCGAGGGTAAAAGCGTGCTGCTGAAGCACATCATCGGCCTCCTGCATCCCGATGAAGGCCGCGTGGAACTGGATGGTGTGGACCTGTGCAGTCTGAATGAACGGCAGTTGGTCAAGTTCCGCCGCCGCATGGGCTACCTGTTTCAAAACGCCGCCCTTTTCGACAGCCTCACTGTGGCTCAAAACGTGGCTTTTCCGCTGAAGGAGGCCGGTGTCACCAATCAGGCGGACATTGACCAGCAAGTGCATGAGGCCCTGGAATTGGTCGAGCTGGCGGAGCACAAGGACAAAATGCCCATCAATCTCTCCGGCGGCATGCGCAAGCGTGTGGGCATCGCCCGCGCCATCATCTGCCGCCCGGAATGTGTGCTGTATGACGAGCCCACCGCAGGGCTGGACCCCATTGTCACAGACGTGATTGATCAGATGATCATCCGCCTGCAAAAGCGCTTTCGCGTCACCAGCATCGTCATCACCCATGACATGGGCAGCGTGTTCAAGATCGCCGACCGAGTGGCCATGCTGAAAAACGGCGTGGTCTCCTTTCTCGGCACGCGGGATGAGCTGCGCACTTCGACAAATCCCGACATCCAAAATTTCATCGCTGGCCGCTCCGGCCTCTGTGCCTAAGACCCGTATGACTAAAGATCGCAAAACAGAAATCCTCGTGGGCCTGTTTCTCCTCGTGGGCCTGCTGATGCTGGGCGGCATCATCCTGGAATTTGGCAGCCTGCGCACCCTCTTTCGCGACACTTACCAGTTGAAGGTGGCGTTTCCAAACGCCTCCGGCATCAAGGAAGGCTCCCCTGTTTTCCTCGGGGGCTCGAAGGTGGGCAAGGTGGTGAAGCACCCCGAACTCAATGAGACCTTCACGGGTGTCATCATGACGCTGGAGATCTTCGATGTCGTGGATATCCCCGTGGATGCCACCTTTGGAATTGGCTCGAAAGGCCTCATGGGAGATGCCTTGGTGGAGATCAAACCCAGCGGCCTCCTTTCGGACAAATTTCTGCCGCATGACTATGACAAAATCATCGAAGGCAGCAAATCTGGCGGTCTCTCTGATCTCCAAGGCCAGGCTGAAGTGGTGGCTAAGAAGGTGGACCTCGTCCTCGACGACGTGCGCACAGCCCTCGTGGATGTGAAAGCCGCCATGGAAAAGGTGAACAAAGGTGCCCTCTCAGACAGCACCATCACCGACTTCAAAGAGAGCATGGAGCACCTGAATAACACCATGACTCGCGTGGATGAAAAGGTGCTGGGCGACGAAAACGCCAACAATCTCAAGGCTGCCATTGCCGATATCAAGGACGCCGCTGCCAGCTTCAAAGTCTCCGCCAAAAATGTCGAGGCCAGCACTCAGAAGCTCGGCCCCATGATTGACAAGCTGGACCCTGTCATCGCCAAGGCAGATACCGCCATGGCCACGGCGGATGCCTCGTTGAAATCCATCAAAACCGCTGCGGACAGCTTCTCCGTCGCCGCCCGCAACATCACCTCCGGCAAAGGCCTCCTGGGAGCTCTGATGAATGACGCGGAGTTGAAGTCTGAATTCAAAGACCTCATCACCAATCTCAAGCGCAACGGCGTGATCTTTTACCGCAACAGCGCTGATAAAGAACGCACCCGCGAAGAACCTTCCAAACCCACCTCTCCCTTCCGGCGCTGAGGTTCCGTCCTACGCAGAGTGGAGAATCTTCGGTCTAGCACCCCTCGCACCGCATGCAGGGAACTGGGCTGGGGGGGCTGGCGACTGATCTCGAGGGTCGGAGTCTAGGAGCGTCGTCTTCGAGAAAAAGGGCACCCTTTTGCGAACGAGGTTCAGCGTGCTGCGACCACCCCCTCACCTGGGCCTCGTCCCCCAATTCTTGGGGGAGAGGGAACGTGTCTTGGAAGCTCTGGATGAGAGAGCGAACGGGGGGTTTAAGAACGAATGATCATCGTATGGTCTTCAGCACATGGAGTTCAAAAGACGCCCTCCCTCGCCCCGCTTGCGGGGAGTAGGGCCCGGGGTGAGGGGCTGTCGAGAGGTCTCGCGGATGGAGTGCAGAGGTGTCGTTTGGGGAAAAGGGCACCCTTTGTGAACGAGGCGTGAACCGCTCAGAATTTCATACTCGACAGACGGACCACCTCATTTTTTAAACGCTTTTAATCACCAAACATTCCCAGTGTCAGCGGACACCCCAGCGCCTCCGTTCGCTCTTCTCGATCCAGCTCCAAAATCATTGGACCCGTATTTCACGTCAAGTCCGAGCTCAGCACTGAGTGGGCCGTGCGCAGGGCCAAGTCCTTCGCTTGAGATACCACACGCGTCGCCGTGGCATCGAATTTGTAGGCGTGGCAGCTCGGACAGGTGACGGCACGCGCTACCACGATGGACCCACAACCTTCGCAAACTTTATACTGCTCAGGATGGCTGGTGATCTTCTCGGCCTGTTTCAGCCGTTGATCCTTGGACTCGTCAGGTGCGCTCATGAATGTCTTTTCCATGTTACGCTGCTGCCACCCAAAGCGCAACGCCCGGCCCTTAAGAAATTTATTTCCGAGGACGGACCTTGATCTCCACGCGGCGGTTGAGCCCCTGTTCTTCCACCGTACCGGTGGTGGGGACGATGGGCTTGGTCTTACCCATTCCGGCGGCTTGGATGCGATCCACACCCAGACGTAGGGAGTCGCGCAGCCACTGCACTACGGCATTGGCGCGGCGGATGCTCAGTTCCAGATTGTATTCATCTCCGCCGTAGCTGTCCGTATGACCTTCGATGATGAAGAGGGAATTCGGGTTCTTTTCAATGAGGAAACCCAGCTTCATTAGGCTCAGGCGGGCACCTTCGGCCAGTTGGTCACTGCCGTATTCGAAAAGCAGGTCCGTGGGCATCAGAATGGGAGCCGTGCTGCCACCCATGCTGCCACCGCCGCCCAGGAGGTCATCTAGATTGCTAAAGCCTTTCACTCGCTGCCCGGCACCGTCGCCCTGGCCCTGGGCCTTCACCTGATCCAGAAGCTTCATGTCCACCTTGCCGCCATCCACAGGATCCAGTCCCCCGGCATCCAGCAGCATCTGTTTTTCAGAAACAGGCTTTGATAGCACATCCCGGCGCACGCTGGCCATCTCCGTGGCGAGGTCCGGTGTGGCGATGGCCTGGGGTGCCAACATGGCGGCCATATCAGGCATTTTGCCGCCCGGGGTCTTGCCATCGCCAGGGTCATTGGCACGGATGAAATTGGTCACGTCTTTGACGTTCGGCGTCAGGTCGATCTCCTGGTTTTCAGGCACCATCTGGGCCTTGTCGAAGTTGTCCAGATTTGGCTCAAAGGACTTGATGTCGGGCTGATTTCCTGGGGCGATCAACTCGGGGATTTCCTGAATGGCCTTTTGTTCCACCAGCTTTTGGGGATCAATCTTGAATCGCTCCGGGACTTTATTGTTCACCACTTTCGCTGGGGCACTGCTGCCCAGAAAACGGCTGATTTTGTCAAAGCTCACGTACAGCAACCCATGCAGCAGAAAGGAAAGAATCAGGGCGAACATGATCCACCACTTCAGGCTCCAGTCCTCACGGGAACGGAAGGAAGAGCGCGGAGTCGAACTCCAAGTCGTGGATTGAGGAACATTAGCCATGAGGGCGGGAGACAGTAACACGCAATGAGCGTTCAGGAAAATTCAATCTCCGCGCAATGAATTGCGGCAAAATGGGGCCGGACTTGAACTCTTTCACGTATTCTTCCGTCAGAGAACTGTTGTGTCCCCCCTTTTCCGTCTCTGCCTGCCCTTAATTGTGGCCACGCTTTGCCAGCCCGTTACGGCTGCGCAATGCCTCGTCCTGGGCGATAGCCTGACCAAAGAATACGAGGTGGAATTCCCCGCTCTTTTCCCGGCCAACCCTGCCTCCTGGGACTCTCGCAACTGGATCGAAATCCTCCATGAGCGCCGCAATGCCTGGTTTGATCTGGGCGAGTTCGATGGGTACGCCGATCCCCGGCTCACTGGCCACGAGCACAACTGGGCCTTCCCCGGTGCGACGACCACGGAGATCCGCGGGCAGCTCAGTTCCTTTCAGAATTTCTGGTGGGTTTGGGAACTGGAAGGCCAGATCGAAGATGCCGCAGAGCGCATTGTCATCTTCGCCGGTGGCAATGATGTGGATAGCTATTACGGCCAGATTTATAACGGGGCCTCACCCACCACTTACATCAACCAGACACGGGATAACCTCCAGTGGATCGTCAATTACGTACGCGGGGTGAAGTCCTCCCTGCCCATTGTGCTCGTCTCCGTGCCGCACCTCGGCTGCGCGCCAGATGTACAGCGCCAGTATCCTACGGACCCGGTGAAAACAGCCCGCGTCACGGCTGCACTCGATAGCCTAAATGCCCAGCTCGCCACCTTTGCGCAGAGCAAGGGCATCGGTTTCGTTCCCGGCGTTTACCAGTTTACCAAGGACATCATCAATGGTCCCTTCCGCATTGGCGGCATTGATTTTTACAAGCAGGCCGATCCTGATTCCCGGCCGCGTTATGTTTTCTCAGGCGATGGGTTCCATCCGGCCACCAGTGCTCATGGAAAGATCGCGCAGATGGTCATCGAGGCCTTCCGGGCCAAGTATCCCGCCACCCAGATCACCCCGCTGACGGATCGCGAAATCGTCTCGAATATCCTGGGGCTGAATCCAGACATTCCGTTTCAGGAGTGGATCGCCACGCAAGGCATCCCCAATGGTCAGACCGCGCCGCAGGATGACCCTGATGGGGATGGCCTAACCAATGCCGTGGAATTTTCTCTGGAAGGGGCTTCAGCCTCCGTGGCCACGCCCAGCCTCATTCTGCCCCAGATCGAAAATGGCAACGTACCCCGCCAGCTCGCCTGGACCTATCGCCTCCGACCACTGGCGGCTGAGTGGGCCCCGCCACGCCTGCAGCAGTCTGCCAATCTGGTGAACTGGACCGACCTGCCCCCCAGTGCCATCACCACCAATCCTGATGGTTCTCAGACCGCGCGCTTACCGTTGATCGGGCGCGGTTTCATGCGGCTGAAGGTGGACCGATGATCACCGCGCAGCTCGGCGCAGTTCTGCCGCTTTGGCTCGGAGTTCGGCTGCTTTTTTGGCCAGGTCTGCCGTCTCCGGTTGGCTGGCATACACGCTTTCTTTTTTCTGGCTGTAGGCCGTCCCTGTTTGGTCGGCCGCATTCAGCAGGGCAGCGAGTTCCGGTACCTGCCGGGCTTGGAGGTTGATCTGTCGCTCGCTCTCCGCATACGCAGACTTGGCCTCTTCTTGGGCGGCCGCATCTCCTTGGTTTCCTAACGCAGCCATCTTTTTAAAGGCCGCATCTCGCTGTGCCCGCGCTTCTGCGAGTGAGGGATGCGTTTTCATGGCTGCTTCAGCGGCTTTGAAGGCTCGGTTAGACTCCTCTTGTAGGGCCTTCAGAGCTGGATCACGGTCCTCAATGTTCGGGATCAGTTTGTAAATCTCGCGATCTATTTTGGAGGCTTGGCGGCTGAGTTGCCGTGCTTCCTCTTTGGGGTCTGCATGGGCCAGGGAAAGGGTGAGAAAAAAGGTCAGGGCAGCCGCGAGAATTTTCATGAATGAAAAGGAGAGTGTTGGCTCTTCATGATACACCTTTCGGTTCATCTGGGTTTCTACGAGCGGGGCATCGGGACAAAAAACTTTTGATTTACTGCTCTCTCTGAGGCTGTGCACCCTAGACGTCGCTTTGCTCCTTGCTCGTGGCTTCTTTATCCGTCACTAACGGACCATGCTGCAACCTGTGCTCACACCTGACGGCCTTCTCCTCACGGAGGGGGAGCGCGGGACTGTGGAGGAGCGGCGGTTGGGCGAGCTCGCCCGCGAGGGGCCGGGGGCACTTTTCATCGGCCTCGGCACTGAGTTCCTGCTGGCAGAACTGGAGGCCCCCTGGCGATGGATGCGGGGCTGGGCACGACCTTTTTTAACTCGCCTGTGCCAGACTCGCGATCTCGCCCTGGTACCGCTGCCGTCGGAGGCTGAGCGTCAAAGTTGGCTGGCCACCGCACCGCCCTTTGCTGGGGTGGAGCATCTTTCGCCCGCACTTCTGGAGCTCTGGTGGCAGGCCATGGTGGTGCAGGTGCAGCAAAAGATCACCGCTCATCCAGGCGGGCTGGAAGGTTGGCTCCAGGCGGCGAACGCAGCGTGGCATCTGGTGGGACGTGTGACCTTTCACCTGGCGGAAAACAAGACGGATCCACAGCGTCCTTTTGCCTTTTTAGCCACCTTCACCGAAAAGTTGAATGCCAGCGGGCAGGTGCAGCATTTGCCGTTAGCCCGCGCCTTGCAAATGTATGCTGGGCAGAAGGATGAAGCGGCCATGCAGGCCCTGCTAGAGCCTGTGCGCACCGCTGCCACCCAGAGCGCGCTGCTGCGAGAGTGGCTGGAGACACGCCGCCTCTTCCAGCCCCTGGCGCTGGACCCTGCTGAGGCCTACCGCTGGCTGCGCGACAGTCACGTCTTCCAAGAGAGTGGCATCGTGGTGAAACTGCCCAACTGGTGGCGAGAAGGGAAGGGGACACGCCCGGCGGTGCAGGTGACCATTGATGCTCCACAAGATGGCCATCTCCATGCCGGGGCCATGCTCACTTTCAAGGTGGATGCCACCCTGCAAGGCAGCCCTTTGACAGAGGCGGAATGGGAAAAGCTGCTGAGTTCCGAGACCGGCCTCGTCTCCCTGCGTGGGCAGTGGGTGGAGGTGCATGGGGCCAAGCTGCAACAGGTGCTTGATCATTGGAACCGAGTGCAAAATGCGGTGGGGGAGGGGCTGATCGGTTTCCTCGATGGCATGCGCCTGCTGGCGAAATATGTGCCGAAGGCCAGCGCGGAGGAAGCCGCTGCCGCAGAGACGCTGCATGACTGGTCAGACATCGTGGCGGGCAAGGGCCTCGCAGAGGTGCTGGAAAAGATGCTGGACCCGTCTGCGGTGCAGCCTCCAGACCATTTCCGTGCCACCTTGCGGCCTTATCAGCAAAAGGGCCTCGCCTGGCTGCATTTCATGACACGCTTGGGGTTAGGGGCCTGTCTGGCGGATGACATGGGGCTGGGGAAAACGGTGCAGGTCATCGCCCTGCTGTTGCTCCGCCAGGGTCAGGCCAAGGAGCCCGTTTTGCTCGTGGTGCCCGCTTCCTTGATTGGCAACTGGAAGGCGGAGATCGCCAAATTCGCGCCCGATTTGAAGTTGCTCATCGCCCACCCTTCTGCGCTGGAGCGGATGGACCTGCAACGCTTGGCTCACCAACCTGCGGCGATGCTGCGTGGCTACGATGTGATGCTCACCACCTACACTTTTTTGCAAAGGACCGAGAGCTGGCAGTCGCACCCGTGGAGCCTCGTGATCTTGGATGAAGCTCAGGCCATCAAGAACCCCACCAGCGGCAGCACCCAGGCGGTGAAACGCTTGCAGGCGCCTGCGCGGATTGCCCTCACCGGGACGCCGGTGGAAAATCGTCCGGGGGATCTGTGGAGCCTGTTTGATTTCCTCAATCCCGGCCTGCTGGGGCCTGCCTCCGTCTTTGCCGAAGTGGTGAAACAATGTGCGACAGGGCGCGAAGGTTACGCCCCTCTGCGGCGGGTGGTGCAGCCCTACATCCTTCGCCGCATGAAGACGGATAAGAGCATCATCAATGACCTACCGGAAAAGATCGAGGTCAAAGCCTGGTGCGGCCTAACTAAAAGGCAGACCACCATCTATGCCAAGCTGGTGGACCAGATGGCCAAGCTGATGCGTGACGCCACCATGGACCCCATCAAGCGCCAGGGACTGGTGCTGAGCTTCCTCATCCAGTTCAAACAAGTGTGCAATCACCCCAGCCACTGGAATGGCGATGGGATTTGGGGGCATGAGGACAGCGGAAAGTTTGCGCGGTTAGCAGAGATCTGTGCCCAGATCGCCGAACGGCGGGAACGCGCCCTCATCTTCACCCAGTTTCAAGAAACGTGCGATCCTCTGGCTCGCTTTCTGGCCAAGGTATTTGGCCGGGAGGGGCTCGTGCTGCATGGCGGCACACCCGTGAAGAAACGGCCTCAAATCGTCGAAGCTTTTCAGCAGCCTGATGGCCCGCCCTTCATGGTCATCAGTGTCAAAGCCGGTGGCACGGGTCTCACACTCACCGCCGCCAGTCACGTGATCCATTTTGATCGCTGGTGGAATCCCGCCATTGAAAACCAGGCCACGGATCGCGCCTTCCGCATCGGTCAGAAAAAGAACGTACTGGTTCACAAGTTCATCTGCCAGGGCACCATTGAGCAACGCATTGATGCCTTGTTAGAAAAGAAAATGGCGCTCTCGGAGGCCCTGCTTTCTCAGGAAGGCAGCACGGAGGTCCTGCTCACGCAAATGAGCACGGAGGAGCTGCTGCACCTGGTCTCCCTGGATGTGAATGCTGCGCTGGTAGGTGCCGCTTCATGAACTTTTGGCCATGTCACTGAGCTGCATGTCCAGGGCGCGGCCAGAGATCACCACCTCATTCAGCGTGAGACTGAGGGAGAGGATCATGAAGACGAGGCTGATGGCGAAAAAGATCTGCCCACCTGGCTGGTAGCTGACGAATAAAAACATGGTGCTGACTGTGCAGGCGATGAGGCTCACCACGCCAGCAGCCTGCATGTTACGAATGAGGACGAGGCGGCGGCGGAGGTTCGTGATCTGCGCTTCCAGCAGAGGATCGTGATTTTGCCGCCAGGAGGCGTGCAGGTTTCTCACGATGGTGGCCAGGGCCAGGAATCGGTTGGTATAGGCCAGCATCAACAAGGAAATGGCTGGGAACAGCAAGGACGGAGTGGCGATGGGCAGATCCGGGAGGGTCATGCCGCCAGTCTAAGGCACATCCTGGATCTGTGAAACGGCGGGTTTTCATTCGCCCCCTTGAATGCCGCGCGCTCACCCCTATGATGTGACCATGGCAGACGCGTTTCCCCCAGCTATTGGCATCATCGGCGGCTCTGGTTTGTATGACATCGAAGGTTTTGAAGGTCGTGAAGAGATCGAAGTCTCCACGCCCTTTGGCCCCCCTTCGGATAAGATCGTCAGTGGCCTGTATGCGGGGCGGCGCATGTTTTTTCTGCCTCGTCATGCTAAAGGCCATCGCATCCTGCCCACGGAGCTGAATCATCGGGCCAATATCTGGGCGCTGCGTTCTCTCAATGTGCGCTGGATCATCGCCGTCACCGCCGTCGGCAGTCTGAAGGAGGAGTACAAACCGCGCGATGTGGTGCTGCCGGATCAATTTTTTGACCGCACCAGTCGTCGTGAGCATCACACCTTTTTTGGCAACGGCCTCGTCGCTCATGTGGCGTTTGCGGATCCGATCAGCTCCGGGCTGCGGGAATTGTTGGCGGAGGAGGCCACCGCCGCAGGGGCCTGCGTGCACAATGGCGGCACTTACGTGAACATGGACGGGCCCGCCTTTTCCACTCGCGCAGAATCGAATGCAAATCGCCAGCTCGGCTTCGATGTCATCGGCATGACCAATTTACCTGAGGCCAAACTGGCCCGCGAAGCCGAAGTCTCTCTGGCCACGCTCGCTATGATCACGGACTACGACTGCTGGAAAACAGACGAAGCCCACGTCACGGCGGAGGCGGTGATGGCCCATGTCTCTGCGAATGCGGCGATGGCAAAAGCGGTGATCGCCCGTGTCATTCCCCGCATCCCACTCGAGCCGTCGTGGCCCGAGCATCATGCCCTGGATGGTGCCATCATGACCGACCGCAAGCTGTGGCCGGAAGCTGTCACCGCTGATTTGAAGCCCCTCCTCGAACGTTACCTCTAGCCCCTTTTTGCCATGTCCCTCCCCGCCTCCATTTCCCTCAGCGAAGCCCTGCCTGGTTATCCCATCTTCACGGTGAATCACCCCACCTGCACGGCGCGGATCGCGCTGAATGGGGCGCATGTCATGGAGTGGACCCCCACGGGGCATTCCCCCGTTTTATACCTCAGCCCAGACGCAGTTTTGGAGCCGGGCAAACCTATCCGTGGGGGCATCCCCGTGTGCTGGCCGTGGTTCAATGCGCATCCCACCGATGAGGCGAAACCCATGCATGGCTTTGCCCGCAATCGTCCTTGGACCTTGATCGAGGCCAGTGAGTCGGACAGTGGTGTGAAAATGGCCTTTGTGCTGTGCAGCGATGCGGCGACGAGAGAACTCTGGCCGCATGAATTTGAGGCGCATCTCACCGTTCTGCTCGGCAGCACTCTGGAGGTCTCTTTGCAAACCATCAATAAAGGCAGCAGTGAGTTTTCCATCGCCGAGGCCCTGCACACTTACTTGACCGTGGGTGACATCACGCAAGTCACCGTGAAGGGATTGGCGGAGACACCTTACCTGGACACCGTGGGCGCGCGCGCCATGCGTCATCAAACGGGAGACATCACCTTTGATCAGGAAGTGGATCGCCAATACGTCAGCCTGGCCACCGTGACGGTGGAAGACCCCGCGCTCCGCCGCAGCCTCACCATTGAAAAAAGCGGCAGTGCTACCACGGTTGTGTGGAATCCCTGGATCGAGAAATCCAAGCGTCTTGCAGATCTGCCGGATGAGGCTTACCCGCACTTCCTGTGTGTGGAGGCGGCCAATGCGGGCGATGCAACAGTGACCGTGGCGCCTGGTGAAGCGCATGTCATCCAGACCACCATCCGTCTGTAACTGAATACTGCGCCTTTCGTTGCATCAGGCTGTTTCTGCGGTGTGGATCGCGGTGGCATTCTTCTGGCACCGTGTCATTCTCCGCGCTCCCTTATGACCCCCGACTGGACCCACTGGCAACCCGGCATCCGTGCCACCCTCATGTTCATTGTGGACGAAGCTCAGGAGCGGGTGCTGCTCATCCGCAAAAAACGCGGTTTGGGCGCAGGTAAAATCAATGGCCCCGGTGGCAAGATGGACCCCGGCGAAACTTCGGCCGAGTGCGCCATCCGCGAGACTCAAGAAGAACTGGGAGTCACGGCGCTGAATCCCGTGAAGCACGGCGAGCTGTGGTTCCAGTTTGTGGATGGCCTCGCCCTGCATGTGGATGTTTTCCGTGCCACGGAGTGGGAAGGGGAAGCCTATGAAACGCCAGAGGCCATCCCGCTGTGGACCTCGCTCAAGGCCCTGCCCTTTGACGAAATGTGGGCCGATGACCGCTTTTGGTTAGCCGAACTCCTCATCGAAAAGAAGCACTTCATCGGGCGCTTTCTCTTCGATGATGACCAGATGCTGACGAACGAGATTCAGTGGCCATGAAGCCTTTGAACGATTACCAAAAATCTGTTCCGGAAAGTGACAAGAGGGCGGGACGATTGACGGTCACCGCAAGTGGGACTTGGCTGTGATCATCAAGATAGCAGCCTGCGCTCTTGCCTTGCGACTCATTCCACCGCGCCCGCCTTTTAATCGGGGAGATTCAGTCTAGGACTTCGCTGGCGGGCTGGCTGAAGAGCCGCCAGAGTCTTGCTTCGCGGCAGCTTTGTAGGAATCGCTGCGGTAGTCGGTGATGTAAAAGCCGCTGCCTTTGAAAATGAGGCCGGAGCCCAGACCGATCTTACGCTTCACCGGTCCGGCACAGGCTTCCACCGGGCAGTCGGTCAGGTGCGGGTCTTTCATGGACTGGCGTGCTTCGAACTGGTGGCCGCAGGTCTGGCATTCGTAGTCGTAGGTGGGCATAGCTTAAACGGGTGGGTTTTAAAGAAACGGGGAACCGGATGTATGCGGGATACGCCGCTGCCGTGCAAAGGGAAATTGTTCTCACGCGTCCGCAGCCTTGCAGCCGGGCGCATTGCGCTGCACCTTTTAGACTCGCATGGAAGACTCTGAAACAGCCCCCGCTCCGCAACTTTCCGCCCTTGAGGCCCGCATCATCGGCTGCCTCATCGAAAAAGAAATCACCCTGCCAGACTACTATCCGCTGACGCTGAATGCGCTGGTTTCTGCCTGCAATCAGTCCACCAATCGTGATCCCGTGATGAGCGTGGACGAGGGCACGGTGCAGCGTGCGCTGGAGGCGCTGAAAATGCGCGGGTGGGTCTTCCAAGTCACGGTGGCTGGTGCCCGCGTGCAGAAGTTCCGCCACAACATCAAAGGTAAACTGCCGCGCCTAGAAAAGCCCGGCATTTCCCTGCTGGCCGTGCTTCTGCTGCGCGGCGCACAGACGGTGGGAGAGCTGCGCCAGCGTACCGAGCGCCTGCAGACCTTCCCGGATCTGGAAAGTGTGGAGGTGGAGCTGACCGGCCTCATCAGCTACCCCGAAGGTCCTGTGGTGGCCTGTTTGCCTGCGGGCCCAGGACGGCGCGTGGCACTTTATGCTCAACTTTTGACCGGTGAGCCGAGTGGTCTCGCCCCTCAGACTGAGATCATCGTGGCCCCGGTGATAACGCCAGAACGCGCCGAAGATCAGGAATGGAAACAGCGCATGGAACTCGAGATCGAGTTCCTCAAGGCGCAGTTAGCCCGGCTAAAGGCGAACTTAGGGATTGATGAATGAGGTCCATCCCCTTGTTGACTGCCCGTAGGCAGAGAGCATTCTAGCACTGCTTCCGTGCACCCTTCTATGATTGCCTCTCGTATCTCAGGATCTTTCTTCCTGTCTCTCTGTACCGCCGTCTGTTTTACCACTCAAGCGGCAGACCTGACTCTGACAGATGTGACGGATTTTGAGTCGCTGCAAAAGCTGGCGGCGCAGGTGGCGCTGAAGCCTTACCAGGCCCCCTCGCAGCAACTCGACCCGTTTTTTGAAGGCCTCAAATATGACGGGCATCGTCAGATCCGTTTCCTGGAGGACAAAGCTCTCTACGGCGAAAACAAGGAGCTCTACCGCGTGCAGTTTTTCCATCCGGGGTGGATGTTCAAAAAGCCCGTGGGTTTCTTCAATGTGGATGGCGTCACCACCACGCCTGTTCCTTTTGATCAGAGCCTGTTTGATTACGGCAATCTGAAGCTGCCCGAAGGCTTCAAGAAACCTGAGGGCTACTCCGGCTTCCGTGTCCTGGCCCCGCATTCGCTGCTGGATAAGCGTTTTGAGTTCATGGTCTTCATGGGCGCGAGTTATTACCGTGCCGTTACTACAGAGCTAGGCTACGGCATCAGCGCCCGTGGTGTGGCGGTCAATACCATCGGTGGCAAGCCTGAAGAGTTCCCCGATTTCACGCATTTCTGGTTCCAGCAGCCGAAGCCAGGGCAGAAATACTTCCGTGTTCTGGCCCTCCTCAATGGCCCGAGCATTGCTGGGGCTTACCAGTTCGATGTTTCCCCCGGCAAGACGACGGACATGCTGGTGAAGGCTACTTTGTTCCTCCGCCAGCCGGTCGAAATGCTCGGCATCGCGCCGTTTTCAAGCATGTTTTGGTTTGGCGAGAATAGCCACCCGAAGCCCTACGACTTCCGCCCGGAAGTGCATGATAGCGACGGCCTCCAGATCGAGGTCGAAGGTGGTCCCTCCATCTGGCGCCCCTTGGATGTCAGCCGTGACCTGCGCCTGAGCGTCTTTGAGATGGATAAGTTGAAGGGGTTCGGCCTCGGGGAGCGTGACCGTGATTTCAACAACTTCCAGGACCTGGAAGCCATGTATCACCGCCGCCCCGCCGTGTGGGTGGAGCCGATCAAAGGCTTTAACAAAGGTGCCGTCGTCCTCGTGGAACTTTCCACCGGCGAAGAGACCTGGGATAACATCGTGGCCATGTGGCGCCCGTCTGAGCTGCCTAAAACCCCCACAGAGCCGCTCAATTTCGAATACCGTCTGGCCTGGCTGGAGGAGCAACTCCCCGGCCTGCTCTGCAAGGTCACGAATACCCGCCGGGGTTTCGTCATGAAGACGGACGATCACGAGTACGTGGTGGATTTCACCAAAGGCGGCGTCAAACTGGACAAGCCTGCGGATTGGGTGCCGGAGTTGGACGTGGTGGTGAGCAACGGCGAGGCCAAAGTCCTGGACAAGCGTGTCATGTTCAACCGCGAGACCGGCGGCTGGCGCGCCTTTTTCAAACTGGATGTGCCAGACACCACCAACCTTCTGGAGATGATGTGCGAAATGAAGGATGGAGAAAAGGTGATTTCTGAACGCTGGATGTATCAGTGGCGTCGTTAGACCGCCGTTGATCGTTAAGGGATTGAGAAGGATTTGTCTTGTCAGTCCTAAATGTTTTTGGTTTTAGTTCAGATCCTGCTTTCTCCACAAACTCATGCGCGCGGTTTTTTATTGGCTGTTTTCGATTGCCCTGGCTGGCTTGGCCGCCCGGGCATCTGAACATTCAGACAAAGCCAGCCAACTGCTCTGGGATTCCTCTGTGGCAGCCGATGCGCTGCCTGTGCCGGAGCCTTCCCGCGCCATTTTGCTGAGCTTCGGCATCATGGCCATCGCCTTCACCTATCGGCAGGCTTGGCTCAACTGGAAGCGGAAGGACTGATGCTGGAGCTTCCCAGCTCTACCACAGCATCAAAGTAAATGGGGAGCTGTCCTTTACCCGACCACCAGCGGGTGTGCGGGTGATCTGCTCAAACTGGGCCGCCCATTCGCGGACGGTTTTCCGTGAGGCACTGTAGGCATTGTAATCATGCACGGAGAGGATGAGGGCGGAGCGGTTGTGTTCCGCATCCGCAAACTCATACAGGCTTTCCTTTTGCTCCGGGTCCCACACGCGGCCTTCGATGGCGATGCTGCCTTTGAGGGGTCTTCCCACGATGGACTCGGCTCCAGGGACGGCCAGAAGGTTGATGGCGCGGCGGGTCAGCCCGGCGGCGATGGAGTTCGGATTGAATTCCACCAGCGCCAGTTCCAGCGTCACGCTGTCTTTCTGCGGAGTCTCGACGATTTCATACCGGGGAGTTTTGGAGTTGCGGAATGCTTGGGTGAATTGATCCCGGATGTAGGTGGCTAACTTTTTCGCCTCTTTCTGGCGGGATTTTTCCCGCACTTCCACACGCGACATCGGCTTGGTCATGGGGCGCAGGTAGTCCAGGCTTACGGGCGCGATGTACAGGGTCTTCTTGGTTTCCGCCTTGGCCCAGACTTCTTTGGAGTCATTCCGCCACACCCGTAGAAAAGGGTCGTGGTCCGCCTTCGTCTTTTTCAAATCTGCCGCGTGGGGAAGAAACGCGGAGGGCTTGGCTGCTCCCGCTTTGGCCAGGCGTTCTAGGGAACTGCAAGCAGGGAGGCTGAGCAGGAAGAGCAGAGAAAAACAAAGACGGGCGGCAATCATTTCACGAGGGACGATGGACGAGCGAACACAGAATCGCTACGATTAGACTCATGAAACTGCTGTTTTGTTCCTTTTTTGTCGGACTGGGCGTGATTTCCGCCGCAGCTCAGGAGACGGGTTTTGCCAAATTTGCCGCTGCCACGGTGCATCCCCTCGCCACGGATGCCGCCACTGCCGCCTACGCACGCGGGGGCAATGCTGTGGATGCAGCCATCGCCGCAGCACTCACCCTCGGTGTGGTGGACGGGCATAATTCCGGCATCGGCGGTGGCTGTTTCATCGTCATCCGTGCGGCCGATGGAACCTTAACAGCGATTGATGGCCGCGAAATGGCCCCTGCCAAGGCGCACCGTGACATGTACCTCAAAGAGGGAAAAGTGGACGATGAGGCGAGCAAGACGGGCGCTTTAGCCTCTGGCATTCCGGGGGCATTACGCGCTTATGACCTGGCGCTGAAAAAACACGGTCAACTCACCCTGGCAGATCTCCTTCGTCCAGCGGCGGATCTTGCGGAAAAGGGCTTCCCTATAGATGCCGTGTATGCCCGAAAACTGGCGGCCACGGCGAAAAAACTGCGCCTCTTCCCTGCCTCAGCCGCCATTTTTCTCAAGGCCGATGGCACGCCGCTGAAGGAGGGAGATTTACTGGTGCAGAAGGACCTCGCTCAAACCTATCGGGCGGTAGCAGACCACGGATTGACTTGGTTTTACGGGGGAGAGTTTGCCCAACAAACCGCCACCTGGATGGCTGAAAATGGCGGCATCATCTCAGCGGCGGACTTTGCCAATTACCGGGCTCTGGAGCGTGAGCCCATCCGTTCCACCTACCGTGGTTATGAATTGGTCTGCATGCCACCCCCCAGCAGCGGCGGGGTGCATGTGGCGCAGATTCTCAATGTGCTGGAACATTTCCCTCTTCGCCATTTCCGCGCCAGCAGCCGCATCCATGTGGTGACGGAGGCGATGAAGCTGGCCTTTGCAGATCGTGCCCATTGGTTGGGGGATCCTGACTTTGCCTCTGTGCCGAAGGGGCTGGTAGATAAAACCTACGCGGCTGAGCTGGCTAAAAAAATAGACCTGGACCACGTGACCGCTGTGCCCGCTCACAACACCCCGCCCCGGTGGGAAGGAGACATCTTTGGCAAGCACACCACGCACCTTTCCACGGCGGATGCTAAAGGGAACTGGGTGGCGCTGAACCAGACCATCAATACGGCCTTTGGCAGCAAGGTGGTGGTCCCAGGCACAGGCGTGCTACTGAACGATGAAATGGATGATTTCGCCGTGCAGCCTGGGGTGCCGAATGCCTTCAAGCTCATCGGTGCGGAGGCCAATGCCATCGCTCCTGGCAAACGCCCTCTTTCCAGCATGAGCCCGACTCTGGTCTTCAAGGATGGTCAGCCTCTGCTCACCGTGGGTGCTGCAGGCGGGCCGACGATCATCACCCAAACTCTGTTGCTCATCAGCCACGTCATTGACGACGGCCAAGGCCCGAATGCAGCCCTGGCAGAGCCGCGCTTTCACCATCAGTGGAATCCAGACACGTTGAAGATTGAAACCCAGTTCGGTGCAGGCACCCTTCGTCGAGTTCAGGCCCTCGGTCACACGCTGGATGAAACCAGCGCCTTCGGGGCCTGCCAAGCTGTGATGTGGGATGCCGAGCGGAAGCTCCTCGTTCCTGCGCATGACCCCCGCATTCCGGGCAAGGCCTCAGGCCTGTGAGGGGACTTTGGCCTGCCGGTCTCTGTCTTCGCCTTACGCCGCTGCGTCCACTGCATTGGTCGGGTTAGACATCACGGGGATGCTGGTGGTCCGGGAGGTGGGGGTGGCGAGGTAGCGCGGCTTTTGCGCCTCTTTCTTCATGCCGCCGATGAGGACCACACGAATGGTATCCAGCAGGATAAGAAGATCGAAAACGACCCCTGCGTGCTTCAGGTAGTAGAGGTCATACTCAAGCTTGCAGCGCGCATCGTCCGTGGTGGAACCGTAGGGATAGCTCACCTGTGCCCAGCCCGTCAAACCGGGATGGATCATGTGGCGCTCTTGATAAAAGGCTAACTCCTCAGCCAATTTCGAAACGAAAGCTGGCTGTTCGGGCCGTGGGCCCACGAAGGACATGTCCCCACGCAAGATGTTAAAAAGCTGGGGGATCTCATCAATGCGGTACTGACGCAGCAGCTTTCCGCCAGGGAACACCCGTGGATCTTTGGTGCCGCTGGACCACTGAGGACCATTGACTTCCGCATCCGTGCGCATGGAACGAAGCTTGAGGATTTTGAATTTTTTACCGAATCGGCCGATGCGCTCCTGAGTGAAAAACAGCGGACCATCCGGAGAGAAAATTTTCACGATGGCCATCCCGACCAGCAGGGGAGGCGAAAGCAAAAGCAGCAACGCCAGAGACGTCATCACGTCGAAAGTCCTCTTCAGCTTACTGAAGTAAAAATCTCGGGGCGCACTTTCCGAGTGCATCAGCCATTCATTGGTCACCAAGTGCAGCGGGACGTATTGCAGGTATTCCTCACACAGGCTGATGAGCGGGCTGCAGGTGATGCCAGAGTAACGCAACTGCCGCAGCAAAGGCCGCGAGTACGGATCTCCTAAGCGCCAGTCGGCAAAAACGACTCGATCCACCTTATGACGTGAAATGATGGAGGTGGCATGTTTGAGGCGACCCAAAACATCCGATCCCCGGTCCGATTCCCGCACGGTGATGCGACCGACGATCTCGATGCCGCGAGGTTTCAGTTCCCGCAGGCACTGGTATTCTTCCAGCTCGCTTGGTGTCTCAGCCACGAAGGCCACACGCTCAGGAGCAAAACGGTGTTTATTAAACATCACCCAATGGTGAAGCATCAGTGAAGGATACGCGGTGCTAAGGCCTAAAAGCATGAAACCACGCCCCACCCGGGTGCCGAAGTCCACATAACCGACGAGAATGACGGCAAGAAAAGCACCCAGGAAGGCGATGCTAAAAAACAAACCGTGAACGAAAAAACGTGAGCGCCCTCGCGACTCCACCGAATACAGACCTAAAATGTAACTGGCGGTGATGAGGATGGCTGCGCCTGCTGAGATGGGAAACAAGTACTCATCCAGCTTCCAAAAAGTCTGGAAGCGGACGTAGTTTGCCACCAGGAAACTCAAAACGAAAAAGATGCCATCGCGGCCTGCGCGACGGGCGATGGACATCCAATGACTTGTGCCGGGAAGAAGCATGAACGGGAGAACTGCGTGTCGACAGAGGTCTTTTTACAGTGAGTGTAAATGTACTACCTGAAATACTATCTAACGTTACGGACTTTTTTCGTCATAGCAAATAAGCGCTGCCAATATGTTTGAGCGCAGTGCGGCCAGGAACGTACGCGCGCATAGTGACTTAAGTCAGTTTCATTAGGTGGATTTTCAAGGGCGCGACGGAGAGTTGCGGTATAATCGGCGATTTCCCGGCCCTTGACCAAAAAGCCTCCCCCGGGAGATGGGGCCGTGATTTCAGAGATGCCCCCCACATCGGTGGAAACGAGCGCGCGACCGCTGGCAAAGGCTTCGAGTAGGACATTGGGGACTCCTTCGTTGAGACTGGAAAGGCACACGGCATTCGCAGCATGCATGTAATGTGCCACTTCGGCAGGACCCTTTCGCCCTGCGAAGGTCACCGCCTCCAGGCCACGGGTCTGGCAGAGTCCTCGGAGATCGGCTTCTAAGGGTCCACTGCCGATGAGTACGAGGTGTACAGGCCGCTCTTTTTGAAGTTGGGCCGTGGCTTGGATGAGCAAGTCCAGGCCTTTGACGGGTAGGAAATTCCCCACGAAGAGCAGGATTTCAGGCTTCTCCGGCAGCCCCAGTTCCCGACGGGCTTCTAGGCGATTGCCAGGCCGGAAGGTGTGAACGTCCACGCCATTATAAACGGTGCTGACTTGGTCTGCCGGAGATTGGGCTCTCAACAGCCGCTGGCGCAGATCTTCACTGCGGGTGATGATGTGGGCCCGCTGACTGAGGGCCTGGATGGCGCGGCGGCGCCAAGGCATGTCGAGATACTGGTGAACATCTGACCCCTGGGCCACGGCTAAAAGCGGGATGCCCTCAAATTCAGGCACGCGGTGGACTCCGCAGGCATCCGGGAAAAGCCAGGGCACTAGCAGCGCCTCCGGTTTCCACCCCTGAGGCAGGGTCCTCAGTGCCCGGCGCACGGCCAGCGTGTAGAGGCGATCATTCAGGCCGCCAAATTTCGGAATGTAGGGGGCCCAGTGATAGCTGGGATGCAGGGGTTCATCCCCACAGCGAGGTTGTAGGGTGCAGGCTTTCCCTGTCCAGTAGCCATGTCCCGGGCGCAGGCACAGCACGCGGATGTCTGCCTCAGGCTGCTCGGCTTTCAGCGCATGCAGCAGGGTGACATTGTCCAGCCCGCGCCAGGGCTGGAGGGTATCAGGAAAAAGATTCGTCAGGCAGAGCAGGCGCATAGCGGGGCATGCCAATGTCAGCAGCGGGAGACAAAGTCCACTGCCATTTTCCCCGCTGCCTCTCCTGTGGCCATGCAGGTGCCCATCACCCGCAGAGACGCCAGCGCTTCATGATCGGCCGAAAGGCAGCGCCCGGCGAAAAACAGTCCCGGTGCATCCTGGCGGAAAAGACAGCGTGCGGGGATGCCGGGGGGCAGGGGTTCATCAAAGTAACGGAACTTGGGCCCCCGGGCGTTTTCGCGCTTTTCCATGGGCCAACCTGCGAGCGCGACTTCGTCCTCAAAGCGGCGGCTGCTCGCCAGATCATCCCCGGTGATGATGTAGTCACCGATGTAACGGGCAGTCTCACGGATGCCCGCTTTCACTGGCAGCATGGGCGGTGGGCAGGGGCGGAAATCGGGGTGCTGCTGGCGCAGGTATTTCCACAGGGCCAGCACGACTTCGCGCCCCTCCTGCTCCATCCGTGCACGTTTGGTGGGGTCAAACGGGTCCCACTCTCCTTGCCCGGCCTCCAGATCCACGGTGACAAAAGTTTCACCCGCGAAGGGGGAGTCACGAAAGCCTGCACCGATGGCTGCCGCAGGCAATAAACCCTCCCGGATCGCGCGCACGATGACCGCTCCTGTTTGCAATCTCCAGCCATCATCATGCGTGCCCAGCACCCCATGGAAAGCGGCGATGTAAGCGGGCCGATACAGGCGGCTACCCTCCACCTGCTGGCACCACGAAGGCCGCAGGAGACGGGCCCCGGTCGCATCCCCTGTGGTATCCACCAGAGTTTGAGTATGCAGAGTTCTACGTTCCCCCCGGGTGATGATGCCCAGATGCCAGCCTTTTTCATCCTTCTGGAGGTCAATCCACTCGGTACCGCTTAGGACGGATAGGCGAGGCTCCGCCAGGCAGAGTTCATCGGCAATCTGGGCATAAAGAGAGGGGTGCTGGCGCAGCACGTACACCCTGCCCATCAGGTCAGGTGCCGTCTGTCCCGTGCGGTCCATCATTGCCTGGCCGATTTCCGCCGGGATACCGGCATTCACCCAGGCCCAGGGCTGAGATACATCCGGGTGAAAGAGGCCACAAAAGGTATGAACCAGGGCATTTGTGCCCATGCCGCCCAGTTTGGTCTGCCGCTCAATCAATAGCGTGCGTGCACCAGCACGGGCCGCCGCTAGGGCCGCTGCCAGCCCCGCGCTGCCACCTCCGGCCACGATGACATCGGCTTCCAGGGTCATACGGCGCTGCGGTTCGGGTGGGAAAGCCAGGATGACAAAACCCGGGCCGTGGCAAAGTGGTTCCGCGTCATTTCAGCCGGGGAAATGCGCACGCTGAATTCGCGCTCCAGATGCAGCATCAATTGCATCATCGCCATCGAGTCCAGCCCCTGGGCAAAAAGATCCACATCCGGCGTCAGGGCCTCACTCGTCTCCACGATCTGGTGCTGCGTGATGAGGGTGATGACGGCTTCCGGTGAGATGTCAGGCATGCCATCACTGTGAAAAGCCGGAGCGCTAGGGCAAGGGCGGGAAACAGAGATTGCCCAGCCTTCATCGGGCTCTCCGCCGACGGACAAGCCCCGCCCCGCCGCTCAGGCCCAACAACAGCAACCTCGTAGGCTCAGGCACGGTGGAAAACTGGATGGACTCATAATAAATCGTGCGGGGTGGGATGACGGTGGACTGACCATTATTATCCCCCCAATAAACCTGTTGGGCGCCATTGCCTGCCAAGCTCAATCCCGCATAAGTTTTCCACACTTCCCCATCAATGCGGATGGTGGCCAGCGCCGTGACGGGATCATACAACAAGCTGTAATCATGATAGCCTGGGGCCAGAGTGCGCGTGCCCGTGACGCCATACGCCGCGACCAAAGTATCCCCATTGGCCGCACGGCCAAACATCAGCGCCCAGACCCGGCGGTTGGTGAGCGTTTCATTGATGATGAAGCCCAGCCAGGCATTGCTATCCGTGCCGATGGCGTTGCCGAGCGTGGGATCATCCGTGGGCACGCTGAGAGTGGTGGAAAGATCCCAGCCCGTGGCCATCACCGAACTGGCCAAAGTGGCATTCATGACCGCACTGTACGTTAGGCTGGTGCCGCCACTGCTGAGTCCGGGATCATAGACACGCCAGACATCCCGCCCGTCATCATCAAAGGGCTCACCCACCACGGTCGTGGTGGACGTGCGGATCCAGCCCTCCGTGGTGGGATTGGCCGAGCCAGTGTGCGAATAAAGAAGCGTCGTCGCCTGAAGCCCCGAAGGGAAGAGTAAAGCGAACCAAAGAAGACCTTTCATCTTCTCCTACTCAAGCAACCCGCAAGCCACGTTGGCCGCGAGCTCCGGCACATTGCTCACGTGAACCTATACTTTCTTGCTCCTTAGCCAGATCTCTTGCAAGGCCCATTGAGCATGCTCAGAGATGAGCGGGTGCTCATCCTGTGCGGCGATCTCTAGCGCCGCTACATCTTCATCCGTGCCGACATTGCCCAGGGCCACACAGACATTGCGGAGAAAGGCCGGGCGTTTGATGCGCTTGATGGGAGACTTGGCAAACAGAGCGCGAAAAGACTCATCGGTCAGGGTCAGGAAATCGCGCAACTTTTGGTTAAACACTGTTTCGCGTGCCTGAAACGTCGCCTCCTGGGAAAGCTGGGCAAACTTGTTCCAGGGGCAGGCGCTGAGGCAGTCATCGCAGCCATAAATTCGATCCCCCATGGCGCGGCGGAATTCCAAGGGGATGGGTCCTTTGCTCTCGATGGTGAGGTAGCTCACGCAGCGGCGTGCATCCATCCGGCGCGGGGCCGTGATGGCCTGGGTGGGGCAGGCCACCATGCAGCGGGTGCACTTGCCACACAGGTCACGGGCGGGGGTATCCACCGCTAGATCCAGGGTGCTGATGAGCTCCGCCAGGAAAAACCAGGTGCCGAGCTGGCGATGGATCTGCATGGTGCTTTTCCCGCCCCAGCCCAGCCCGGCCTCACTGGCAAAATCCCGCTCCAGCACCGGGCCGGTATCCACATAGTACCTCTGTGTGCCGCCATGCTGAATGAGAAAGGCATCCAGCGCCTTTAGCTTGGCCACGATGAGGTCATGGTAATCCTCATTCCATGCGTAACGGGCGATGCGGTAGCCGCCAGCGGCGGTGGCTGGCGCTGGTCCTTGATAATAATTCATGGCTAGGACGATGACGGTCTTCGCCCCTGGCTGAACCACGCAGGGGTCTGTGCGGCGGTCCATGTTCCGCGCCATCCAGGCCATGTCGCCATATTTGCCCTCAGCCACCCATTGCTCATAGATCTCCCGGTGCGCTGCGGGTCTGGCCGGGGCGATTCGGCAGTCGGCAAAGCCCAGTTCATGAGCTTGGGAGATGAGCTGAGTCTTGAGATCCATCAGGCTCAGATTTTGGGGTCAAAGGCCAGCGCGCGAGCCTGGGCCTCCATGTCCTCCCGCAACCTGCGGCACATCATTTCGCAAAGCTCATTCACCATGGGATCTGCGATGTAACAGTACGTGGACAGTCCCTCTTTACGCATGCCGATCATGCCCGCATCTCTCAGCAGAGCGAGGTGTTTGGACACATTGGCCTGTCCCAGACCGGCAGCCTCCACCAGTTGGCCCACGGTGTGCTCCCCCTGCATCAGCAGATTCAGCAGCCGCAGCCGTGTCGGCTCTGACAGCGCACGAAAGCGCATCGCCACCAGCTCCAGGGCCTTTTCAGACATCGGCATGGGGCTGGGCTCGGATTTTTTCTTTTTAGGCATGAAAGAATAATGTTTGTTATATCGCTATATAGCAATATAGTTTATATCAACAACAGAACAGTTTAACTCTGCAACCCACCCTCGCAATGCAAACCACCATCACTCCCAAACAACTCAACACTCAACTTCAGGCGGGCCGCTGCCAGCTTGTGGACGTCCGCGAGCCTGTGGAACATGCGGAAGAGCACATCTCCCAGGCGCGGCTCATTCCTTTAGGGGAACTGGAAAAACGCGCTTCCGAGCTCAATCGGGATCTGCCCATCGTCATCCATTGCCGCAGTGGCAAGCGCGGAGAACAGGCCCTCGCGAAGCTGCAATCTTTAGGTTTTACCCAGGTGCAAAATTTGGAAGGCGGGATCCAGGCCTGGAAAGCTTCTGGGCTGCCCGTGGCCCGTGCCGCGAAAAAAGTCTTCCCCCTCATGCAGCAGGTGCAGCTCACCATCGGCCTGGGTGTGCTGACGGGGGCGGCCCTGTCACTCACCGTGCATCCTTACTGGGTCTTTCTCAGCGCGTTCTTTGGTGCGGGGCTGGTCCTCGCAGGCAGTACCGGCTGGTGTGGGCTGGCCATCTTGCTGTCTAAGATGCCCTGGAACCGGATCGAAGGCCAGGCCTGCTGTTCGCCCAAGAATTGTTCTGCTCGTTAATCCTCCACCTCTTCCACGTTCATGTTCCTTCGCCAAATCACCGATTCATCCTTGGCCCAAAATGCCTACCTCATCGGCTGCCAGCGCACAGGCGAGGCCGTGATCGTGGACCCAGAGCGGGATGTGGATCGCTACCTCAAGCTGGCGGCTGAAAATGACCTTCGCATCACTGCCGTGGCGGAGACCCATATCCATGCCGACTACCTCAGCGGTGCCCGTGAGCTGATGGAACGCCATGGCGTGAAGGCCTACCTGTCTGCGGAAGGTGGACCGGAGTGGCAGTTTGAATGGGCGCAGGGGAGTCCTCAGGCGCAATTTCTGCGCGATGGAGACTCCTTCCATGTGGGCAACATCGAACTCACGGCGGTACTTTCTGCCGGCCATACGCCGGAGCACCTCAGCTACCTGGTGACGGATCACGGCCATGGTGCCACGGAGCCGATGGCGCTGCTGAGTGGTGATTTCATCTTCGTGGGGGATGTGGGGCGGCCAGACCTGCTGGAAACAGCCGCCGGACAGACCGGGGTGATGGAGGCCAGCGCCCGCACCCTTTACGCCAGCCTGCGCAGCACCGAAAGACTGCCCGAACATCTGCAAATCCTGCCTGCACACGGTGCTGGGAGTGCCTGTGGGAAGGCCCTGGGCGCAGTCCCGAGCAGCGTTCTAGGTTATGAGCGGCGTTTTAACCCGGCGCTCAACGAAGCCCTCACCGAAAGTGAGGATGAATTTGTCAAAGACATCCTCACCGGGCAGCCGGAGCCACCGCTCTACTTCGCCCGCATGAAGCGAGACAACCGTGCTGGTCCTGCCCTGCTGCCGGAGGGCAGGTTGCCTCAGCCTAGGCACCTCACCGCCATGGAGGTGCCTGCCTATCTGGCAGAATCCCGCGTGGTCGTACTGGATCTGCGGGCGGATCGCACTTCGTTCCTGCAAAGGCACATCCAAGGAGCTCTGTTGGCTCCACTGGCGGGTGGAAAGTTGCCCATTGCTGCGGGATCGTATGTTGAGGAAGGCGTGCGGATCCTCTTGATTGTGCAGAACGCGGCGGAAGTGGAAGAAGCCGTGCGGCAGCTCATCCGCATCGGGCTGGATCAGGTCACTGCCTGGATGACGGTGGCGGAGATGGAGGAGATCAGGGATGGGCTGATGACTGCGCAGCCTTACATCACACCTGAGCAGTTGCAGGGAGCCCTAGCGGCAGACCCTGATGCCCTGGTGCTGGATGTGCGAGGGGCTGATGAATACGCAGAACGTCATGTCCAAGGAGCACGAAACATCGCCTACACACGGCTAGCTGCACGGCTCTCGGAAGTGCCAGGAGACCGCCGCATTTATGTCCACTGTGGCAGCGGCCTGCGCGCCAGCTTGGCAGTGGCCTTTCTAGCCAGCCAGGGACGTGACGTGGTGCTGGTGGACGGAGCCTTTGCGAAAATTTCGATCGAGATAAAAACAACTTCCGCCTAACCAATGATGAAAATGACAATAGCCATGCTTGTTTGCACGATGCCACTGCTGGTGGTGCCACCTTCGCAGGCTACGGAGGCTTCCGTGCCTGTCATTCCGCTGCAAGTTCGGGAGAATCTGCGCATCGTCTATCAGGTGACGGATGATGTGACCCATGAAGGAGTCAACAAAGGGCTGTTCTATGCCCGTAAGCTCATGGATACCTACCAAAAGCAGGGCATCGCTGCGGATCAGGTGCACCTGCATTTGGTGTTTCATGGCACCGGGATACAGGCCGTGGTGAATGCCGAAGCGCGCACCCGGCTGAAAGCGGACAAAGCTGAAAATCCCAATGGCGAAATTTTGGCAGAATTGGTTAAACGCGGCGTGCAGATAGAACTCTGTGAAAACACCATGCAGCAAAGAGGTGTGACTCCCCGGGAACTGATGCCTGGGGTGAAACGGGTGGTGGGGGCCTTCCCCCGGCTGGTGGATCTGCAACTCCAGGGCTACGCCTACATCAAGTTTGAGTAACGAAAGCCTCTCATGCTAGCTTCGCTCCATCCTGCTCTCTATGCCCTCGTCGGCATGGGCGCTGTCGCGTTGCTGCTTTGGTGGTTCATGGACCACCGGCGGGGCACAGCTTGGGCCATCTCAGTGGTGCGGGAGCGGTTTCCTGACGTGGCGCAGCTTTCTGTGGATGGAGTTGAGCGTTTGCTGGCAGGTGAAGTGGCCACTCACCCCGTGCTTCTTGATGCTCGTTCGGCTGAGGAATACGCCGTTAGCCACTTGCCAGGGGCCCTTTCCCTGCCTGTAAAAACAGTGACAGATGAGGCTCTGCGTGAACTGGCGACTTCCGCCCCCTATGTGGTTTATTGCTCGGCCGGCTATCGTGCCTGTGAGCTGGCGCGGCGTCTGCATCAGGCGGGTATCCATCAAGTGCAGAATCTGGAAGGCGGCATCTTTGCTTGGGCCAATGCAGGCCAGCCAGTGCATCGCGCTGGCCAGCCTGTGAAGGTGGTGCATACCTATCATCGCCTGTTTTCCCGCCTGCTGAAACCGGAGCGCCGCCAGCCATGAATGCACTGGCCATCTCGGGGGCTTTGTTCATCGGCCTATCGCTTGGGTTGACGGGGGCGGGAGGTAGCATCATCACCCTGCCGGTGCTGGTGTATTTGGCGGGCCTGCCAGCGAAGCAGGCTGTGGGCGTTAGCCTTTTTGTGGTGGGCATCGCCGCGTTGCTGGGTGCGGTGCAGCGTGCACGAACGGGAGAATTTCATGCACGTGCAGCACTTCTGTTTGCCCTTTCAGGCATGGCTGGGGCCACCGTGGGCGCACGGTTCACATCCTGGGTGCCTGCACCGATTTTGATGATGCTTTTCGCGCTGCTGATGCTGACCGTGGCGCTGAATATGTGGTTAGGCCGAGCGGAGAGATTCACTCTTCCTGCGGAATGTCGTCCGCTTCGCTGCCTGCTGGCTGGGACGGGCGTAGGGCTGTTCACCGGGTTCATCGGGGTCGGCGGGGGATTTATGCTGGTGCCTGCCTTGATCAAATTTGCCCGCCTGCCGCAGCGGACTGCGACGGGGACATCCTTGGCCGTGATCGCCTTCAACTCAGCCGCAGGCTTTTTCAGTCACATGGGCGAGGCGCCTGTGTATTGGCCGCTGGCTCTGCTGTTTTCCGGGATGGCGGGAGTGGGTGTGCTCCTGGGTAGTTTTTTTGCTAGCCGTCTGCCGGTGAAAAAACTGCAGCGGGGTTTTGCCCTCCTGGTTTTCGCCACCGGGGTCTATGTGCTGTGGCAAAATGGGCTTTCTTTGGTTTAATGTTCTTCACGCCATGGAAGACGAGGAACCTATCCGCATCCCCATCACCAACGAGCTGGACCTGCACACTTTCCGGCCCAGTGAGGTGGGGGATCTGTTGGTGGACTACCTGGGCGAATGCCAGAAGCTGGGCATCCGGAACGTGCGCGTCATTCATGGCAAAGGCACCGGCACGCTGCGCATCGGTGTGCATGCCGCCCTGGATAAAATGGAAATCGTCGAAGGCTGGACCTGGCCCGCCGGGGAGAGATCCGGCGGCTGGGGTGCGACGTGGGTGCAGGTGAAAGGGCTCACCTGAAAGCCAACTTGCTTTGCAGTGACCTTCCGATTAAACTCCGTCCATGACAAAGAGTGTAGTATCTCAAGAAGACCTGTTGGATCCCTTTGTCGGCATGATGGATGCTGAGGCTGCCAGGGCCATTTTGAGTCTGAAATCCTCACCGGAGATGCAAGATCGTGCCGAGGTGATGGCACACAAGTCACGTGAAGGACAACTCACGCAGGAAGAACAACGTCAATATGAATCCTATGCAGATACTGTAGCGATGATCTCCCTGATGCAGGCACATGCAAGACGAGTTTTACGTCAGGCCGGCAAACTGTGATGGAGCCAGCAATTCGTCAGCTTGTCTGGCAGCGAGCCGCCCGTCGTTGCGAATATTGTCGTCTCAAACAAGAGCATGAGTTGGCTCAGCGTTTTCATGTAGAGCACATCATCGCCCTGCAACATCGCGGAGAGAGTGCTGTGGAAAATCTGGCGTTGTCTTGTGCCAAATGCAATGCCTACAAAGGGCCCAATTTAACCTCGCGAGATCCTGACACAGGAAAAGTTGAGGAGCTGTTTCATCCTCGAAATCATCGTTGGGAAGATCATTTCTGCATGAATGGGCCGAGAATTCTCGGTATCACCGCGACGGGGAGGACGACTGTTTGGCTCCTGCAAATGAATAGCGCACGCCGATTGGCGCTCCGGCAAGTGTTGATTGAGGATGGAGACTGGGACTGAGCGCACCCGCCAATGAGGCTGCAACAATGCGTGCTCACGCTTGCCCGCGCACGGCTCCCGTTTACCATGGGCGCTTCCCATGTCTCACGCCGTCCTCAGCCTCCTCAAAGAAAGCCGTCACCCCATGCGCATTGACCTCATCGGCGTGGCCGGGTCGGGCATGAGTGGGCTGGCCTCCCTGCTGCTGGCCCTGGGGCATAAGGTCAATGGATCGGACAAAGTCACCACGCTGGAGACGGATCGGCTGGTGAAGCTGGGACTGAATTTCTTTTCCCCCCATTCTGAAAAGGAAGTGGAAGAGTGCGACATGGTCATCTACTCCAGCGCCATCAAGCCTGGGAACGTGGCCTATGAGGCGGCCTACAAGCAGGGCATCCCCCTGGTGCGCCGGGCCGAGGCCCTGGCCGCCGTGATGGCCCATAAGAAGGGCGTGGTCGTAGGCGGCACCCATGGCAAGACCACCACCTCCGCCCTCACTGCCCACGTTTTGCGCCAGGGCGGCCTGAAACCCAGTCACTACGTGGGGGCGGAAATCCCTATTCTGGGGGCCAATGCGCACTGGGACCCCGAGGGCGAACTCTTCGTGGCTGAAGGCGATGAAAGCGACGGTACGCTGGTGAACTTCCACCCGGAGCATTCCATCATCCTGAACATCGAGGCCGAGCACCTGGACTTTTACGATGGCATCGAGGCCATCAAAGACGTGTTCCGCCGGCTGCTGTCCCAGACCCCTGGGCACTGGGTGCACTGTGCGGAAGATCCCGTGGCACGGGAAGTCTGTGCGGGCCCTCAGGGCGTGAGCTACGGCTGGTCTCGCGACTTTGATTTCTCCGCCAACATCCTGGCCATGAAGCCGGACCATTCGGACTTCGAAGTGTATCAAAAGAATACTTTGTTAGGCGTCGCGACCCTGGGAATCCCCGGCAAGCACAATGTCTCGAACGCTCTCGCCGCCATCGCTTTGGCCACTCGGCTGGGCGTGCCGTTTGAAAACATCCAGCATGCGTTGAAAAGCTTTCGCGGGGCGAAACGCCGCTTTGAGATCCGTCACAGTGGCGAGCGCTTCACCGTAGTGGATGACTACGGCCATCACCCCAGCGAGATTGCAGCCACGCTGGCCACGGCCAAGGGATTGCAGCCAAAGCGCATCGTCTGCCTCTTTCAGCCACACCGGTACAGCCGCACGCAACTGCTAAAGAAAGAGTTTGGCGCGAGCTTTGGTGACGTGGACGAACTTTTTGTTACGGACGTTTATGCGGCCAGTGAAAAGCCGCTGCCTGGTGTCAGTGGTGAGACGATCGTGGAAGAAGTGAAAGCGCAATCCGCCGCCAAAGCCCAGTCCACGCCGACCCTGCTCCTGTCTCGCGACAAGGTGGGAAATGCGCTGCGGCCAGGAGATCTGCTCATCACGCTCGGTGCAGGAAACGTGCATGAAGTGGGGCGCTGCATTGCCAAGGACCTGCCTGTTTTGGAGCAACTGTGGGCGCTTTTGGAAGATCACGGCGGCGGTGCAGCGCGGCTGTATGAACCGATGAATCGCCACACCACCTTCCTCATCGGCGGCCCAGCCCAGTATTGGGTGGAGCCACGGACCGTGGAGGGTTTTGCCGAGATCGTTCGTTACCTGCGCTCCCAGTCGGTGCCCATTCGCGTTATCGGGCGCGGGTCAAATCTACTGGTCAAAGATGGTGGCATTCGCGGTGCAGTGATCCATCCGGCCAAAGGGGACTTCGAAGAGGTGCGTGTGGAAGGGCAGACCCTCATTGTTGGAGTCGGCGCACGGTTGAAAAAGATCGCCAGTGCGGCCCGCAATGCTGGGCTGGGTGGGTTTGAATGGATGGAGGGTGTGCCTGGAAATCTGGGCGGTGCCATCCGCATGAACGCCGGGGCCATGGGCACAGAAACGTTCGACCAAATCGTCAGCGTGCGATTCATTGATACCGATGGCCAGATCAAAGAAAAGCCTCTGGCTGAGATCGTGCATCACTACCGCAACGTGCCGGAATTTGAAGAGCGCTACATCGTCTCTGCCGTGCTGAAAGGCAGTCCCGCTCCCCAGGCCGAGATTGATGCGAAACTCGCCGCCTCTCATCAAAAGCGCCGCACCAGCCAGCCCGTGGGGGCGAGCGCAGGTTGTGCCTTCAAGAACCCGGAAGTCTGCGGGGCAGGCAAGCTCATTGACGAACTGGGCCTCAAAGGTCGCAGCGTCGGCGCCGCCATCGTTTCCGACATCCATGGCAACTTCATCGTCAACAGCGGCGGTGCTACCGCCCGTGAAGTCCTCGACCTCGTCGCCGAGATCCAGGAGATCGCCCAGCGTGAGCGCGGCGTGCAGTTGGAGATGGAGGTCAAGGTGATCGGCGAAGACCAGCCGATGGGGATGTGACCGGGCGGCGTGGCCGAGAAGAGTGAGCGAAGGCTTTATTGTGCAACCACCCCGCTGGCATCCCTGCCGGGATGCGACGGTGAGTGGGGGTGTTTTGGCCTAACCAGGGGTGCGTTCGCTAAGGCTCACTTACCTCTGGCTACCGGCTGCGATGCCTCCGGCATCGGAGTGTTTTGGGATCGCAAAGCCGATGGGCATGTAATTGGGGGGCTGGCCGAGGAGGGCGAGTAAAGGCTTGATTGTGCAACCACCCTGCTGGCATCCCTGCCGGGATGTGACGGTGAGTGGGTGTGTTTTGGCCTAACCAGGGGTGCGTTCGCTAGGGCTCACTTACCCCTGGCTACCCGCTGTGATGCCTCTGGCATCGGGGAAGCTGTGGGATCGCAAAGCCAATGGGCATGTGATTGGGCGGCTTGGCCGAGGAGAGCGAGCGAAGGTCATGTGGGATGCTCACCCCTCTGGCATCCCTGCCGGGATGCGACGGTGAGTGCGCATGTTTTGGCCTAACCAGGGGTGCGTTCGCTAGGGCTCACTACTTCTGGCTACCCGCTGCGATGCCTCCGGCATCGGGGAAGCTGTGGCATTGCAAAGCCGATGAGGATGTGATTGCGCGGCTTGGCCGGGGAGAGTGAGCGAAGGTCTTTGTGGAATTCACGCCGCGGGCGCTCTCCGTCGTCACGTGCCCTCACATCACGGCCACTTTCTCCGCTCTCGCTGAAAAATGTTCCTGATGGCTCACCGTCCAGTGGTGGATGTCCATGACGATGACCATCACGGTGCGGCCCCAATCGGTCAGGGAGTACTCCACCAGTTTCACGCGGCCCTCTTGAAAGTCGCGCCGCTGGATGAGGCCATCCGCCTCCATTTCCCGGAGCCGCTGAGTGAGCATTTTTTGGGTGATGCCCGTCAGGCGGCGCAGGAGTTGCCCGTGGCGTTGCGGGCAGGCATCCAGCTCGCGCAGCAGGACGACCTTCCAACGGCCGCCGATCATGCGCAGCAACTCTTCCACATGGCATTGCACTCGGGGTTCCTTCATACTCGCTTTTAAAGCATGGTCGGGGGTGGGAGCGCAAGCAGGGTAGGCACTTTTTTGTGCCTAATTGTGCGGTTTTTGTTTTCGCGGCAGAATGGCTGTCCTTTCGGGTAAATAAACAGCATCACCCTTTGTGTTACCATGAGTCACTATCACCAACTCTTCACGGCTGAGGATACGGCCGTGGTTTTCATTGACCATCAGCCGCAGATGACCTTCGGCGTCGCGAACATTGATCGCGCCACCTTGATCAACAATGTCACCCTCCTGGCCAAAGTGGCGAAGGAATTTAACGTCCCCACCGTGCTCACCGCCGTGGAGACGGAGTCCTTCAGCGGCTACATTTGGCCTCAGCTTCTGGATGTGTTCCCTGGCCAGCCCATCGTGGAGCGAACCTCCATGAATTCCTGGGACGATGCTGGCTTTCGCGCGGCCATTGAAGCGACGGGGAAAAAGAACATTCTCATGACTGGGCTGTGGACGGAGGTGTGTGTGACCTGGCCCACGATTGAGATGATCGGCGCAGGCTACAACATTTACGTGGTGGAGGACTGCTGCGGGGCCACTTCCCCTGCCGCGCATGAGGCCGCCATGAGCCGCATGGTCCAGGCCGGGGCCACCCGTCTCACCACGATCCCCGCGCTGTTGGAATGGCAACGCGACTGGAAAAACCGTGGGCATTACAACAACCTCATGGACATCCTCAAATCTCAAGGCGGTGCCTATGGCGTCGGTGTGGAATATGCCTACACCATGGTGCACAAGGCCCCTCAATCTGCCCAAGTACCCCAGGTGGTGACCGGCGGGCTGAAACATTGATCCTCTCCACATCGGCAGGGAGTGGAAGGATGAAGCCAGCGGCTAGCCGCTGCGGCCTTCTTTCCACTCTCCTTCTTTACTCCCGCCCCGCGTTTCATCATGAGCATCCATGTTGCCATCACCCGCCACGTCCGCCCCGGTAGCGAGGCTGAGTTTGAACAAAGGCTCAGCCGATTTGCCCAACGTTCGCTTGAGATCCCGGGCACACGTGGAGTGCAGATGCTGCATCCCGCCCCCGGCGCAAAAAATGCCGAGTACGGCATCCTGCGCACCTTTGCCAGCGCGGCAGATCGGGATGCGTTTTACACCTCCTCGGCCTACTTGGACTGGGAAAAAGAGATCGCCCACCTCACCGATGGCGCGCCCGTGTTCCGGGACCTGCATGGGCTGGAGGCCTGGTTTCGCCAGCCTGATGCACCGCGCCCACCCCGGTGGAAGATGGCGCTGGCCACCTGGGCGGGGGTTTATCCCACCAGCTTATTGTTAGGCCTATTGTTAGCCCCACACCTGCACACGCTGCCCCGGCCCCTGTCCGCCCTCGTCATCTCCGGCTGCATGGTGGTGGCCCTCACCTGGCTGGTGATGCCAGTCGTGACTAAGCTGCTGCACCGTTGGCTGCACCCGCAGGAGTAAGGCATAGGCGCTTTTAAATTCAGATTGGATTCTTCTTTTGGTTAGGCGGTGGGCGCTGATTCAGGCATGAGCCCCCCTTGGTTAAATCTTCACGCACTCTCACTTCGATGTCTCTCGATACCACCACTCAGGCTGACTTGATCTTGTACAATGGCCGCATCACCACGCTGGATCCCGCCTACCCAGAAGCCCGCAATATGGCCATCGGCGGGGGCCGTATCCTGGGCGTGGATGAGGGCGAGGAATACGCAGACATCTCCACCCCACAGACACGCCGCATTGACCTCCAAGGCCGCCGCGTCGTCCCCGGTCTCTATGACAGCCACCTGCACGTCATCCGTGGCGGCTTGAACTACAATCTGGAACTGCGCTGGGATGGCGTGAGCTCCGTCCACGATGCCCTCGCCCTGCTGAAGATCCAGGCCGACCGCACCCCCGCCCCACAGTGGGTGCGCGTGGTGGGTGGGTGGAGTGAATTTCAGTTCCAGGAGCGCCGGATGCCCACGCTGGAGGAGATCAATACCGCCGCTCCTGACACCCCCGTTTTCATCCTGCACCTCTACTGTCATGCGATGCTGAACCGCGCCGCCCTCCGCGCCGTGGGCTATGACCGTAACTCACCCAACCCGCCCGGTGGCGAAATCCAGCGGGATAAAAATGGCGACCCCACCGGCCTGCTCATCGCCCGGCCCAATGCCATGATCCTCTACGCCACTCTGGCCAAAGGGCCCAAGCTGCCACTGGAGTACCAGTACAACTCCACCCGCCATTTCATGCGCGAGCTGAACCGCCTCGGCCTAACCAGTGTTTGCGATGCGGGCGGCGGCTTTCAAAATTATCCCGATGACTACGAGGTGGTGACTGAGCTGCATAAACGCGGCGAGCTGACCCTGCGCATCGCCTACAATCTATTCACCCAAAACAAGGGGCAGGAGAAAGCCGACTTTGCCCGCTGGATCGGCATGACTCAGCCCGACTCCGGAGATGATTACTACCGCGTCAATGGCGCTGGAGAGATGCTCGTCTTTAGCGCCGCAGATTTTGAGGATTTTCTCGAGCCCCGCCCGGACCTGCCGCCCACCTTGGAGACAGATCTTAAAGAGGTGGTCACCCTGCTGGCGAAGAACCGCTGGCCCTTCCGTCTGCATGCCACGTATGAGGAGAGCATCACGCGCTTTTTGAATGTCTTTGAAGAAGTGAATCAAGAAGCCCCGCTGGAGGGACTGCACTGGTTCTTCGATCACTGCGAAACGATCAGTGACAAAAACATCGAGCGTGTGAAGGCCCTCGGTGGCGGCATCGCCATTCAGCACCGCATGGCCTTCCAGGGTGAGTATTTTGTGGACCGCTACGGCGCTGCCGCTGCCGAGCGCACGCCCCCTGTGCGGCGCATGCTGGAGATGGGCGTGCCCGTGGGCGCTGGCACAGATGCCACTCGCGTGGCCAACTACAACCCGTGGAATTCCCTCTACTGGTTAGTCACCGGGCGCACCGTCGGCGGGCTGAATTTATACCCAGAAAAAAACTGCCTCACCCGCGAAGAAGCCCTGCGCCTCTACACCCAAGGCAGCGCTTGGTTCAGCCGCGACGAAGAGAAAAAAGGCGTGCTGAAACCTGGCCAGCTCGCCGACCTTATCGTGCTGAGTGGAGACTACTTCGGCGTGCCGGAAGAAGAGATCAAAGGCCTCCACAGTGTGCTCACGCTGCTGGGTGGCCGGGTCGTCTGGGCCGACGCCGAGTTTAAAAATCAAGGCCCTGCCGACCTACCCGTCATGCCCGATTGGTCGCCCGTGGCCAAGTTCGGCGGCTACGGTGCGCCCGGCTTCATCCGCAGCGAGCGCACCGTCTCCTTCGCCCCCTGGGCCGCCCCGCGCACCATGCAGCGCAGCGGTCCCGCGCCCGGCCCGAAACCTCTCGGCCAACTCTGGGGCTCCGGCTGCGACTGCTTCGCCTTTTGACCGAGTCTATTCAATTCACTCCACCTCTGCCACTTGACCATCCACGGAGTCGCGATGGGCGCGGCCTTCGAGGGTGTAAACGAGGTGGGGGGTGTAGAGCTCGGGTTCCAGGAGGAAGGAGTCGTGGCCTTTGGCTGAGTGCACGGTGATGTGCATGGAGGAGGTCCTGGCTTTTTCCAGGGCGCTGACCATTTCCGCCTGCTCTTCAGGGTAGAAACAGAAGTCTGAATCAATGCTGAAGACGAGGTAGTGATGGCCTGCAGCGGTGCTGCGGGCAAAGAGCTGCTCGTAGTTGTCCACCCCGGCATCGCGCAGCGGGTCAAAGCGCAGCCACATGTTGATGATGCGCAGGTAGCTGTTGGCATCGAAGCGGCTGACGAATTTTTTGCCCTGGTGGAGCATGTAACTTTCGACGTTGTGCCCCACCTTGTACCAGGAAAGCTGGCCATCCGGCTGGCTGACGGTGTCCTTGGCCCGTTTTTCGATGGCGTCTAAGTGCACGAAGGTCTTGTGCGAGATCATCCGCGCCAGGGCGAGGCCGTAGGCTGGGGGAGGGCCGTCGTAATAATCCCCGCCGTGAAAGTGGGGATCGTTTTCGATGGCCATGACCTGCTCAAACAATGTCAGGCGGGTGAGCACGGTGGTCTTAAGCCCCGTGGCCACAGGCATGACGATGCGCACGCGCTCCGGGTAAAGGGTGGCTAGGTTCAAGGCCAGAAGACCGCCAATGCTGGTGCCGATGACGGCGTGCAGTTGCTCGATGCCGAGGTGATCCAGCAGGGCGATCTGGCTGCGCACCACATCGGTGGTGAGCACGGGTGGGAAAGCGCTGCCGTAGGGTTTGCCCGTGGCCGGATTGATGGATGCCGGGCCGCTGCTGCCGTAGCACCCGCCCAGGTAGTTGGCGCAGATGACGCAGTAGCGTTTGGTATCCAGTGCTTTGCCAGGGCCGATGAAAAGGTCCCACCAGCCTGCCTTGATATCATTGGTCCAGCGGTCATCGGTGCCTTCCACTTCCTCCGTGTGGCCGGCGGCGTGCTGGCTGCCGGAGAGCGCGTGGAAAAGCAGGATGGCATTGGACTTTTTGGCGTTCAGTTTGCCATACATCTCATAGGCCACCGTGATGCCAGGCAGGGAGTCGCCATTGGCAAAGACGAAGGGTTCGGCCTCGGAGCCGAGATGGAAGAAATGCGTGGCAGTTTTGCCCTGACCTTTAGACATAAGCTGAGGACGTAGCAGCAGGAAGGCCCGTCTTCAAGGTGCAAGGTGCCCCAGTCTCAGGCCTCTAGAGTAAAAGCCGAATGGGCCAGCAGCTTATCCAGCGCTTTCCGGTACGGGCTAGGCATAGCCAGGGTGGCGAGGTCTCGGTGTGGAATCAGCCGATGGTTCTCCGGCCAAGCCTGCGCGGGGGTGGGAGGGAGTTCATGCACCCACAGCGTCACTTTGTAGCGGGTGATGCCGTAGTTCATCTTGAGCAAGACCGCTGGAGGAGTGCCCGCCAGGTTTTCCGGCAGGGCGGGTAGCTTCCACAGGCCCGTGCGGCGGGCACCTGTCTCTTGCTCTAGTAGCACGCCCTCAGCGGTCTGGAGGAAAACGACGCGCTCGGTGACTTCGGTGATCTGCGTCTTGTTCGCTTTCACGGGCAATGACGTGGGAGCCGTGGCTTGGCAGTATTTTTTTACGGGGCACTGTGGGCACAAAGGCTGTGTCGGTTTGCAGAGGGTCTGGCCCAGCTCCATGAGGGCGGAATTGAGGGCGCGAGGATCATCGGTGGCTTGGACCAGCTCCGTCGCGCGCTCCCAGAGACGCTTGCTGCCAGCCGTGGAGTCAATGGGCGTGGCATCATTATCCAGGCGCGAAAGGACACGAGCCACATTGCCATCCACGATGGGTTCTGCCAGGCCGTAGGCAAAGCTGGAAATGGCCCCCGCCGTGTAAGGGCCGATGCCGGGCAGGGCACGGATGGCGGTGGGGTCCGCTGGGAATAGGCCGCCGTGCTCAGCCACCACTGCTTGCGCCAGCTTCTGCAAATTGCGCGCGCGCCGGTAGTAACCCAGCCCCTCCCAGGCCTTTAGGATCTCACTTTCAGAAGCGGCCGCCAGAGTGGCAAAATCTGGAAAGAGCGCCAGCCAGCGCGCATAATACCCACGATCCAGCACGGTGCTGATCTGCGTCTGCTGCAGCATGATCTCCGAGACCAAAATGGCATACGCATCCCGCGTCTGCCGCCACGGGTAGTCGCGCCCGTTTTGGCGAAACCAGGAGACCAGAGCGGTGGAGATGAGCGGGGCAGGAGACAGCATGCAGTGATCATCCATGAGGCAGTCGAAAAAGCGCTTTCACAAGGCCTGTTTTAGGAGCCGATGAGTCCTCGAAAGCCTTTGGGTAAATGAACCCCCGCCACAGCCAGTGCCACCATGGTCAAAGGCGTGCGCGGGCGATAAGCGAGATAGCGCCCCTGCCACTCCGGCTGGTACTTCTTTTTGAAGTTGAAGAGGCTTTTGTAGCCGTAAAATCGGTCGAAATTATCAAACAAGAATTTCACGGCTCGGTCCTCACGGGTCAGCACCGCATTTTCTTCCCCCGCTTCCACATTGGCCAGCGGCGCATTGCCCAGGCTGATCTGTTCCACTGCGAGTGTTTTGAAGTGGTCAATGGCTTCCACGATTAAAAAGTCCATGACATCTCGCACATCCTCCCGGCCACGCATGAGATCGAGACAACGGCCTTTCCCCTGGGCGTAAGGCCACCAGGTGGCAAAGGCCTCAATGCGGCCCTCTGGGTTACGCACGATGGAGACCCCTCGCTGGCGAATCATCTGAAGATCAAAACTTCCGAGATCAAAGGTCATCTCACCCCCGTGTTTGTTTTCTAACCAATTCTGTGATAACAGTTGAAGCTGTGCTTCCAGGCCGTGATCGGGTGCCGGGGTGGCATCATACCATTGATAAGTGAGGCCGTTTTTTCGTGCTTTGTTGCGGGCTGTGCGGAGGTTCTGAAACTTACCGCCTTCCAGTTTAAAATCGGCTGCGTCCAGGCGTGCATCTTCGCCCACTTTCACGATGACGAATCCGGCTTCCTCATAGAGGGAACGGTTGTTGACGTGGGCACAGTAAAACACAGGCTCCCAATCTTGCCGGGCACAATATTGAGCAAAGGCGGAGATCAGGCCAGGCCGGGCTTCTTCAGGGCAAATAGGGTCGGCTAGAGCGACGGCATACTTACGCCACAAGGCATAGGCGATGCAGCCCGAGCTGTCTCCGCTGAAGAAGTAACGTTTGTCCTCCAGCAGAGCAAAACTATCCATGGGATCTCGGCCATGCTGAATGATGAGCTGCTCCACCTGCGCACGTTCCTCTGGGGTGGCTTCAGGCAGACGCTTTTTGAGCACGGGCCGGAGCATGAGTCCCAGCACCACCACGGCACTGAGCAGGCTGCCGCCTCGCAGATTGGACAGGAAAAGTCGCACATCTCGGCTGCCATCCATGTCGAGTTCACTTTTCCGTAGAATGACGGCAGAGGCCGCACCGTTGATGCAATCCATCCAGGTGAGAGCTTCCCCCATTTCACCGCGCTCACTGAACTGGCGCAGGCCAGAGGTGCCATAGATCAGCAGGCCCAGGGCCAGCACCGGTGCCGCCATAAAGGCCAAGCGCAGGGAAGGCGCGTCTGACCGGGCGAGAAAGGCGTGCCGCCAGCGGACCAGCGGGACGAGCAAAACCAGGGCCGCCAAGGTGTGATGCCAGTCAAACGCGCGTGTCAGGTGAACCACGGAGGAGACGCTGAGAAGGATCAGCGTCAGCAGCCAGGCGATGTGTTTATGCCGTCCTAAACCACGCGCGAGAGCCAGGAGGCCGAGGCCTGAAAAAAACAGCAGCAGGCGGCTGTTGTCTCGTATGCCCAGCGGCAGCCACTGTTCCATCCAGTCCAGGACTTCGGGGGATTTTAAAGTCAGCGCTTCCAGTAAATTTCCAGCCCCCATGATCGTGACCGCCCACACCAAAAAGCGCAGAGAATGGCGGCGGGAAAAAATGAAAATCAGAGCCAGCAGGATCGCCAATGCTGCTGCTGGCCAAAGTGGCGAAAGTCCCAGCGGAAGTGGTTGGCTGAGGGATGGCGGTGCAGCAGCACTATTGTCACCCAAGACCCAATTCACCCCGCGTGATACCCACTGCTGGAAGGAATCGTCTGGCCCATTGAACCCATGGTTGGCACCGGGCACCAAGTAGAGAGCTTTAGCAGATCTGAGGCTCTGCACCCAGGCGGTGGAAGCCATGAAATCCGCACCGCCATGAAACTGGGCCACTCGCAGGTCCTTCATCGCGGAGCTGAATTCCGAAAGACTAAAGGTGCCAGGCCCTTCTGGGGTGATCCCCAGTTCATCTTTATCTCTCAAGCCATAGCGTCCACGGCTGTCAGCGCTGAAGAGGAGCAATCCTGCCAGTGAAGGGGATCTTTCCGGGCCTCCCGCTGCGGCGACGGCCTGCACCGCCCCCATGCTCCAGCCTCCATAGATGACTGGGACGCGGCTGCCGCCACAGCGTCCGGTAGCATCGGCAGCTAAGGTGGCCATATCCTTCGCCAAGGTTTTTTGATCGTAATCTTTGACAGCGTAGTCGCGCAGATCAAAGCCCACCACATAGACGCCCTCATCACGCAGCCAGTGGGCCACTGCGTCTTCCCACGCAGACCAGCCACCATCGCCGGAACCGAAGATCAGAATAGCCCGTGGAGGGTTCTCATCCGGTTCATACAGCCTCACTTTCGCGGTGCCATGGATCAGAGCGATGGAGGCTTTTGGGGTAGGGCCCTCATCTTCGTCCTCCTGCGCCTGGGCGGGTGCCTGTAGGATGAAGAGGAAGAGAGCAAGGAGACGAAAAGTCTGAAGCATGGGGTGAGATGAAAAACGACGAATTGGGCCAGGCATTTTCACGATCCCTGACGATAGGAACTGCCCTTGGCCATTTCCCGTAGAAGCTCAATCTGGATCTGCTGCACCTCCATGAGGCGAGTCGCCTGCTGATGCAGCATGTAGTCCATTTTGTCATGCAGATGGCGGATCTCGAGCTCGGCCTTGAGATTGATTTTGTAATCGTTTTCAGCCCGCTTCCGGTCGCGGCTTTCCTGACGATTTTGGCTCATCATGATCACGGGTGCTTGCAGGGACGCTAAGCAGGAGAGAATGAGGTTGAGCAGAATGAAGGGGTAAGGGTCATAGCCCCGGTCTGCCAAAAGGACGACATTCAGGAGGATCCAGCAGGCCATGAAACCGCCAAAGGCCAGAATGAACGTCCAGCTACCGCCAAATTCAGCCAGCTTGTCTGAAAGCTTTTCACCCAGGGTGAGCTGGCCCTCCTCCTCGTCTTCGCTGTCTGGGTGTTCGCTGAGCAGCTCCTGACGATGCAGGCTTTGCAAGACTTCCTCGTCCAGTTGATTGAGATCGCCTAACTGGCTTTGCAATAAATGTCGCACATAGTCCAGACGCGCTTCATTGAGCACTTCCGTGCTGATCAAGGAATCTGGATTCAGTTCCGGATGCGTGCTGCGGAGGATGTCGGCGATTTGTGGAGGCAAGGCCGTGAGAGGCCGCAGCTTGTTAGGCGAAAAGGATTTGCCAGTGACCGCACATGTTTGAGTCATGGGTGACCATGCCGCGAAACTATGCGAATAACAAGTCAGGTCCTTCTTGGGGACATCAGCGTGCGGAGACGGATTTACCGGTGCCTTTCAGCAGTTTTTCCAGCGCTTCGTCAGGTGCCACGCCTTTCTTGAGCGCTTCGCCGTATTCGGACTTGGCTTTGTCCCACTGCGGAGGGTCCCAGGTGGCATAAAGCACGGCCAGATTGAAGTGGGCTTCCCCGTAGTTCGGATCAATGGCGAGAGCGGTTTTAAATTCGCGCTCGGCACGGTCTAACAAATTCAGCTTCGTCGAAATGATGCCCAGGTAATGGCGGGCGCGGGCATTTTTGGAGTTTTTAGCCAGGCCTTTTTCAAAGGCTGCCGTGGCATCGTTCCAGCGTTGTTGTTTGAAGTGGGTGACGCCGAGGTGAAAGGCGGCCAGTTCGTGAGTGGGGTCAATCGTCAGGCACTTTTTCAGAGCTGCCTCAGCTTCACTGAGTTTGTTTTCACGCTGGCGTGAGTACCCCAGGCCGACCAAGGCTGTGGTGCTCTTGGGGTCAGCCCGCAGGGCGTCTTCATACAGAGCGGCGGCTTCGCTGAATTTCTGAGCACCGAAGGCTTCGTTGGCTTTCAGCAAGAGAGCATCCACAGGCTTTTCGGTCGGGGCTGTGCCCGCAGGTTTGGGGGCTTGGGCGATGAGGGTGCCCTGGATGCCATCTCCACCCAGCATTTCACGAACGGAGGGATCGGAAAAAAGTTTCTCTTCATCCGGTGTCAGCGTCATGCGGCTGCCACGCAGCTCTTCCACCTGCTCCAGCAGCTTGGAGGACACGCCCTGCATCTTTTGCAGTTCCGCTAAGACGAGGTCCTTGGCCTGCTGTTGGCGATATTGGCTGCGCAGTTGGCGCATGATGATCTCACGCAGCAGCTCATTTTCTTGAGCCAGTTCAGGGGTCATGGCGGCAGGTTTACCGTCTTGCAGGTTTTTGAGTTGCAGGGTCAGGTCTGCCACTTGGTTTTGAAAGGTGGCGCTCTGCTGGCGCAGGGCGGTCATTTCCGTTTGCAGGGTGGTGATCTGCCCCCGCAGTTGAGTGATCTCTTGGTCCTTGCGGGTAACGTCTGACTGGAGGCTGGCCACCTGCTTTTGCGCCGTTTCCAATTCCTTTTTCAGGCGATCATTTTCAGCCACGATGAGTTTCACGTCGTCTTTGGCCGGTGCGCGTTTTTTCAGGGCTTCGATTTCCGTCTGCATGCCCAGGGCTTGGGCACTGAGCTTGTCCCTTTCCTGCACGGCGATGTCGCGTGCAGACACCGCTTCGTTGCGCTGTTTCACGGCGGCATCACGCTCCACCAGGAGTTCGTTGCGTTCTTTTTCCAGAGTGGAAATGCGCAGGGAGGCATCGGCCAATTTTTGGGAAGCTTCTTTGGAGGCTTGTTCGGCAGCGGTCAGGCGCTGAGAGGCTTTGCGATACTCGACTTCGATGTTCAGCTTTTCTTTAACCAGGGCATCGAGTTGCCCATTGGCAGCGCGGCCCGCAGCCACTTCCTGTTTCATGGTCTCGATGGCTTTTTCCATCGCCGCAGACTTGCCAGCCAGGGTCTCTTTATCTTCGCGGGCGGTGGTGATTTCTCCGGAGGCCCACTGGTACCACTGCTGCCACTTCGTGAGGTCCATCTGCATCTGGTTGTTTTGGGTCTCCAGTTGCAGCATGCGCTGGCGGTAGTTTTGTTCCCACTGGGAAAGCACATCACTCAGGCTGGGTAGGGTGCCTGCCGGGGCGGCGAGGGTGCCGGGGCCGGGAGCCTCCGTGCTGCCAGTGAAAACGGGCATCGTCGGGGCCGCTGCGGGTGCGGGTGCTGCCGTGGGAGCAGGGGCGGGGGCTGCGGCTGGCTGCGCGAGGCGGCCCTGCACACGTGTGATGGCCTGCTGGGTGAGCCCACGGCGGTTCGCCAGGAGATTCGGCTGCCATTCAGGATGGCTCTGGGCCACGGTGTCAAAGATCTGCCCCATCTGCTGATAGACCTGGAGGGCACCGGCGAAATTGCCGTCCGTTTCCATCTTTTCAGCGTCTTTTTTCATCAAGTAACCCCGGAAAAACTGCTCGGCAGCATCGTCCACCTGCGCGGAAGCGAAGGGAGCGAAAAGGAGTGCGAGACCAAAGGCGGCCAGGGGGGCGAGGCGCATTTTCTTCATGGGGAGGGGGAATTTAGCGGAAAGGCAGCCCTTTGTAAATAGCGGTGCAACATTGCCCACTGGACGGGAAACCCCTTGGTTGCTAGCATTTGGGCGTAATTTCGGGAAAAAACAGCCGTTTATCTCGATTCCCCCAACTCAACCACATAGCATAAACCCCATGGGTCTTAATATCATCTCACGCCGTCATTTTCTGGGCCGCACGGCAGGCCTCGCCGCTGGTGCCTTCGCAGGTCCAAACCTCCTCCTCCGTGGCCAGAACTCCGCCAGCAAGAAGCTGAACCTTGCCGTCATCGGTGCCAATGGCAAAGGCCAGTCCGATACCCAAGGAGTGACGCTGGATCACAACATCGTGGCCCTGGTGGACGTGGACATGAACCGCCTCAATGAAGCGGCCAAGAAGCGCGAAGACCACCACGTGAAGTCCGGCCAGGCAGCCCCTGCCGCACCGAAGCTGTATCAGGACTTCCGCAAGATGTTCGACGAAATGGCCAATGAGATTGATGGCGTCATCATCTCCACGCCTGACCACACTCACTACGTGGCCGCGATGCATGCCATCAAGCATAACAAGCACGTCTGCGTTCAGAAGCCACTTTGCAACTACATCGGCGAAGTGCGTGAGCTGCACCAGGCAGCGAAGACCGCGAAGATCACCACCCAGATGGGGAACCAGGGCCGTACGATGGAAGGCCAGCGCCTGGCCAAGGAGTGGATCGAGCAGGGGGCCATCGGCACCTTGAAAGAAATCCGCCTGTGGACCAACCGCCCCATCTGGCCCCAGGGCCCGCTGGTGAAGAAGGCCGCTGAGTGCCCAGCCAACCTCGACTGGGACCTCTGGCTCTCCAGCGAAGCGAAGGAGCCTTATTTCGAATTTGAAATCCCTGAAGGCATGAGCGGCAAGCGCGGCAACAGCCTCCACCCCTTCAACTGGCGTGGCTGGTGGCAGTTCGGCTCCGGTGCTCTGGGTGACATGGGGTGCCACATCATGGACGCCACCTTCAGCATCCTCGGCCAGCTCATCCCTGAGCGCATTGACGCCACCAGCAGCCCGATCTCGGATACCTGCGCCCCGGTGTGGTCTGACCTCGTCTATCACATGCCTGCTGGCAAGCATGGAGCCCTCAAGGTCTCCTGGAATGACGGCTCCAAGGACGGCAAGCCGAACAAGCCTGAAATCTCCCCGCACATGACCAGTGAGCTGGCCAAGAAGGCTTTCGAAAAAGCCAGCAGCGGCATGATGTTCATCGGCACCGAAGGCACCGTCTTTGAAGGTGAAGCCTATTGCGGCAGCCCCGTCATTTACAATGAAGAGCGCTACACCCAGGTGCGTCTCGACATGAAGGCCGGCAAAATCAAGAAAACCGAAACCCGCAGCGTGATGCCGAACAATCCGCAGGGCGAGTGGGCTCACCACATCGTCAACGGCGGTCTGCCAAGCTCCAACTTCGACTATAGCTGCCCGCTGACCGAGTTCGTGCTTCTGGGCAACCTGGCCGTGCGTGCTCAGCAGAGCGTGCAGTGGGACAAGCAGGGCATGAAGGTCTCCAATGCCGAAGCGCCGAACAAGTTCGTCTCCCGCCCCGCTTACCGCGACGGTTGGAAAGCTTAATCGCTGCTTAGCACCCGTTTGGGACGGGTTTTAAGATCCACAAAAAACCCGGCATTGCTCAGGCAGTGCCGGGTTTTTTTAATGTTGAAAGAGTCTGGTGAAAAAAATTCTCACTTGCTCACACGAGCATGCCATTCATCCAGTTGATGGCCGAAAAAGGGATACAGCGTGCCGGAGTCAAAAAGGCGGCGTTGGTTGGCCGAATCTACGGTGATCACGCGCAGAGACTGTTCCTGGGTGCTGCCATCTGGATAGGTGGTGCTGATGCGGCGTGGGAAGCCCATCGCGCGGTCCATCCAGATCAGTCGGCTGCCGCCCCCGGCGAGGGATTCGCGGTAGCGGGAGTATCCGGTGCCGCCGATGATATCCACCACCTCAAATTTAGCGCGGCTGCTCAGAGCCTCGTAGATCTTCGTCAACTCTGGGATGGGACCTGAGGGTGCGGCTCCGGTCTGGGTGGAAACCACCGTGTTATTGCGGCAGACCGTGATCGCGATTTCAGCTTCTTGATTGGTGAACTCATGTCTCCAGTCCGCACCTTCGATGGAATACACACTGCAAGTCCGCGTGATGTTTCCCCGGCTATCGCGCTGGGAAGACTCCTCCACCCAGGTCAGAGTTTTGGGCAACTGCATGGACGCCAACTGGGCACTGGACCATAACGTGGAAAGAAGGAGAAGGGCCAGGATAGAGCAAATTTTCATGCAGAAAGCTGCGAAATTGAAGGTGTCGAACGCAGGCAGATACTTATGGCTGACGCCGAAAGATCAATGCGAAATCACACCCTCTTTTCACTTCAGCTCAGCGAGTGCTTTTTTGATGTCAGCCGCCTGTCCAGAGGTGGAGGCGCTGTCATCATGCCAGACGATCTTGCCATCTTTAACCAAAAAACACTGCCGCTGCGCCATGGAAAGCAGGCCTCCCATCACTTTCCCCACTTTGAAGGCCTCCAGAATCTTCCCTTCAGGATCGGCAATCAGGTCGTAGGGGAGCTGCCGCTGAGTTTTAAATTTCTTCTGTGCCTCCACCCCATCGAGTGAAACCCCCAGCACCTGTACTCCCTGCTTAGTCAGGTCTGCAAAAGCATCCCGCAGAGAGCAGGCCTGGGCTGTGCAGCCTGGGGTATTTGCCTTTGGGTAGAAAAAGACCACCGTGGGACCCTTTCGATACACTTCCTGGAAATTCACCGTGACCCCATCTTGGTTCACGCCAGAGACTTGAGGGGCAGGTTGGTTCGCCTGCGTCGTCGCTGCACTGCAGGAACCGAAGAGACCAGTAAAAAGGGCGGTAAGGAGGCGCATGGTGTGTTTCATTCTATGCCTACGTTCGCACCTGCGCGGCGGGCGGATTCATCCAATCACTCCCGCATGCCGAGGTAACGATATGGAATGTAGCCTTTCACGTTTAGAAAGTCTCTCCGGATTCGTCGCTTCAGCACCTTCCAGTCGGGGTGGCAGCCTGCTTCATAGACCCGCACTTGAGTGTGGGCGGCATCGCCCCAGCCGGCAAAGATCACGACATGCGCATTGGTGGTATTTAAAATATCTCCCGGTCGCAGGTCTTCGTAACTGGAGAGCCGTTGGCAAAACTGGGGCAACTCCCGTGTCGAAACGGAACGTGGCAATCGCCAGCAGCGAGAGACCAGGCCCGAGCAGTCAATCCCTGCTGCCTCTAAGCTTACCGCATGGTCCAGCCCAGCTCGTTTAGCCGGGGTATAGACATCGCCAGCGGCCAAACCACGGCGTACTTTGCGGTCAAACTCTGGAGGTGTATCAAAGCCACCCCATTGATAAGGCATGCCTTGATTCCACTGCCCCGGTAGCCACCACCCTGGGCGGGTGCCATCCTTCGGCTGGAAATCCCTGTCTGGCGTATCCACCCGGATCCCCCGCCCATCCAGGCCGTGCCTAATGTTCTCAGCATTCGCGCGCCATCTGTGCTCAGCGTATGCCTGTGCGGTGGCCATGACCTCGGCGCGGCGGACGGTGGCCTGCGGGCGATGGCGCAGGTCAGGAGAAATCGCCGCGCAACTCACCATGCCACCTGCCAAAGCCAGAAATGCCCCGGCACGTGACCAGGAAAGGAAGAATGTGCGGGGGTGCGCTGCCGTCATGCCTTTGGCACCCATAGGAGGTCAGCTACTTCCTCACAACACACATCGTGTCACTTTTCACCCATCCAAAAAGCCAGGCCTTGGTTCATCTGCTCAAGCATGCGGCTGAATAAATCTGGGCTAGACTGGCGAGGGGGCTGCGGTGGCGGAGTCACGGGTTCTTCGACAAAAGCAAAAGCGGTGGAGAGCACGAGCAGCAGGGCCACGATGGCTAATGGTTGACCGTAATCGAGTTTCAGATTTTTCATGAAGGTTGTGAAGGAGAAACCCTCCCACCCCGCCTCCATCCATGTGGAGGCTCACGGTAAGGGTGAAAGGGTCTGGTTTTGGGGGGGAAAGTATCAGCCTAGCCCGCAGAGCATGGCCTGGCTGGATGTTTGATCCCCTCTCTGGACAAAGACGGGGGCTCTGGGCAGGGAGGGTTGAACATGGTTGTTAGCAGGGTGCATGAAAGCTGCGGAGGAGTGGACTGCCTAACATGCGGCTTCCATGATATTGATATAATTGTTTGAACTGGAAAAACTGATTGGTTTTTCCAATCATAAACTTTCCCGCAGCCCTGAAGTGAGGGCACTGAAACCCGTTTAGGTGACGTTTGGGTCAGCTTGCCACGAGACCGATCATAGAAGACTTCGTTGTAGAAGAAAATGCGCTTGGACTTTTCACAATGCCGCTCTTGTAATGGTTAACGCATGGATGATCTACCCCCGATGATCTGCCGAAATTATGTCTGGTGAAAAAGAATCCGAAAAATCCATAGGCGCTCCCCACCGTCTTGGGGCGCTGGATGCACTCAGGCTGATCGCTGCCTGGGTGGTTTTTCGCGAGCATTTCTACGTCATCTTTGAGGTGCATTCAGAGAAGGGTGAGTACTTCGGCCTCCTGGATGCGAAGGGGGCAGTGACTTTATTTTTCGTCCTCAGTGGCTACGTGCTTTCCATATCTCTGCGCCGTTCGCTGCCGTCTTTCCGGACCTATTGGAATTTTGGCCTGCGCCGGGTTTTCCGCATCTACCCGCTCTACTGGGTGGCTTTAGCGATGACGTTTGCGGTCCTGGTTTTCGCTTACCAGCGGGAGGGGTTAGGCTATCTTTCGGACATGCCTGCGACTTTCTTGGATAGCCCTGGGTTGCAGGTGAAGCAGTGGCTGCTGCAAACGACCTTGGTGGCACCTGGCATGCTTTCCTACTTTGCTTTGCCCACCGTCTGGACGCTCATGGTCGAGGCGAAGATCGCGATGATCTTCCCATGGCTGTTTTGGTTGATGACGCGTTTAAATGGCTGGGCGGCCACGGCGCTTTTGGCAGGCTTTGTCCTTGGCAGTGCTTGGTTGCATGATCACGTCATCGGCACGGCCTCATTCTTGGGCCAGTTTGCCTTGGGCATCATGCTTTACCGCATCCCTGGAGATTTTTGGAAGAAACTCAATGGCTTCGCTTGGTGTGTACTCCTGGCCATCAGTCTGTTTTTATACAGAGCCATGTCCCTTCGTTATTTCTTCGCGGAGATGGAGACCAGCCTCTACCTATGTGCCTTTGGCAGCACGGGTTTCATTGCGGCTGCTCTGCACTGGCCCGTTTTGAGGTCTGGCCTTGAGAGGTTACAGAAGATGCTTCGGTATGATATCTCCTACGGCATCTACATCCTGCATTACCCCATTCTCATGGCGCTGCGCTGGTTGTGGTTGGATGGGTTTTTGCCAGTATCTGCCCTGTGGCTCTTCCTTATTTCCGCCGCTTTGACGATACTCCTTGCTTACATCCTGCATCGGTTTGTCGAGATCCCCTGCATTCAGTTAGGGCGTCGTTTGACTCAGGTGGGCTCCCCGCCTCTAGGCTCAGCGGCCTCCTAAGAGGCGCTTCTGGTCATCAGATCCTGAGTGAACAAGTGGGGAAAACGTTGGTGCAACTCGTCATAGGCCGATTGCATCTGCTGGCGTTCTTCTGCATTGGCCAGCACCGGGTGGGGGCGCCAGTGGACTTTCGCTAAGCCGTAGGTCCAGGGGCGATTTTGGGCCTTGGCATGTTCGCGGAGGGTGGCCTCCATGGCAGCGAGAGAAATGTGGCAGGAAATGTGGTCCGCCGCCCAGGTGGCAGAGTCCAGCCCGCTTCCGCGTTGCAGCAGGGCCTGAATGTCTTCGGCAAGATGGCTCGGGCGCAGGAAGGCTCCTGTTTTTTCATTGATATGGGCGGCCGAGCCGATGCTGGCCCCTTCGCGCATGGCGATGGCTGCGCCTGCAAAGAGGGATTCCACCATGGCGACACAACCGCCTTCGCGGCGGCTGATGACCATGGAGATTTTAGAGTCGCACTGCAAACGGGTGACTTCTGCGATGGGGAGAGATTCTTTGATCTCCAGGTTTTGCGGCACGCCTATTTTTTGGGCCAATTGAGCGATGGTTTCCCGGGTGTTGCGACCTTCATTTTGGCCGATAAGGACGACTCGCAGCTCCTTGGGCAAGCGCGTGAGTGCGTCAAAGAATTCCCAGTGCCTTTTAAAGTCTCCCCAGTTGGCCACCATGAGGATGTCAATGGAGCGTTCACTCCAGGGCTTTGGCTGGTAAAAAGCTGGCTCCACCCAGTCACAGGCCAGGCCTGGTAAGCAGCGCAGTTGAGGGTGGAAGCGGGTGAGCCGTTCCCGTTCCCCGTGCGTGGCGGGCTGCACCCAGATCCCATCTGGCAGCAGCGCGGTGGCCAGGCCTAACAAAGCGTAATCCGTCGGTGTCCAACTGGCGGCTAGAACGATGTCATAACGAGCGGCCAGCCACTGGAGGTCTGCCGCTGGCAGCGCCATCAGCAGTCTGGCAAGATTGTACTCAAAGTAGTGCAGCAGGACGCCCTTTTCTCCGTTTTCACCTGGGCGTTTGAGCAATACCGTCCGTGTCAACGCAGGATCTTTTTTGACCAGGCCGGGTAACCTGGAGCTATCTTGCATGGCCTCTCTCCACAGGCGGTCATCGGCACCGTGGGTCTCCTGTTGGAGACGTTTGAGGATGGGTTGCCAGGTGGCCGGGCGGTCACACAGGCTCAAGGCACGGGTCAGCAGTGCCACGCGTGTGGGCTTTTTTGTCCAGAGGGCGGCGAAGCTGAGCAGGCGGCCCACCCCAGAACGGACCGTCTCTGAGTAACGCAGGGTGTCACTCAGGCGGGTGCCGAGAAGAAAGAGCGGTGTCAGCTTCATGGGCGGACGTGATTCGATAAATCCATGGGTTCGTTCTTCTGAAGAGGGCCGGGGGAATCCCATGTCAGCATCGTTTCGGTAGGGCAGAAGTGGGGCAAAATGAAAAGGCTAGGAGTCGCCCCGCTCCAGGGGTGGACGGGAACGCTTCGTATGTCGGTTATAAAGTGATCGTGCTGTGCAGGCAAAACGGAAAGGAGGGAGGCAATCACAAGCCCTGGAGGTAGGGGTGGCATCGCTCAGTGATTGGAGATTTCCAACAGATCCGCCGGGAAGACCTGGGGAAACCGCTGGTGACATTCATCATAAAGAGGGCGTAGAGAGGCCGCATCTTCGGCCCGGGCATGGCGTGGATAGGGGCGCCAATGGGGGAGCAATAAATCTCGGGTCCAGGGAAGGTCTCGTTTTTCGGATTGTTGGCGCAGTACTTCATTCACCTTGAGCCGGGTCTGGTGGCAGGAGATGTTTTGGCTGACCCAGTGGGCGGGTTGCAGGCTAGGTGCAGCGCGATGCAGCGCCAAAATATCTTCCGCGAGGTGCCCTGGCCGCAGGCGTTTGCCGGTGAGGTCGTGGATGTAGTGCAGCGGGCCGACATGAGCGTCTGCGCGGATGCCCAGGGCGCAGCCTGCAAAGAGCGACTCCACCGCAGCCACGCAGCAGCCTTCTCTGAGGCTGAAGATGAGGGAGACCCGGGCCTGCAACTGAAGCAGGGAGACTTGCTCAGCGGGTAACGATTGGCAGATTTCCAGTTTTTGCGGTACGCCGATCTCTTGAGCCAAATGAGCGATGAAATTCTGGTCGCGATTTCCCTCTTTTTGCCCCACCAGGACGATGCGCCAAGTAGGTGGCAAATGACGCAGGGCTTGGAAGAAATCCCAGTGCCGTTTGAATTCGCCCCAATTGGCCACCATGAGGATGTCGATGGGGCGTTCTTGCTGTGGCTGAGAGGGATAAAACTGAGGGTCAATCCAGTCACACGGCAGGGTGTCTAAGACCACTAAGCGCGGGTGGAAAGCCTGCAGTTTGGCTTTTTCCGTGTAGTTGCAGGGCTGGATGAAAACAGGCCCCGAGGTCTTCGCCAACACTAGATTGATGGAGGCGTAATCGGTGGGGGACCAACTGGTGGAGAGAATGAAATCAAACCGCTCCTCCAGCCAGCGAAACTCTGCCTCAGGAATCCCTAAAGTCAGGCGCACCCAGTTGTACTCGAAATACATGAGCAGCACGCCTTTCTCCCCATCAGGGCCTGGGGCCTTTAAGATGATGGATCGCGTGAGGTGAGGCTGCTGCACGACGAGACTGCGATAACGCGGCAGCGCTGCCACGATGGGTCGCCAAAACGCTTCCGTGGTGGGGAAGCGGCTGAGCCGGCGGATGATGTGCTGATTGAGACTGCCAGATTCGCTGAATTCCAGAGCGCGGCACAGCATGGCGGCGGCTTGGGCCGGCGGTGAAAAACTCGAGAGTAAGCGAAGCCGCAGGGCATTCAGACTGCGGAGCTTTCGCGAGTGCCGCAACTCATCCGTCAGCCGTAAACGCAAAAGTAACCAGCCCCGTCGCAGGAGAGACGGCTGTGTTTGAGAAGGCAAAGGGGCAGAGGTGGCAGACTCCATACTCACGGCTAAGTCGGCATTGCGGCACGAATGTTTGGGAAGCCTTCGGGCAGTGAACAGCCTCCCCAGAGAAGCGGCTGCGACTTAGCCCCTCCTCGCTCCATGTCAACATCGTGCCTCCAGGGTTTCACCCTCAACGCCTTATATCACTGGCCGAAATGGGGAATGTCATGAATGCTTGTGCAAGTCTCCGCTTTTTGGTTGGCTCCTTTCAGCACCCTTCATGAACTTTCGCGATCTTGAATACCTCGTCGCAGTGGCAGAGCATGGGCACTTTGGGCAGGCGGCCCAGGCTTGCCATGTGAGCCAGAGCACCCTGAGCCTGCAGCTCCAGAAGCTGGAGGCGGACCTGGGCGTGCAGTTGGTGGAGCGGACAAATCGCCGTGTTGTCGTCACCCCCACAGGACTTGCCTTTGTGGCCAGAGCACGAGGCATCTTGCGTGCCCGCCAGGAAATGCTGGATGAGGCGGCGATCGAAGTGGGGCAGATGCCGCGAGAAATCAGCCTGGGCCTCATTCCCACCATCGCCCCGTATCGCCTGGGTGCGGTGCTTGCCGCCATGAAGTCTGCCTACCCAGAGACGGCCGTGCGCGTGGTGGAGGACGTGACGCATGCCCTCGAAAAAAGGGTGACTCAAGGCGGGCTAGATGCGGCCATCACCGCCACCCCGATCTTGGATTCTCTCCTGGAGGAGACGGTGCTGATGGATGACGAACTCCTCCTTGCGGTGCCGACCGAGCATGGATTGGCCGGAGCCAAACATCGTGTGTCCGCAGAAAGCCTGCGCACAGATCGTCTGCTGCTTTTGAAGGACGGCCATTGCCTGCGGGATCAAGTGCTGGATTTTTGCACCGCGCATGGAGGCGTGGGCCAGAATGAATCCATCGCCACCAGCATTGAGACCTTGATCGCCCTCATCCGCCACGGAGCGGGAGTTACCTTGATGCCTAAAATGGCCATCGCTGATCGTCCGCAGGTGGAGGGCGTGAAATTTCTGCGGCTGGAGCCCAGTCCAGTCCGCAGAGTGCGGCTGATCACGCGCAAAACATCGCGGTTAGGCCAGGTGCTGGCGCGTGTTTTTGGTCATGCTTGAGTGGTTATTCTTAAGGGTGGGTGGGGCAATATGTGACAATTGATTCATTCAGGATCAACCTATTGCGTGCGTTCCCTAAACATGCTAATTTCCATAATTCCGCATGAACAAGGCTCCCGCTTCGGTCATTGGTCTTTTATTGACCCTGGTTTCCTCACTCAATGCCCAGACGGGCGTGCTGCGGGAGGTGTGGACTCATCTGGATGGCGGGGCGGTGGCGGACCTCACGCTTTCGGCAGATTACCCGGGCAATCCCCTGCTGCGCACGGTGGATGCTAACTTTGCCGCACCGGTGAACTGGGCGGAGCGTTATGGTGTGCGCATGCGCGCCTACCTCACCCCTGCGGTCACGGGCAGCTACACGTTTTGGGTCAGCGGAGATGATAATTGCGAACTTTGGCTGAGCACGGATGACCAAGCGGCTAACAAAGTGCGTGTCGCGCAGGTGCCTGGCTGGACCGAGGCGCAGCGGTGGACCAAATTTGCCGAGCAAAAGTCTGCCCCCATTTCTTTGCAGGCAGGGCAGCGTTATTACATCGAGGCGCTGATGAAGGAAGGCTACGGGGGTGATAGCCTAGCCGTCGCCTGGGCCACTTCTCCCACGGCCACCCCGCAGGTGATTCCGGGGGCAGTGCTCACGCCCTTCGAGGTGCCTGCAAGCATCCCCTCTGGGCTCTTGGTGGAGGCGGGTAAGCCCGTCACGCAATACGCGCCTAACTACACGGTGGAGCTGGCAGCTCAGGCCCTGAATGTGGCGGATGCGAATGTCTCCCCGACAATCCAGTGGACGCAAGTGAGCGGCCCTACGGCGACGATCGCGACGGCAGATGCAGCCACTACTCCAGTGAGCCTGACACGCGCGGGGGTGTATGTTTTTCGCGCCACCGCGAGTCACTCTGGCAATACCGCCTCTGATGACGTGACGGTGACCATTCAGCCACCTTTGGCGGCAGATGCTGGCAAAGCTTTGGCAGACTATTGGTTCGGCGTGGATGGCAATACGGTGGCCTCGCTTTCGCGGAGCCTGGACTACCCAAACTTCCCGCATGCTCATCGCCAGGTCAGCACGCTGACCCAGACGCAAAGCCTCGCTGAGCAATACGGGCAGCGGGTGCGTGGCTTTATCCTGGTGCCCGTGACGGGGAGTTATCGGTTCTTCATGGCAGCCAGTAAGAAGGCTGAGTTTCATCTGAGCACGGATGCGACTACAGCCAATCTGCAACTGCGGGCTGCTGTGACCACGGCGGTGAATGCGACGGATTTTGCCAACCATGCTGCGCAGGCTTCCCCGGCCATCACGCTCACTGCCGGGCAAAAGTATGCCTTTGAAATCCGCCACAAAGAGGACTGGGGCACGGACCACTGCACGGTGATGTGGCAGCAACCGGGACAGGACTACCTGAGCGAGATTACCGGAGAGTATCTGTCCCCCCCCAGCGACGCCGCAGCGGTGATCGCTGGAACGCAGGAGTTTGATCTCAGCCATGACTACCTGCTGAATGCTGGGCGGGATGTGGTGCTGCACATGCCGAGGAACTCCGTCTCATTCAGTGCGTATGAATCCCGCCGCATCTGGGGGGCAGATACGCCCACGCGTGTCTGGTCCCAGGTCAGTGGTCCCAAGGGAGTCCTGTTTTCTGCCGCCGATGCTGCACAGACCCTGGCCACCTTTCCCAAAGTGGGTGTTTATGTGCTGCGTTACAGCGTGACCACGCTGAACAATACCAGCACGGATGAAGTGACCGTGGAGGTGAAAGCCCCCCTCAATGCGCAGGTGGGAGCGCTGACCCGCCAAGTGTGGTGGGACAAGCAGTATGCGACCCTCGATGCTCTGCGGGCAGACCCGGCTTTCCCAAATTTCCCTGACATCACGGATGCCGTGTCAGATCTCAAACAGCCCAATAGCTGGGCAGACCGCTATGCGACTCGGGTCACCGGCATTTTAAATGTGCCCGCAGGTGGGCCAGATCCCGTGAACTATGTTTTTTATGTCTCGGGAGATGATGCGGTCGAGTTTTCGATCAGTACCGATGCGACGATGGCTAATTTACGCAAAGTTTGTTACGCCACCACGGCCAGTGGCCGTGAGGTGTGGACGAACGAAGCTTCCCAGACCTCAGCCCCCATCGCTCTGAAACCTGGTGGGCGCTATTATGTGGAGCTACTGCACAAAGAGACCTGGAGCAGTGACTACTTTGCGGTGGCCTGGAGTCCCGAGGGAGATCGTCGGCCGAAGGTGATCGAGGGTAGCTACCTGGAGCCCAGCCAGAAAGCGCCTGCCTTTGATCCCACGCTGACCTTTTATGCGAGAGCTGGCAAGGACCGCACCTACTGGTGGCCACATGATCGCACGCGCCTGGCAGGCTCCTGGATCAAGGCTCTCAGCTCGGATAAAACCCCGACGGCTCTCTGGAAGCAATTGTCTGGCCCTAAAAGCACGGTGGTGGAGCCAGCGAGCCTAACCAGTGAAGTGATTTTTAGTGCCGCAGGGATTTACACTTACGAGTTGGCTGTTATGGAAGGTGCATACACGCATCGGGACACGGTGGTGATCACCTTGGCCGCGCCTTTGGCCAAGACGACGGGCGCTTTGACAAGGTCTGTGTGGCTGGATGTGGAGGGCATCACCTTACCAGATCTGTTCACTTATGACCCGGCGCTGGCATACCCGCACTTTGAGGATTTGCTGCCTGGGGTGGAGCCTCCGAGCAACTGGGCCGACTACTATGGCACGCGCTTGAAAGGCAGCCTCATGGTGCCTGTGAGCGGGTCTTATACCTTTTGGATCGCCTCAGACGATGCTTCCGAGCTGAAGCTGGATCTCAATGATGGGCAGGGCATTCGCCGGGTCGCTTATCTGGACAGTGCCGTGTACAATTCGCGGGATTGGGATCGTCGTGCCTCGCAGAAATCAGCCACGCTGAGCCTCACGGCGGGGGTGCCTTATCCCGTGGAGATTTTGCATAAAGAACGGGATTCTTCAGACTACCTCGCCGTGGCCATGGACGGTCCTGGCACCAATGGCCGTGAGGTTGTGTCGCGTGGATTTTTGATTCCAGAGCGCGTGGTCCCTGCTTTCAATCCTGAGATCACAGTGGCGCTAGGCACAGACCGCACAGTGCTGTGGCCACAGAATGAGCTGGCCCTGGCCGCTCTGGTGTATGATTTGAAAGCAGGACCGAAAGCCCTGAGTTACCAGTGGTCTTCGAAGTCGGCGAAGGTCTCCTTTGACAACAAAGCGAGTCCGGTGGCGAGGGTGAAGTTTTCCGGTCCTGGCGTTTATGAAATCAAGATGACGGCCACGGATGGCACGAGCACGGGGACTGATACGCTGCTGGTGACGGTGCAGAATCCACTCGCTGCCAAAGCGGGTGGTCTGCTGCGTGAAACGTGGACGGGTGTCACGGGATATCAGTTGGTGAATCTCACCAATTCGGCTGCCTACAAGGGCAAGCCTAACCACAGCGATCTTTTGCCCAATTTGGAGACGCCCAGCAACTGGGGTGATAACTATGGGCAGCGGCTCACTGGTTTCTTGCAAGTGCCCATCGAAGGAGACTACGTTTTCCTTTTGGCCAGTGATGAAGAGAGTGCTTTTTGGTTGAACCCCCAAGGAGATGCGGCAGCGGGTGCACAAAAGATCTGCTCCACGCCTTACGCCACAGGTCGGTATAACTGGACAAGGTATGCTTCGCAAAAGTCGGCAGTGCTGCACCTCGTGCCAGGCACTCGTTATTATGTGCAGGCGCTGCATAAGGAGGGTGGCAGCGATGATTATTTCGCGGTGGCTTATCGGTTAGCTTCGCAGACGGATGCGGAGGCGCAGGTGATTCCTGGGGCTCTGCTGAGCCCGCCGGATGGTGTCACGGCCAGTGCCTTCGACGGTGAGATGATCGTGAAGGCAGGGGAGCCTCAGAGCAGTTACTGGCCGAAAAATCGGTTTAGCCTCAAAGGTTCAGCGGTGGATTATGTGCCGGGACCGCAGGCGATGGCGTATCGTTGGTCCATCCTCAGCGGCCCCAAGGGCACCGCGATCTTTGACCATCCTACGGCCCTAACCACGGATGTGGAATTGCCAGCGGCAGGAACCTACAAACTGCAACTGACCGCCACGGATGGCGTGAATACCCGCTCTGCGGAGGTCACGCTGACATTGGCTGCGGCCATCGCACCAGGGACAGGTTCAATCTTGGCGGAGACCTTCAATGGCATCAATGGCAGCTGGGTCACGGACTTGATGGCCTCGCCCAAATTCCCGAACAACCCAGACTCACGCGTGCAACTGCCACGTGCTGAGATCCCTTCTAACAAAGGGGAAAACTACGGCATGCTGCTGCGCGGCTACCTACATCCGCCAGTGACAGGCATCTATCGTTTTAACTTGGCATCGGATGATTGGAGCGAGGTGCACCTCAGCACAGACCGCACGCCCGAGAAGAAAGAACTCGCCTGCTTTGTCCCGGCGGGGACGGATTACTATGAGTGGCGCAAGTTCCCTGACTATCAGCTTTCTCGCCCGATCTCGCTGACGAAGGGCAAGAGCTACTACGTGGAGATTCGGTTCAAGGAATCCGGCTGGCGTGATCACTTGGCGCTGGCTTGGTTGTTGCCTGGAGCGACTGCCTTTGAGGTGATTGACGGGCCTTTCCTCTCGCCGTTTCAACTTGCCGATAAGCAGCCTCCGACCATCACCCTCACGGGTGGCAGCAGTGTGATCATTCCGGTGGGCGGAAGCTATGTGGACCCTGGCTTCAGCGCGCAGGATTTGGAAGATGGCAACCTCACAGGATCTGTCACCACGCAAGGCACGGTGGACACGTCCAAACCGGGTACTTACACGCTTCGTTATGTCGTTACCGATTCATCGGGCAACCAGTCGGTGATCGCGACGCGGCAGGTCACCGTAGCGGTGGCTGAAGGCACGGAGCCAACGTATCCCGCAGATGCCAGCGGTAGCCATGTGGCAAGCCCCTGGACAGCCCCGGCAACGATCACGGATGATCTGGAAGCGGCGCGGTTCCTGAAACAGGCGACCTTTGGCCCTTCGGAAGCGGACATTGCCCGTGTGAAGCAGATGGGCTTCTCCAAGTGGATCGATGAACAATTGGCGCTGCCCGTGACTTCGCATCTGGAGCACCTGGATCGCATAGCTTTGTTTGAAGGTGCCCAGGAGCGGTTGCTGGAGCTCTCTCGCACGGCCAATACCTTGGGCCTACCTGGGGCCGTGATGCCGATGACAAATACCCCGCTGGAGACAGAAGATCGGCTTTACAGTTGGTGGACCATCGCAGCGACGGCACCGGACCAGTTGCGGCAGCGTGTGGCCTTGGCATTAAGTGAGATTTTGGTCATCTCAGACCGCAACGGCGCACTGCGCAATTACCCGCGCGGCTGCACGAACTACTACGACCTGCTGGCCCGCAGCGTGGCTCCAGGCGTGCCTTACCGCAAGCTGCTGGAGGATGTGACTTTTAACCCTATGATGGGGGTGTGGCTGACGATGGTGCGCAGCTCCAAAACGCAGCCGGATGAAAACTATCCGCGTGAGATCATGCAGCTCTTCAGCATCGGGCTTGAGCACCTGAACAAGGATGGGACGCTGAAGCGCAATAGCGCAGGCAATGCGATTCCGACCTATTCGCAGAATGAGATTTTGGAGCTTTCGCGCGCCTTCACCGGGTGGACGTTTAATAACTCGCGCAGCTTCACCTGGAGTGGCAATGCCACGGATGAAATCAACCCGATGATGTCGTTTGAAGACGCGCATGACCGGGGGCAGAAAGTCATCGTGGGTGGGGCCACGATACCCGCAGGGCAAACGGCACTCCAGGATGTGCGCCGCTGCTTGGACATCCTCGCGGCGCATCCCAACGTGGGGCCTTTCATCAGCAAACGATTGATCCAACGTCTGGTCACCAGCAATCCCAGCCCCGCCTATCTCTTCCGCGTCTCGAAGGTCTGGGATGACAATGGCAAAGGGGTGCGTGGAGACATCGGCGCGGTGGTGAAGGCCATCTTGCTGGATGCAGAAGCACGCACGCTGAATGCGGCTCCCGGTGCAGGCAAAATGAGTGAGCCGATGATCCGCCTAGCCCGTGTGCTGCGGGCTTTGCCCAAACCGCCGAACAGCAACCCACCTGTGCTGGGCCGCTATGTGATGTGGAATGCGAGCGACGAGCTGGGCCAGTGGCCGATGCAGGCCCCGACGGTCTTCAATTTCTTCAACCCGACCTATTCACCTCCTGGCGCTCTCCTGGATGCTGGACTGGCAGCGCCCGAGTATGAGATCACCACGGAGCTGACGGTGACGGACACGGCGAACTACTTCTTTGAAGGCGTGACCAATGGATTTTACGCGAACCAAGGCGGGCGCGTGGGCTTGGACCTGCTGCCGCTGACCAGCGTGTGGAATACCCCTGAGGTGCTGTTGAGTAAATTGGAGACCCTTTTGTTAGGTCGCTCTATGTCGGCAGGCCTGCGGGCCTCTTTGATGAACCTTCACGCGCTCCACATCGCCAATGCCAACAATGGGGTGAAGGTGATGCTGCAACTGATCACGGCCTCGCCTGAATTTTCCACCGAGCGTTGATTTATCCTTCTTATCGACCTTTTTTCCTTTTGCGCCCATGACACCGAACGAAATGCCCACGCTCCTCACCCGGCGGAACTTTTTGGGCCGCAGTGCGTGCTCGGCCATGTCCACGACCTGCCTGCTGAATACCATCCTGACGCTGCGCCACATGAATGCGCAGGCGGCAGATGTGCTGGCCCCAGGGACACCGTATAAGGCCATCGTCTGTGTCTTCTTGTATGGGGGGAATGACTCCAACAATCTGCTGATGCCCCGCGAGTCCTCGGCCCATGCGAAGTATGCCGCCAGCCGCACGGTGCTGACGATCCCTCAAGCGAACATTTTAGCGCTTAACACGCTGAATGACAATGGCCTGAACCTGGGGCTGCATCCTTCCATGACAGGCTGCCGAGACTTGTACAATCAAGGCAAGCTGGCGCTGATGTCGAATGTGGGCACGCTCATTGCCCCGGCGACCTTGCAAGACTATCATAACCGCACGGCAGCCATTCCGGACAACCTGTTTTCCCACAGTGACCAGCAGGTGCAGTGGCAGACCTCTGCCAGCACCATGAATGCCGCGTATAACCAGACGGGCTGGGGCGCTAGGATGGCGGAGGCGCTGGTGGGCACGCAGGAGCGCACGTCGGTTTCGATGCTGGTATCTCTGAGCGGAACGAATTTCTTCCAGGTCGGCAAGACGATGCTGCCCTTCCGTCCAGGTCCAGGTGGTACCCCGGTGTTTCGGCTGGGGCAGGGGAGCAGCAGTCAGGATGTGTCACGCTACACGGCCTTCCGCAACATCTTGAATGCGGAGTATGCGAACCTGATGGAGGACGCTTTTGCCGACCTTTCCAACAAGTCCATCATCGAGGCGGATACGATCAATGCAGCTCTGCAAGGCACGTCGAATTTTCCCACCATCCCGGCGAACAATGACCTGGGGGAGCAACTCCGCACGGTGGCGAAGATGATCCAGGCGCAGGGGCCGCTGGGTATCACGCGGCAAATTTTCTTCGTGGCCACGGGTGGTTTTGACACGCATGGGCCGCAGCTCGATGATCACGCAGGTTTGTTAGGCCGGGTGAGCGCGGCAATGAAGGGCTTTCAAGATGGGCTCGAAAGCATCGGCATGGGAGATGCGGTGACGAGCTTCACAGCCTCGGACTTTAACCGCACGTATGATTCCAACGGACGTGGTTCTGACCATGGTTGGGGTGGGCATCACATGATCATGGGTGGCGGTGTGAATGGGCAGAAAGTCTATGGCAGCTTCCCAGACCCAGACATCACCGTGGCAGGCAATCCGCTGGATACAGGGCGTGGCCGCTGGGTGCCGACCACTGCGGTGGATCAATATGCCGCGACGATGGCGAAGTGGTTTGGCCTCTCCGACTCACAGATTCGGGATGTGTTCCCGAACATCCTGAACTTTGACGCTAATTTAGGTTTCATGAAAGCGGCGTGAGGTGAGGCTAAGATTGTTCGTTGTGAAATCATTCCTTCGTCCTTTCGCTTTCATTTTGCTGCTGCTTCTGGCGGTCTTGTTTGGGCTCATGCTTGGCAAAAGTGGTGGCATTGGGGGATTATGGGCGGGTGTGCAAACATGGTTAGGTCAAAAACAAGAGAGTCTGCAGCCGGAAGATCCGGCGCTGAAGGCGGGCCTGCCCGTGCCAGATCCTGCGGCGGGTCTGCCGCCTGGGCCGCTGAATGATTTACTCAAACCCGATCTCACCCCGGAGCAGCAGACGACCATCGTGGGGCAAATGCTGGTGGATTATTGGACAACGGTGCGCTCTCTGCCCAACGGCACTTGGCAAGAGGTGTGTGACCAACTGGCTGGGGGCAATCGCAAGAATCTAGCCCTGGTGCCCAAGGAGCATCCGGCGCTGCAAAAAGAGGCCTTCCGCTCTGCTCCTGAAGCGCCAGGCATCCGCCTTCACGTGATCTCCAGCAGCGGCTGTGCGTTCCAGCTCGTTTACGATGGGCCGGACGGGCTGCCTTACACGAAGGATGATCTGGTGCGGAATTTCCCACCCGATCTGGAGTTTAAGTGAAGCTCGATGACTCAGGTGTCTTACTTGGCGCGTGTTTGATACGTGCGGGAGTGAGACTGCGAGGGCACGGCGAGGGTGTAACTTTTGGAGTCGGTACTGACGGTGCAGTGGATGGGATGTGCGGTACAGGCTTCGCCGGGATCACCGTGATTCGCGATCATGGTTTTATCGGTCGTGTTTTCGTGATCCTCGCGAATGTTTTCGTGGACCTGATACATGGCAATAAGGCTAGGCGCAGACTTCAGGGCATCCAGAGCGGATTTGCTAGTGCCCTTTTTGGGCCCGTTGTTCATGACGGAAACGGTGGGCTGCAGGCTGCGGATGAGGACGGGATTGTTGCTGCTATCGAGACCGTGATGGTTCACCTGATAGAGATCCACCGTCCCGACAAGATTGATCGGCGTGACGAGCTTTTCCTCCACATTCCAGGTGAGGTCACCGCCATCAAAGAACCGGAAATCACCGAACTGAAGCAAGAGGACCACGCTGTTGGCATTGTCACTCGGGTCCACGGCTTTGGGGGGAACGCTGCCTGTGAGTGGATTGCGTGGCGCATCGGTTGGGGCCGTGATGAACTTTTGGTTAGCGCCTAGGCAGCGCAGACTGAGCTTGGGGCAGCCAGCGGTTTGTTTTAAGGGCAGTTCGTCACCAGCGGCCAGAGTCACGCGTTTTTCTACCTTCGCGCTCAGGTAAGGGCGTCTCATGAGGGCCCAGCGCATGTCTTGCGGTTTGCCATCGGGGCTGCCCTCGGGCACGCCTTTGTCATAAAGAGTCCCGATGGGCATGAGCTCGGCCAGCTCTGCTAAGCCGCCGAAGTGATCGGCATGGAAGTGGGTGATGACGACGTGGTCAATGCGCTTCAGGCCAGCGACCTGGGTGGCTACCTGCTGGATGCGCTGGGGATCGCGCCCGCCGGGATTGCCAGTATCCACAAGGATGGACTCGCCCTCTGGCGTGACGATGAGGGTGGAGCCGCCGCCTTCGGAATCAATCCAATAGAGATCCAGGGTGCCGTCCCGAGCGCTGACAAAAGAGAGAGAGGCCCAAAAGAGAAAGAGAAACAGTTTCATGCAGAGGCTTCACGCATGCACGGGGCTGTTTCTCTCTCCTAAGCAGGAAAAATTTGTGGCTCGTTAGCTTTTGCGGTTCAGTTCATCCAACTGACTGTTGAGCGTGCAGAAGTCATAGACCACCCCGATGAGGAATCCACCACCTGAGATGAGGTAAAGCAGGCCGGAGATCCACTTGCCCTGGTAAAAGCGGTGCACGCCAAAGATGCCGAGAAAGGTGAGCAGTATCCAGGCGGTGGAGTACTCATAAGGACCTGAGGTGTAGCGGGCGTCTGCCTTGCGGTCCATGCCGGGGATGAGGAAGAGGTCCACAATCCAGCCGATGAGGAAGAGACCCGCGGTGCAAAACCAGAGGATGCCGGTGGCGGGCTTGCCAAAGTAAAAACGATGAGCGCCTGTGAAACCGAAGATCCAGAGGATGTAGCCGAGGGCTTTATTATGAGTGGAGGTGGGAGCGATATTCATACCGAAGAGACAGTGTGGCTAAAGCCGATGAGGGCCACTGCAATATCGTGACTGGTTTGGAACGTGGTCGTGGGGTTGAATGACGGATCGAATTTCCTGCGAAATATGGGGCGGACGACTTCGTCTTTAGGGGATGCGTTTCTTGGCTTTTCTTTTCGTCCTGTTGCTGGCCTCGGCTGTGGTTCACGGGCAGACTCCCCGGCCTAACATACTGTTCATCGTTGCAGATGATCTGGGCTGGGCAGATGTGGGTTGGCATGGGGGATTTGGCAAAACACCGCACATGGACAAACTGGTGAAGGAAGGGGTGGAGCTGGACCAGCACTATGTGCAACCTGTCTGCACCCCCACACGCACGGCGCTGATGAGTGGCAGGTATCCGGGGCGCTTTGGCCCGCAGGCTCTGGCTCCGAGTAACCTGCGCGCCATGCCGCTGGGCACGCTGACGATGGCCTCCATGCTGAAATCTCTGGGCTACGCTACCTACCAGACGGGCAAGTGGCATCTGGGTGCGCGCGTGGAGTGGGGGCCGAATGCCTATGGCTTTGACCACGGCTATGGCACGCTGACTGGGGCGGCAGATCCATGGACGCACAAGTATCGTGTGGGTCCCTATGAGGACACTTGGCATCGCGATAGCAAGCTTTTCCATGAAGAGGGCAATGCCACCGAACTGGTGGCGGCTGAGGCGGTGCGGCGCATCGAGGAAAGTAAGGGGCCGTGGTTCATCTATGTGCCCTTCCATGCCGTGCACACGCCTGTGGATGCCCCTGAAGAATACAAGAAGCTCTATGAGGGCGTGAAGTTCCATGACGAGCCAGAAAAGCAGGACAGCCGGCTGCGCCTGGCGGCCATGGTTTCCCAGTTGGATGCAAAGATCGGCCAGATGGTGGCGGCCTTGGAAAAGACGGGGCAGCGGGAGCAGACGCTGATCATTTTCACCAGCGACAATGGCGGTATCGAATCTCTCAAGAATGCCTATGTGGGGAAGGTGGGGCACTCACCGCTGAACAGTGAAAACCATCCACTGCGGGGCCAAAAGAACACGCTTTATGAAGGCGGCACGCGGGTGTGCGCCTTTGCGAACTGGCCCGGGAAACTGTCGCCCCAGTTCTTCCGCACGCCCATGCATGCGGTGGATTGGATGCCTACGCTGGCCACCCTGGTCGGGTATGAGGCGAAGGGAGATCTGAAGTGGGATGGAGTGAGCCAGTGGCGGGCCCTGAGTGGAGAGATGGTTTTGCCTGCGGCACGCCCGATCTACATCGCTCATCGTTCCGGCGATGCATCGCTGCGGTATGGCGACTGGAAATTCATCTCACGGGCCAAGGGCAAGGCCGAGCTTTTTAACATCGCCAAAGACCCCTATGAAACAGAAAACCTTGCCGAGGTGAATCCCGCCAAGGTCGCTGAATGGGGAGAAAAGCTGGCGACTGAAAAAGCCAAGGATGACCCCAAGCTGCCGGTCGATTTAGAAGGGCTGCCGCACTAGACAGCACCCTTCTTTGCACACCTTTTAGCCGATGTGGGCTTTGTAGGCGGCCGCATCCATGAGAGAGGCGGCTTCATCGGCCTGGGCGATCTTGATTTTAAAGATCCATCCTGCGCCGTAGGGGTCGGTATTGATGAGACCGGGCTCGGCATTGAGGGCTTCATTCACCTCCACGATTTCACCACTCACGGGGGAGTAGATGTCACTGGCGGCCTTGACAGACTCCACCACGCAGACCTGCTGGCTTGCGGTGACGGGGCCCAGCTTGGGCAGGTCCACAAAGACCACGTCGGTCAGTTCCGCCTGGGCGTGGTCAGTGATGCCCACGGGGGAGATTTCCTGCGTGGGGTCCACCCACTCATGGGAATCGCGATAACGAAGCTGGTCGGGTACGGTGCTCATGATGGGTGGTTTGAAAGAGAGAAACCCGGCTTAGACCCAGCCCATGGCGCTCATGCGACCGTGGATGGCTTCCTTGGATTCGAGGAGTTCGGCGATGGGGTCCCACTTGCCGCTGGTCAGAGCTTCATGAGCGGTGGTGGGGATCTTCACGCTGAACGTGTCATCACCGAAGACGACGCGATTGTTTTCCACATCCACGGTGACTTCGATGGCGGGGTTGACTTCCACGGCAGCGGCCAGTTTGGCGATGTCTTCAGCGGAGGCAATCACGCAGGGGATGCCGAGGGTGGTGCAGTTGCCAAAAAAGATTTCGGCAAAGCTCTGGGCGATGACGGCCCTGAAGCCAAAACGATAGAGGGCCTGGGGGGCGTGCTCGCGGGAGCTGCCACAGCCGAAGTTCGTGCCGGAAAGCAGGATGGAGGCCCCTTTGAAGCGCGGGTCATCCAGGGGATGGCCGGTAGGTTTGCCGTCTTTATCGAAACGCACGTCGTAAAAAGCGAACTCACCCAGACCGTCAAAGGTGACGCACTTCATGAAGCGGGCAGGGATGATGCGGTCCGTATCAATATCGGAACCTGGGACGTGGACGGCAGTGCCGGAAACTTGGGTGATCTTTGCAAGAGCCATGGTGGAAAGGGAATGTATAGCAGGGAAGTGCCGCCGCTCAAGCCCCAACCCGCGCGCGGTGAAAGACGCAGCCGATCCCGGCCCCAAAGCCCAGCCCGTAGAAGAGACCCCAGGAAAGTTTCCCCATCAGCGCGGCCTGGGCGCGGTCCTTTTTGGTCAGATCTGCCAGATTATCTGGGCTGAGCCAGACATCATACATGGCCCAGTCACCAGCAAAGTAGCCTGCGGAATGGAGGCCAAACAAGGTCACGGCTGCTAAGAGCCAGCCCCGTGTGGAGCCCAAGATTTTCATGACGACATAGGTGAAGATGATGCTGCCTGCCGCTGCTCCCAGCCACTCCCCTGTGCGATTTTTAAACGCAAACCAAGCGATGCACCAGACGATGGCATAGAGGAAAAAGGCGGGCAAAAAAGCCTGATAAAATCGTCCGATGCTGCCTGCCAGCCGACCCAGTAACAGGCCGGAAAAACCTAAAAAGACCCCAGCAATAGCCGCATACATGGCCACTTCACCGCCGAAAGGAGCAAAGAACCTTCCGGCAAAAGCCCAGATGGAAAAAGCCGCTAGGCTGACCAGAGCGAAGCCGAGGGCCCCATGAAGGAGATCTTGCCAAAGAGGACGGGGTGAGGGTGTGGACATCATGAGTTCAACGTTCGGAAGGCTGCTGATCTTGGAGGCGGCTCAGCAGATGTCTCGGATCGTTTTTGGAAAATCTGCCGCGTACCGAAAACCATACGCGCAGATGTGGACATGACCGCGATGAAAGAGTGTATGAAAGACACGACTTTGACTCCAGTTCTAGCTGGCTCCGTGCTAGCTTTCACCTTGGTGATGGCGGCTATCGGTGCCAGCGATGCCGCTACCCCTTTCCCTGAAACCGTGGCCACCAAGCCGATCGGTAAGGACAAAGAAAAACCCATGATCGCCGTGGCTAAGAATGAGGAGAGTTCACGTTATCTCCAGCGGGTGGCCCAGACCCGTTAGTTTATATTCCTTCTTTTCGTCTTTTTGTATCGCGGCAGATCTGCCAGCATTCACCCATGACGATCCGCGTGGAAAAAGACAGCATGGGGGAAATGCCAGTGCCAGCGGATGCGCTGTATGGGGCCTCCACTCAGAGAGCAGTGCTCAATTTTCCAGTCAGCGGCCACCCCGTGCCGTTTCCCATCATTCACGCTTACGGCATCATCAAGGGAGTTGCCGCCCAGGTGCATCATCGGTTAGGCCTTCTAGCGAAGGAAAAGGCTGACCTCATTGAGCAGGCAGCACAGGAGGTCGCCGAAGGTAAGTTGGACGCTCATTTTGTTCTGGATATTTATCAGACCGGTTCGGGCACCAGCACGAACATGAATGTCAATGAGGTGATCGCCAATCGTGCCTGCCAATTAGCGGGGAAGCCCATCGGGGCCAAGGACCCGGTGCATCCGAATGATGATGTCAACATGGGTCAGTCCTCGAATGACACTTTTCCCACGGCCTTGCACATCGCTGCCGCGCGAGAAATGAATGAACGTTTGCTGCCTTCTCTGCGAGGGCTTCAGGCCAGTCTTGCCCAGAAAGGCGAGGCTTTTTGGGACGTGCTCAAAATTGGACGCACGCACCTGATGGACGCTACCCCCGTTCGGTTAGGCCAGGAGTTTAAGGGGTATGCGCGGCAGGTGGAACTGGGGGGAGAGCGTGTGCAAAGAGCCATTCAGGCGCTGGCAGAAATACCCCTGGGCGGCACGGCCGTGGGCACGGGTTTAAATCGGCATCCTGATTTTCCTGCTTTGGCGATTGCCGAGATCTCACGGCGCATAGGCCTGCCTTTTAGCCAGGCTCGAGACCCCTTTGAAAGCCAAGCGGCGCGGGATGCGCTGGTGGAGGTGAGCGGCCTACTCAAAACGCTGGCGACCAGTCTTTTTAAAATGGCCAATGATCTGCGGTGGCTGAGTTCTGGGCCCCAATGTGCCATCGGTGAAATCATCCTGCCCGCCACGCAGCCAGGCAGCAGCATCATGCCGGGCAAGGTGAATCCCGTGATGTCTGAAAGCCTGATGCAGGTGTGTGCGCGTGTTTTTGGCAATGATGCGACGGTCACCTGGTGTGCGGCTCAGGGAAACTTTGAGCTGAATGTGATGATGCCTGCCCTCGGGGCGGCTGTGCTGGAAAGCATCGCCCTGCTCTCTAGGGCTACCGCCTTATTGAATGAACGTTGCGTGCAGGGCATTGAGGCGAATAAAGCGCGGTGTCGGGATTTCATCGAGCGTAGCTTAGCTCTGGTGACGGGATTGAATGCGAAAATTGGTTATGATCGAGCGGCTGTGATTGCCAAGGAAAGTGCCCGCACCGGGGTGCCAGTGCGGCAAATATGTCAGCAGCAGCTCCAGGCCCTGGGCCTCACCCAAAAAGAGTTAGACGAAGCTCTAGACCCCGCCCGCATGTGCGGGCCAGATGCGTCTCTCCTTGGCGCGAGCTCCTGAAATATCGGCTTATTTCCCCCATCCTTCTCCATGGCAAAAGTTCAACTTCACGTTATGATGCTTCTGCTGTGCCGACTGCCTTTGCATCAGAGGTCGCCACTCCACTCATTTTGAACTCATGGAGGCTTCTCATCTCACGGCGTCAATTTCCCCTCATTCATTCAGCGTGGGTGAGCATGAAGATCATGTGACGCGGATTCTGGAAAGCATCACGGATGGGTTTTATGGGTTTGATCCCCAGTGGCGTTTTACCTTTGTGAATGAAGCGGCGAAGCGCATCCTTTCGGCTTACATCGAGTCACCCGATGCTTTGTTAGGCCACAGTTACTGGGAGATGTTTCCTTCCGCTCATGGGACCATTATTGAGACGGAATTTCTCCGGGCTGTTCGGGAAGGGGTCTCGGTGGAGTTCGAGGTCTTTTACACGCCCTGGGAAAGGTGGTTTTCTGTGCGTGGCTTTCCCATCCGTGGAGGTGGGCTTTCTGTTTATTTCCGAGATGTCACGGAGGACAAAGCCGTGGCTGCGGCTCTGCAGGCCAGTGAAGAGCGTTACCGCTCATTGTTTGCCTCCATCAATGATGGTTTCTGTGTGTTAGAAATGATTTGGAATGAGGATGGCCGGGCGGTGGACTACCGTTTTGTCGAAACCAATCTGGCTTTTGAAAAACACACGGGTCTGAAGGATGCGCATGGTAAAACCATCAAGGAAATGAATCCCTTGCATGAGGAGCACTGGTTTCAGATTTATGGCCGAGTGGCAAAGGAACGGGAACCGGTGAACTTCACGGAGGGGTCTGAGTCACTGGGGCGCTGGTTTGAGGTGTATGCCTTTCCCATTGGCTGCCCAGAGCAGTCGCAGGTGGCGGTGAAGTTTACGGACATTACGGAGCGTCTGGTGGCGGAAAGAGAAATGACGCGGCTGAGTCAAGAAAGCCGGGCTCGATTGGCAGAACTCGAGACCTTGTTGGAGGTCTTGCCGGTTGGCATCGCCATCGCGAATGATCCTCAATGCAGCCATATACGCCTCAATGCTGCTTTCTCAAAACTGCTCGAAGTGCCGCATGGTGGCAACGCTTCCAAAACAGCTCCTGAGGGGCAGATTCCCCAACATTTCCGCGTGTTCAATGACGATGGAGTGGAAGTGCCAGCGGAGCAATTGCCCATGCAGTTGGCTGCGCGTGACGGCAAGGAGATCCGTGATTGTGAACTGAATCTCGTTTTTTCAGATGGGCGTAAGGTGCGCTTACTGGAATATGTCTCGCCCCTCTTTAATGAGCGGGGAGAGAGCTGTGGCAGTGTCGGGGCTTTTCTGGATATCACGGAAAGAAGACATGCCGAACAGAGGCAAAAGTTCCTTGTTTCTTTGGATGATGCGGTACGGCCTTTGAGCAATGCGGAAGACATCGTGGCCATCTCCGCGCGTTTGTTAGGCCAGCATCTCCGGGTGGACCGCTGTGCTTACGCAGACATTGAGGCCGATGAAGATACGATGAATATCCTCGGGGATTATACCTGTGGGGTGGGGAGTATCATTGGTCGTTATACCTTCACCCAGTTTGGATCGCATGTCCTCGCCCTCATGCGGGCGAATGAGGCCTACGTCGTGGAGGACATCTTCACGCACGAGCCAGCCCCGGAAGGCACTCAATCTTATGAAAATGGGCAGATCCGCGCTGTGATCTGCGTGCCACTGCACAAAGATGGCAAACTGGTGGCCTCCATGGCCGTGCACATGAATGGGCCACGCCGCTGGACAGCGGAGGAAGTCTCACTCACTCAACATGTGGCCAACCGCTGCTGGGAAGCCCTGGAACGTGCCCGCGTGACCCGAGATCTGAAGGAAAGTGAATCCCGGTTTCGTCAAATTGCCGATCTCATGCCCCAGGTCGTCTGGATGGCGCGGCCCGATGGGCATGTGGAATATTTCAATCAACGCTGGTATGACTTCACTGGGCGTCCGCAGCGTGAAGCAGGAGATGCAGGCTGGCTCTCCGTCCTGCACCCGGAGGATGCTCCACGCTGTTCGGAGGTCTGGTATCACTCCGTACGCACTGGGGCACCCTATGAAATACGTTACCGTTGGTATGAGCCTGCGACGCAGAATTATCGCTGGTTTTTAGGGCGTGCTGTAGCTCTGCGGGATGAGCGGGGTGAAATCGTGCGCTGGTATGGCACCTCCACCGATATCCACGATGTGGTCAAAGCCGAAGAGGCCGCCCGCCAAGCCCGGGCTGAGGCCGAGCGTGCCAGCCGTGCTAAGGATGAATTTTTAGCGGCTCTCTCTCACGAGCTGAGAACGCCGCTGACGCCTGTTTTGATGGCTGTGGAAGATCTGTGTGAAGACCCTGCACTCCCAGGCACCGTGCGTGAAACGCTGCGCATGATGCAGCGCAACGTCAGCCTCGAAGCCAGGTTGATCGACGATCTTCTCGATCTTACCCGAATCACCCACGGTAAAATGGTGCTGCGGCTCCAGGAGGGCGATGCGCATGCTTTGTTAGGCCACGCTCTCGAGATCGCGCGTGATGAAGCTCAGGCCAAAGGGCTGGTGATCACACTGGCCCTGGATGCCACACTGACTCAGATCCGTTGTGACGCTGCTCGCATCCAGCAAGTGTTTTGGAATCTGCTCAAGAATGCCGTGAAGTTCACGCCCACCAAAGGTTCCATCGCTATTCGTTCTTATGATGAAGAGGACAGTCTAGTTTTAGAGATTGTCGATTCCGGGATAGGGATTCCTGCGGATAAACTTGAGCGTATCTTCCGCCCTTTTGAACAGGCGGGTCTCACCAATGATCATCGCTTTGGTGGAATGGGCTTGGGGCTGTCTATCTCCAAGGCCATCGTGGACATGCATGAAGGCAGCATTGTGGCAGAGAGTGAAGGCGCAGACCAGGGAGCCCTCTTCCGCGTGCGCCTTCCGGCCACTCGTGGGAATGAGATCCCTTCCCCAGGCGATGAATCTGAGGGCGGGGATTCCACGGCTAAACCCGACCCTACATCGGCCTCTTCTTTACGCCTGCTGATCGTGGAGGATCATGAGCCGACATTGGCGGTGCTGAGTCGTTTGCTCAAACGTGCAGGTTATCAGGTCATCAGCGCCACATGCATCGCCCAGGCTGAAGTATTGGCCGCTAACCAAAAGTTAGATTTTGTGGTCAGCGACATCGGCCTGCCTGATGGCACCGGCATTGAGTTGATGCGTAGCCTCAAGGCTCAGTATGGGCTGCGTGGCATCGCCCTCACAGGTTATGGCATGGAAGAAGATCAGCGACAAGCCTACGACGCAGGTTTTGTAGCCCACCTGACGAAGCCCGTGGAGTTCGCCCAACTGCGCCGCCTGCTGGCTGAAATGGCGGCTGTTTGAGCAGTTCCTAGAGTCATCCCAGGGACACCAGGCAAGGTGGGTGCCTTCTTAGGCATGGAACACGCTTGAAGTTCGGTTCATGTTCGCCAGCCAGTGTGCTGATGGCCGCGCATGCATTCTCCTGCTTCTGACCACGTTCCCAAAAACTTCAACGTCACTCCCATTACTTAGCGGCCTTGAGTCTAACCTCAGGGAAAGGTCTTGGCATTTGAGGAGAATGCTGGACATTTTGGGCATGAAGTCATCCAACATCGGGTTGTGGATCGCAGGGGCAGTGATGGCCTGGTGTGGCTGGATCGCCCTGGACATGGCGACCCCTCTGAGCTCGCAGGGGCGGAACTACTCCACCTTACCGGAAGTGAAAAATGCCACCGTGCCGGTGCTAGTGGAATTTTATGCGGACTGGTGCGGTCCCTGCCGCAGCGTGGGCCCGGTGGTCGAAGAACTTTCACGCGAAGTTTCTGACCGGGCGAAGGTGGTGCGCTTGGATGTGGATTTGCAGAGTGAGCTGGCGGCCAGTCACGGCATCCGCAGCATCCCCACATTCATATCTTTCAAGGAGGGGCGCGAGGTGGCCCGTGAGTCTGGGGCCATTTCCAAAGCTAAAATGCTCCAGATGCTGGGGCTGTGAGAGGCTATCACTCAGCGCCCGACAAGTCTTTGATGACTGTGATGAGCGGCGCAAAGGTGCCTGCCCAGCATAGAGCGGTGTGAATCACCAGCAGGCTTGTGCAGATCAATGAAACCCAGACTGAGGCACGGATGCTTTTGAGTTTCCAGGGAAGGATGAGGCTTACTCCAATGAGTAGGATGACTGAAGCAGGGGCCGCGAAACCATCTCCGGCACGGCTCCATGCGATCAAGCTTTTGGTTAGGTCGGGGAGTTTATTTTTGTCTCCCAGCATGTTTTCAAAGATGATTTCAAACTGGTAAATGGAGGTGCAGGCGCGGAAGCTGATGTAGCCAAGAAAGAGGACTAGGAGAGTCCACATGAGCTTGATCACGTGGCGCAAATCCTTTATTTCCTGCCGCAGAGCGGCGACTTCGGATTCAGCAGGGAGGGGTTCACTCATACCTCACCTCTGGCCGAAGTCTGAATCTCAGGCCAGCAGTTCTGGAACAATTTTGCAGTCTTCGACTCCAGTAAGGCGGAAGTCGAGACCTGCATACTTGAAGGTAAACTTGGAGTGGTCGAAACCGAGGGCGCGCAGGAGCGTGGCGTGCAGTTCATGCACGTGAACGGGTTTCTCTACTGCGGCAAAGCCGAACTCGTCCGTCGCACCATGGGTATAACCACCTTTGACACCGCCGCCAGCAAGCCAGTTGGTAAAGCCGTAGTGGTTGTGGTCGCGACCGCGCTGTTTGCCTGCATTGGAACCCGGTGTGGGGAGCTCGACGGCAGGCGTGCGGCCAAATTCACCACCCCAGATCATGAGGGTATCGTCGAAAAGACCGCGCTGCTTCATGTCTGCCATGAAAGCGGCGATGGCACCGTCCACATCCTTGGCGAGACGGGCGTGGTCGAGAATTTCATCATGGCTATCCCAGGGCTGGCCCGCCCCAGTCCAGAGCTGGATGAAACGGACGCCGCGCTCGAGGAGACGGCGGGCGATGAGGGTCTGGCGACCAAAGTCGTTTTCGCCATAGGCTTTGCGGATGTGCTCAGGCTCCTTGCTGATGTCGAAGGCATCCGTCGCCTCCATCTGCATGCGATAGGCGAGTTCGTAGCTCTGGATGCGGGCATCGAGCTGCTGATCTTTGTCACGCTGGATGAGGTGATTGTGATTCATCTCATAGAGCAGGTCTAGCTGGCGACGCTGCTGCTTCATATCCAGCGAGGTGTTTTTGATGAACTCGACCAGCTTGTCCACATCTGTGTTCTCGGTGTTGATGTAGGTGCCCTGGTAGATGCTGGGGAGGAAGGCGGACTGCCAGTTCTTTGTCCGGCGCGTGGGCATGCCCTTGGGGCACATGGAGATGTAGCCCGGCAGGTTTTCGTTTTCAGAGCCCAGCCCATAAGTCACCCAAGAGCCGAAGCTGGGGCGGTGGAGGCGGCCATCGCCAGTGTTCATGAGACCTAGGGAGGGTTCATGGTTAGGCACATCGGCCTGCATGGAGCGGATGACGCAGAGGTCATCGGCAAACTGGGCGGTGCGGGAAAAAATTTCACTCACTTCCAGGCCACACTGGCCATACTTTTGAAATTTGAAGGGGGACTTCAGGCCGGCCCCAGTGGGACGCTCGGTCTTGAGAGACATGTTCGGCAGGGCCTTGCCGTCATACTTATCCAGCATGGGCTTAGGATCGAACGTATCCACCTGTGAAGGGCCACCATTCATGAAGAAATGGATGACCCGCTTCGCTGTCGGCTCAAAGTGGGGCTGACGGACGCCGAAGGGGTTGGTGGCATTCAAAGCGGCCTGGGCCTTGCCTGCACCCATGATATCTCCTAGGGCCATGGAGCCCAAGCCCATGCCGAGACGGCTGAGGAGCTGTCTGCGGGTAAGGAAGTGATGTTCGAGGTTGGGGGCGTGGTGGGACATGGGAAAATTAAATTTGGGGCCAAGAACGGTTCAGACCGTGGGAAGGGTGGCGTTTGTTGTGGCGCACGGCGACGACTCGGATCAGAGATTCTGAATCGGTCACTTCATAAATTAAATGAAAAGGAAAACGTTTCATATTGGCGCGCCTAAACCGAGAACGGAGAGAAAGGGGATGATAGAAAAAGGGCGACTTTGATAAAGTGGCTACAATGAGATCAAGCTGGCGGCGGAAGTCTTTCGATAGGGCTGGATCAATTTCGCCTTAATATTTTTGTGCATCAAGCAAGTCACGGACTGCCAAAGGGTGAAAATCAACGTTCATGTTGGCGAGGCTATCGCCAACTGTCGTTTTACTTCTTCCCACGGGATCGCAATGACAGCCCCTGACCGAAGCTCTTCAGATCGCTGCTCTGCCAGAGCCAGTTCAGCGGCCTCTTCTGCGTCTTCATCCTCGAGGGCGGTCGTGATCTGGAGCCAATCAGAAAGCTGCAGGCGCTCTTCATAGCTGAGTTCTGCGATCTGTTCACGAATGTGGGCGATGGACATGAGGAACCTCCAGGTTTCGGTGTGAGTGAGTAATAGAATACGAAATCAATCCACAAATTGGAACTCGTTCGACATCATGAGCACTTGAGCGAGCTGAGCCAGGGGTGTTTGAGCTTTGGCGCGGTTGATGGGCCAGCCTTCCGGACCGCAAAAGTCAGTATCGGCACGGGTGAGAGGACTCAGGTGGCCATCGGCCTCCACAAGTTCAATCTTGGGTGCCCAGGTATAACTGTCGCTGTCCGTGTTTTTGTTTTCGGATTCGACGACGAAGCTCAGCACTTCATCCTGGCTGACTTCGAGATCGGCGGTGATGTCCACGCTGCTGGCGGGTTTGATCAGCTCCTCACGGATTTTCCCCGCGCGATTGGAGATGATCCAGACACGCACGCCGTTACCTCTTTCACTGGCGCGTTTGATGACGCCGCTGATGCGAATCTTCTGGCCTTCAAAAGGAGAAGTCCATTGCATCACAGCGGGCCAGGAGTGGCCGGGGTGGCCATTGCCTGCTCCGATGTAGAGGTGACCAAATTCCTTGGAAGGATGCACTTTCTCAGGCGTCCAGCGGAAGGTGCTCTGGCCGACCTTGCCGTAGTGAGGCATGGGCTCAAAACCTCCTAAGCTCACTTTGCCTGTGGCAGCGTCTTTTTCCACCTGTCCCCAGCCGTAACGCCAGACAAAGGCGGCTGCGCGGCGGCTGAGACCCTCGGCATCATTGCAAAAGCGCTGGGCCATCTCGACTTCCTCAGGCCGCGCATCGCGGCGCAGCACACGGTGGTAGAGAGCCTGCACAGATTCTGAATCCACCGTGCTGCCTTTCACGGGTGTGGCGGCGGCCAGCTTGGTGGAGCGCTGCTGCATGAAGGGGCTATTCATGAGGAACAGGGCCTGCTGCGGCACGGTGGTCACGTAGCGGATGGGGCTGTGGTTGTCCGGATTGGCGAAATCGAACATGGCAGGCACAGTGGCTTGATCATAACGATCCACCAGAAGGTAGATGCTGCGGCGGGTATCGGCTTCTTTATCCTTCAATTCGACCGCACGTCCGCCGATCTTGCCGGGGTTCAGATCTCCAGCCACTTGCAGCATAGCATCTCGCATGGATTCGTAGTCCAGACGCTGGCGGTTCTGGCGGCTGAGGAGTTCATTGTCGGCATCCTTGAGGTTTTTTTCCGCGCTGACTTGAGCCGCCTGCTGGTAGGTGCGGCTGCTGAGGATGCGCTGGTGCAGTTTTTTGAGACTCCAGCCTTCTTCCATGAAAGTGGCGGCGAGGTAGTCTAGAACGTCCTGCTGCACGGGCTTATCCGTCTGAACGCCGAAGTCACTGGTTTGCCCCACCAAAGGCTTGCCAAAATGCTGGGCCCACACGCGATTCACGATGACACGAGCGGTGAGGGGATTGTCCTTGCTAGCGATTTTCTGCGCGAGTTCCAGGCGACCGCTGCCTTCCTTGAAGCTTTCTCCACCAAACATGGTGAGCCATCCGCGTGGGGCGACTGCGCCTCGGCGGCTAGGATTGCCACGGATGAAGATGCTCACGTCGGCAGGTTTTGGCTTGTCCAGCATGACCATGGCGCGAGGAGGGGCACCCGGGTGCTCAGACTCCAGCTTCAGCCTCGCGTTCGAGTTCTTGACCATCTGAGTGAGGTCCTTGCGGGTGAAGAAGATATTCGCCTGCTCCACTGGCACAGACATGGGGCTGGGGGCTGCTTGCAGGATTTCACGCACTTGTTTCCAGTCCGCATTGTCCGGTTCCTTGCCAGCGAGGCAGGTATTGAAGATGTCGGCATACAGCGCGGCCACTTCATTGAAATTTTTGGGAGCCGGGCGTTTGGCCAGCTCATTGCGAGTCACCGCGTTCAGGCCACGCTCAGTTTTGATCATGGCTTCGACGACGGCTGGGGCCTTAGCGGCAAACTGATCCGCTGGGAGGGCAGCAAATTCTTTCCACGCGATCATCACCGGATGCGGCTTGTCCTTCAGGGCGTGACGTTTCAGGAAGTCTCCCCATTGATCAGCCACTTTGTCACGGAGCTTGAGCTGTCCGGCACGGCCTTTCAGCGTGTTGCGATCTTTGATGGTGACGGCTTCCTGGGCAAAGGCGAGGTATTCGGTGACACGCTCTGGATGGCGGATTTCATCATAGACCTGCTTTTTGAAGTCGAGCTCCTCTTTGGCAATGGCAGCCACCTTGGCATCGTAGTCCTTGATATCCGCCTCATTGGTCGCTTTGCCGATGATAGGCATGGCTTCATTGGCGGGCTCTTCGCTGCTGTTGAAGATGGAGTAGAGCGCGTAGTAATCGCGGGCCGGGATAGGATCAAATTTGTGATCGTGGCAGCGTGCGCAACCCACGGTTAGGCCCAGCATGCCGCGTGTCACAGCGTCGATGCGGTCATCGGTCTGCAGATCCTTGTTGCTGATGAAACGGTCCCCCACATTCAGGTAGGCCAGGGCAGCCAAGTGGGGATCATTTTGACCCGCAGGCACCATCTTGTCCGCTGCCAACTGATACATCAAAAACTTGTCATACGGCATGTCGTCATTCAGCGACTTCACCACCCAGTCACGGTAGGTGTAGGCATAGGGGTAGCGGGTGTTTTTGCCCGCGACTTGATAGCCATCGGTATCGGCATAACGGGCCACATCTAACCACAGGCGCGCCCAGCGCTCGCCATAGGCTGGGGAGGCGAGGAGCCTGCCCACCAGGGCATCCGTAGCGGCCTGGGCATTTTTGGCGCAGGCTTGTTCAAAGGCTTTTACGTCCTCATAGGAGGGCTGCAGACCTGTGAGGGTGACGTGGATGCGGCGGCAAAGCGTAGCGGCATCCGCAGTCGGGGCAAAGTCGAGTCCCGCCGCTTTCAATTTCGCGCCGACCATAGAATCCACCGTGCCCGCAGGTTTTTTCACCGGCTGGAAGGCCCAGTGCTGCATGGGATCTGCCTTTGCGGCCCCATGAGCCACTTCTTTTTCTTCCGGCCAGGGCAGGCCCATCTGCACCCACTTTTCCAGAGCTGCGATGTCGGAAGCTTTGAGTTTATCGCCCTTTTTGGGCATGGCCTCTACCCCGGCGGCGTGGTTGATGGCCTTGATCATTTTGGAGGCAGCCGGGTTGCCCGGTTCCACCACTTTGCCATAGTCACTGCCGCGCAGGATAGCGCTGCGCAGATCCATACGGAGACCATTCTCATGCTTGTGATCTCCGTGGCAGTTGTAGCAATTTTCCGCCAAGACGGGGCGCACGCTTTTCTCAAAAAATTCGATCTGTTCCGGCGGAAAGGTGTCGGCGGCAGCGGCCAAAGAACCAGCGACGGCAAAACTGCCGCCGAGGAGCCGGAGGAAAAATGGAGTCTGGGAAGTCATCTGAGGGGGGCTTCGATGAAGCAGCGGGCTACCATCAACGTCTGGAAAATACGCTGATCGAGGAGGAAAATACGCGCAACCCGCGTGCCACCTTGCACTAGGATGGGCAGATCTTCAATCTTGCGTTGCGCTTTGCAGCCTGTGGATTGCCGCGCTACATCCTACCCCTCATGTCCTCCGTTTTACGTGTTCAAAAAGCCACCTTCGTCCGGAGTGGTCGCCGCATTCTCAAAGGCATTGACTGGGAGGTGCAGGCTGGCCAGCACTGGTGCATCCTGGGTCCGAACGGCTGTGGCAAGACCTCCCTCATCAATCTCATCACGGGCTACGAGCCTGCGACCAGCGGCGACATCCAGATCGGCGAAGACCAGTTCGGCAACAGCGACTGGCGGGAAGTGCGCAAGCGCGTGGGCCTGGTTACCAATACCCTCACCACCTTCATTGAGCCGGGCGAGCCCGTCATCAACGTCATCGCCAGTGGCCGCGAGGCCAAGCTGAACCTCTGGCAGGCCCCACCCGCCGCCTGGCAGCGGCAGGCCGCCACCCTGCTGAAGGCCACCGGCAGCCCGCACCTGCGGAAGAGCCTCTGGGGCACCCTCTCCCAGGGCGAGCGCCAGAAAGTCCTCATCTGCCGCGCCCTCATGGCCCAGTTCTCCGTCCTCATCCTGGACGAGCCCTGCGCCGGCCTGGACCCCGTCGCTCGCGAGCATTTTCTCCAATGGATGGCCGAAATCGCCACCTGGCCCGAGTCTCCCTCCCTCGTCATGGTCACCCACCACGTGGAAGAAATCCTCCCCTGCCTCACCCACGTCCTGCTGTTAAAGAACGGCCAAGTCCACAGCCAAGGCGAAAAAGCCGACATCCTCACCAGCGAGGCACTGAGCGAAATCTACGGCGCCCCCGTGGAACTGGAAGAACGCGGCGAGAGGTATGCGCTGGTGGTGGGGTGAGGTTGAACGGAAACATGGAGATCTGTTCCGCCCCTTCAATTCAATGGCCAACCGAGCATGAAGATCTTAAACCAGTATTTTGGGAAATTAAATAATCTCTATACCAAAAGACTTGGGTGTACTTTTATCTTGGCTCTGTTCAGTTACTTCTTGGTCGCCATCATCCTCTGGTTGGTCGTAGCAAATGAGCCAAAATCGCACGTTGAAGAATCTGATGAAAGGGAGGGAACGATGCTGATAATCGGAGTCGTTTTCTTCTCGTTTTGTGTGGTGCCTCTTGTTCTCAAACAGAAGCAATGACTCATCAGAACTCGATGTTAGGCAAGTTAACAAGCCAACATCCGTAACGACAGTGCAATTAACAAAGCTGTGGCCAAGGCAGGCCTAACGAGTGGAAATAGGGACGGAAGCTTTCCTGGACGACTCCTGAGATGAGTTCGAGGAAGGGGGCCGGGTTGCCTTCGGCATGGTCTTGATCGAGAGCTTCGTAATAAGCCAGTCGCTTTTCCACGGGAAGCACGGCTGGAGGGTAACCAGCTTGCATGAGTTCCAGATTCATCAGCAGGCGGGAAGTGCGTCCATTGCCATCCACAAAGGGATGAATTTTCACAAAATCGCTGTGAACTCGCGCGGCTCTTTCCACCGGGTGCAGCGATGGAGCTTCTTGGTGATGCCACGTGATGAAGCGTTCCATCAACTCCGGCACCAGAACTTGGTCAGGCGGCAAGTGACTGGCCCCGGCGATCCTGACATTCACAGTCCGATAGCGTCCGGCGTTGTCATCATCAATGCCTTTGAGGATGAGTTGATGCAGACACTTGAGTGTCCATTCAGACAGCGGCTCGTTCTTTTGCACCAACTCTTCTAACAATAAAATAGCATCGCGATGATTCACGACTTCGAGATGTTCGCGTAAAGATTTGCCACCGATGGTGATGCCTTCCAGTGCTACCTTGGTCTCTCGGAGAGTGAGAGTATTCCCCTCAATGGCATTGGAGTGGTAAGTCCAGCGGACAATGAGGTCCTCACGCAGATTGCGCACGATGGCTGGATCCAGCGGGCGGTGCTGGTCCAGAATCGTTTTGAGGTGATCAACAGCGGAGAAGGTCATAATCGCACGGACTGAACTGCGTCAGAAGCTGGAGGAAAGCCAGCGGAGATTCCATCGGGAAAACCCGAAAACCGCCGTCTCTAAACCGAAAACTGCTGCGCGGTCTTTTTCAAAGCATTGACCAGAGTGGTGATGGAGGTGGGGGTTTTGCCTCTTTGCCAGAGGACGATGAAGTCCCAGCGGGCTTTTGCATCGGAGATAGGGACGAAGGTGATGCCGGGGTGGGTGGTGGATTTGAAGTAGTCGGGCAGCAGGGTGACGGCGGATTCGGAGGCGACCATGGAGAGCACGTGGGTGATGCCGTCGGGGTGGGCGAGGAAGCGGGGTTTGAAGCCGGCGGTGCGGCAGAGGGAGGTGATCCAGCGGTTGCGGCCGGGCATCTGGTCTTCATCCACGCCGATGAAGTCGTGTCGGCTCAGGTCTTTAAGGCGGAGTGCTGTCTGAGAAGTGAGTGGATCTGCGGCGGAGAGGGCGGCACAGACGCCAAAGGAAGCGAGTTTGAAACTGTAAAAATCCTGCGCGGCCACGGCTCCTTCTTGGCCGATGAGTGCGAGGTCGAGCTCGCCAGATTTCAAGGCGTCTATCTGCTCCCGGGGGGACATGTCGTGGAGCTTGAGCTTCAGCTCGGGGTGGGTCTTGCGCAGCCGCTCGAGGGTGGGGGAGAGGAGGGGCTGGGCGGCGGAGATGAGGTAACCGACTCGCAGCTCTGACCGGCTGCCACGGGCCTGCCGCCGCACATCGGCCAGGGCGGTTTCATAGGCGGTGATGACGGGGCTCATGGCCTTGACCAGTGCATGGCCCAGGCTGGTGGGTTTCACGCCGCTGGTCTCGCGATCCAGCAGTTTTCCGCCCACTTCAGATTCCAGCAGTTTCATTTGCCGACTCAGGGCAGGCTGAGTGATGCGCAGCCGCACGGCGGCACGGTTGACGCTGCCTTCTTCGATGACGGTGAGCAGAGCGCGGATGCGATCAATCATGGCTGGAGGGTATGTCCATCCGACATAACGGCAACAGCGAATGGGCATTATTCGTCGTCCGAGAAGGGAGGCAGGATGGTTCGTCAACCGGGAGTCTTCCCACAAACCAACCTAACAACGAACATCTCATGAAAACCGCTATCATCATCATCAGCGATCCCAAAGCCGGAGAAGAGGCTTTTGCACGTGCTTTCAATGCCCTGGCAGTGGCCGCAGAAGGCAAAAGGGCCGGGGACGAAGTGGAACTCAGCTTCATCGGCACCGGCACCCGCTGGCCAGCGGAGCTGTCTAAAATCACCAACCCCGCCAATGGACTCTACAACGAAGTACGGGATCTGGTGGTCGGTGCATCCTGTGCCTGTGCCACGGCTTTTGGGGCCACCGAGGGCATTGAGGCCAGTGGCATCGCCATGAAGAGCGACAATGCGGTGGCAGGCGCCACAGGCGTGCTGAGCCTACGCCATTACTTCGCGGAAGGCTGGCAGGTGCTGCTTTTCTAAGCCTCTGCAAACCGACCGATGCTGTCTTGAATCATTCATACCTAACCAAACATTCGTCATGGCCCATAAATTTCTTGATCTCTCCTTCACCCCAGAAGTGCTGGCTGCGCAGGAACATTATTATGGCCGCTCCCAGGTGCTGCCTCCTGCGACGCAGGATGACGCGTTGGGGCCGGATGAAGTTGGTTTCATTGAATCCCGCGACAGTTTCTATCTGGGCAGCGTGAGCGAAACCGGGTGGCCTTACATCCAGCATCGGGGTGGGCCACCGGGCTTCGTGAAAGTCATCTCGCCTAACGAGATTGCCTTCGCTGATTACAAGGGGAACCGCCAGATGCTGAGCACGGGCAATCTGGCGGTGAATGATCGGGTGTCTCTCTTTCTGATGGATTATCCCCAGCGGGTGCGGCTCAAGCTCATGGGACATGCCGAGGTGCTGGACGCTCGCGAGCACCCTGACTGGGTGGAGAAAGTCGCTGCGCCAGAGATGGTTAGGCTGACAGAGCGTATCTTTAAAATCCGCATCGTCTCCTATGACTGGAACTGCCCCAAGTACATCACTCCACGATACACGGCGGCTGAGGTGGCGGAGCTTGTGGCCCCGCTCAAGGCACGCATCTCGGAACTCGAGTCGCAGCTCCGGAAAGCGACCTGAGCTAGGGGCTCAAAAGCTAGCTTCTTCCAGTTTTTAAAACCAGCCTGCTTAGGGCTTTGGGGCCTCGGCTGGAGCAGGGGCTGCGGTGGCGGCAGGAGGGGTGAGCTCGCGCACAAAGACATTCGCGTAGCTGACAGCCTGGGTCAGGTCGGAGAGGCCGAGGCTGCCTGTTGGGCCCATGTCAACGGTGGCTTCGAAGGTCTGGGGATTGGCTTCTTGAGCTTCGGTGATGAGGACTTTGGCGGTGTTGCCTTTCAGGGTAGCTTTGATGCGGTACCACTGGCCTGCTTTGACCTTGTCTGCCCCGAGGACGATGGGAGCTTTGCCTTGGCCGAACATGACGAGGGGATGGCTGAGGCCACGCACACAAAGGCCGGCGACGGGTTTGGTGAGGTCGGCTCCTTTAGGGATGTTTACATCCGCGATGACTTCGCAGTCGCCATACTCCTGCTCGGTCCAGAGGGCTGGGCCGGTGGGGCCAGCGCCCAGCTTGATCTGCCAGTCGGCGGTGGTCCACTTGGCCGCACCTGCCGCCGGAACTTTCCAACCACGGAAATCCACGCCCGTGTAGAGGGCTTTCCACCCCTGGTCCAGCGGGGCCGTCATCTCAGCGGCTGCGTTTGTGGAAGGGAGTTCTTTGATGCGGACGTTGCGGAATTCCACCGGAGCACCTTCGGATTCCAAGGCGAGGTAACCTTTGCGATAGTTGCAGTTATCCCCACCACTGACGACTTTGCCATTCACGGCCAGGGTGAGGCGGCCCTTGTTGGCCTCGATGCGGTAGTGATTCCACTCGGGGCTGGGTTTGCTGCGCTCTTCGCTGGGAAAGCTGCGCTTGCCATTGCTCTCGCCATGCGGGTCCATGGTGGCACCGTGGATGGGGAAGACATCGCCATGGGTGGTGAACCATTTGGGTTTTTTGGGATCGGCTTTTTTCATGTAGCCGTGGTCCAGGACTTGGACTTCGATGCCCCGCAGAAAGGGCACGCCGGGGGCGCTGATAGGGGTGCCCCAGACAAAGATGCCGGAGTTCCCCGCTTCACTGAGGTGCCGCCATTCGGCCTCGAGGATGAAGTTTTCATACTGCTTCTCCGTGCGTAGCGCGCCCGTGGGCAGGCCGGTGCAGGAGATGACGCCATCTTTGATGCTCCAGGTCTCGGGCGCGCAGTTGGCATTCACCCAGCCCTTGAGGTCATTGGCATTGAACATGGGCACAAAACCCTGCTCCTCCTTGGGCTGACAAGCGGTGAGGGCCAGCAGGGGCAGGGCAGCAAGAGCAAGGAAGTGATGGCGGCGCAGGAACATGAGGGTGGCATTACGGATGGCACGGGCTGCTTCCTTCGCCAAACCTTCTTATTGGGGCAAATCCGTCAAGATCTGGAGCCCGGGCACACGACTGAAATCGCTGTCTTTGGTCAGCAAACAGGCATTCACGGCCAGAGCGCTGGCGGCGATGGTGAGATCCGTCACCTGCATGGGTTTGCCCTGGCGGTCCATGTGCCAAGCGAGCTCCATGACCTTTTGCCAGAGTTTGGGGGTCGTGGGGAGGATGATCATGGTCGAAAAAGCTTCATGAAATCGGTCACGTGCTTTGGCCTCCCGAAAGCCACGGCAAACCTCGACCATGATCACGCCACACGTGAGGATTTCCCAGTCTTCGGAAAGGGCAGCGAGGTCATGGAGCGGGTCCCGCCCTTGGCGGAGACGGTCAATGTAGAAACTGCTGTCCACGAGAAGGCCATTTATCATGAACGTGGTTACTTGACGGACGATTTGTTAGGCCTCGATGTCTTTTTATAGGTCACGTTTTTGGCTTTGGAGGGCGGCTTTGGGTCCAGAGCATCGTAAGTCTCAAAGTCAAAGCTGGCTTTGATTTCGGACGCTGTCATACCCAGGCCTTCTTTCAAGAGGCTCTTCAGTTGGCTCCGCCGCACCATCTCTGCCAAGGCTTTTTCGACCGCTCCAGTTTTGCTGGTGCTGCCTGTGAGGCGCATCACTTCACTCAGCACTTTTTCATCAATGTGCATGGTCATCTTCATAAAAGAGTATGGCATGCTTGCCATACTTTTCGAATTCTTTTCCTGAGAAGATATTCAGAGGTGGGATGGAACGTATTAGCAGCCATGGATCCGCTTCTCGAATACCACCTTGCGCAGACACGCCGCCAGTTTTTCGGCCAGGTGGGGTTGCGTGCGGGTAGCATCGCCTTGGCTTCCATGTTGGGGCGAGGTTTCGCTTCGGCCGCTCCTGCGGAGGGGATGATCCACCCGCCGATGCCGGGCCTGCCGCACTTTGCGCCGAAGGCGAAGCGGCTGATCTACCTGCACATGAATGGGGCGCCCTCGCAGTTGGACCTGTGGGATTACAAACCGGGCCTGAAGGATTATTTCGACAAGGATTTGCCCGAGAGCGTGCGCAATGGCCAGCGCATCACCACGATGACGAGTGGCCAGTCACGGCTGGCGGTGGCCCCCTCCATGTTCAAATTCCAGCAGCATGGCAAAAGCGGTACTTGGGTGAGTGAGTTGCTGCCACATACGGCGAAGATCGTGGACGAAATGGCGCTGGTGAAGACGGTGAATACGACGGCGATCAACCATGATCCCGCGTGCACCTTTGTGATGACGGGCAATGAGGTGCCGGGTAAGGCGAGTATCGGTTCCTGGTTGGCGTATGGCCTGGGTAGCGAGAGCAATGACCTGCCAGCCTTTGTGGTTTTTACGCCCAGTTTCCCGCCGGAAAGCGCGGCCCAGGCGCTGTTCACACGCATGTGGAGCAGCGGGTTTTTGCCCACCAAATATACAGGGGTGGCCCTGCGTGGGCAGGGAGATCCTGTGCTGTTTGTGAAGAATCCGCCAGGGGTGAATCCGGGGGATCGCCGTACGATGCTGAATGCCCTGAATCAGCTCAATGAGATCAATCACGCCCGAGTGGGAGATCCGGAGATCCAGACCCGCATCGCCCAATATGAAATGGCCTTCCGCATGCAGTCGAGTGTGCCGGAACTCACGGACTTGAGCAAGGAAAGCAAGGCGACGCTGGAGATGTATGGGGACGATGTGAACCGCCCCGGCAGCTTTACCCACAGCGCCATCATGGCCCGCAGGCTCATCGAGCGAGGCACCCGTGTGGTGCAGATCCTGCATCGGGGTTGGGACCAGCACAATGGACTGCCTAAACACCTGCGCAATCAGGTCAAAGACACGGATCAGGCCTGTGCAGCGCTGGTGATGGACCTCAAACAACGCGGTCTGCTGAATGATACCCTGGTGGTCTGGGGTGGGGAGTTTGGGCGCACGGTGTATTCCCAAGGCACCCTCACAAAGGACAATTATGGGCGTGACCACCACCCGCGAAATTTTTGCATGTGGATGGCTGGCGGTGGGGTGAAAGCAGGGTCTGTATGGGGAGAGACGGATGACTTCAGCTACAACATTGTTAAAGACCCAGTTCATATCAATGACCTGAACGCCACGATTCTGCATCTCATGGGCATTGACCACAGTCGGTTCAGCTTTAAGTTCCAGGGGCTGGACCAAAGGTTAACCGGGGTGGAAGAGCACCATGTGGTCAAGGGCATCCTGGCATGACCTTTAGTGCTTAATAAAGACATGGCTTATTGACCATCAGGGGGGCTTTGTGATTAGGCTGGTGTCTGCTTTGCGAGATGCAGACCTCCGCCATGAGCCGACCTTCCTCCTTTTCCTTTGGCACCCTTGCTCTTTCGGCTTTGGTTTTGGTGCTTTGGGTGGCTGCCTTGCAGGTGCCGGTGCCTCCGCAGGAGGAGCCGCTGAGAGTCGCGGTGGGGATGTGGGCCGGTGCAGAGCCGTGGGTGCTGGCCCGTGAGGCGGGGGAGCTAAAATCCAGCCAGGTGAACCTGGTGGAAATGAACTGGACCTCTGCGGCCATGCGCGCGGTGGGAAATCGGGTGGTGGATGCCACGGTGCTCTCGCTGGATGAGGTCATTCGCCAGATCCACCAGGGCTACCCTTTGCGCATCGTGATGGTGACGGATGTGTCTCGTGGAGCGGATGCCCTCATGGCCAAACCCGCGATCACGAATATCGCGGGTTTGAAGGGGTGCCGGATCGGCTATGAGCCGCGCACGTCCGGCGCTTGGTTGCTGAGTAAAGCCCTAGAAAATGCCCATCTAAAGCTCTCAGACGTGCAGCAAGTGCCGCTGAATCCTGCCGAGGTGGAGGAAATCTTTCAGGAGTTGGCGCTGGATGGTGTGGTCCTTTCAGAACCTTGGCGGCAGAGACTCCACAGTATGAATCTCAAAGAAGTTTATGATTCATCTGTTCCAGGGGCCTCCATCGTGCGCGTCCTAGCAGTGCATCCCGATGCCCTCGTCGTGCATCGGGAGGCTTTGATCTCACTCATTCAGGCTCACTTCAAATGGATGCCGAAGCTCTATGAAAATGGTCGCGAGCTAAGCCCTGTGCTGCGCCGTGAAGGGGTGACGGCTGAGGTTTTTCAACAAGTGATGAAGAATCTCGAGGGGGTGGATTTGGCGCGAAACCATCGGCTTTTGAGTCAGCAAGAGCCCTGGCTGGGGCAGCTTTTCACCGAGCTGCAAAAAGGTCTGGTGGAGGATGCGGAATCTGCGGCGCGTCTGGACCCGTCTGAGGTGTTTGACGTGAGCTTACTGGAGGAACTGCCATGAAGCATCTGATGCGCTCACTTCAGTTTAAAATTTCCGTGTCCCTGTTTGTCGTCGGGGCGACTCTGATCGGCATCAGTGCTTTGCGGCTGAATGAACGGTCTAAACAAACGCGCCGCACGGCCATGATGGCCCTGGCGTTTGCGGAGGGTTCACGTCTTTCGGGCATGTCCCAGCACCTGTTGCGGAGGAAAGTCTCGCGGGCGGCGGACTTGGAGCTCAGCTACAGCTCCACGAATAAGGATCTCCGTTTGGGATTGATTGTGGACGGTAGCGATATCGTCCGTCATGCGACGATGCAGCAGATGCGTGGCTTGACACTGGCGGAGACACCGTTGGCGGACGTGGGTCCCGTTTTGAAAAAGGTGCGGGAATCCATGGAAGGCCGGGTGGTGGAGCTGGTGAGAGGGAAACGGTTGGTGGCGGTATTCCCGTTTTGGGAGGGGCTGGCCCAGGCTAAGGGCAGCGTGATTCTGGAGTATGATTTGGAGATGCCGCTGGCCTCCGCTTCAGCGGTGGCTCTGCATGCTTTGCTGGCGCAGTCCATGGCGCTCATGGGGGGCTGTTTGGCCCTGTGGTTGTTATTGAAAAAGGTGGTCACCGACCGTGTGGAGGCTCTCGTTTGCCAGGTGCAGGGAATGTCGCTGGAAAGCGAGCCGATGCTGGCCATGGGCGGCAAGGATGAGCTGGCGCAGGTCTCCCAGGCGGTGCGTCTCACGCATGATCGGTTGCGGCACTCTGAGCAGCGGCTGCACCAGATCGCTGCGACGATGCGGGATGTCTTTTGGCTGGCACCGGATGCGAGCGGAAGCTTCGCCTTTGTCAATGAAGCTTACGCCACGGTCTTTTCACGCCAGGGTGCCAGGCTGGCCACTCACCGGTGGGACTGGCTGCATGCCATCGTAAGGGAGGACCGCCGCCGCTGCCTGGAGATGCTGCGGTCTCTGCGCCAAGGCGGGCCGAGGCAGGAGATCGAGGTGCGTGTGGCCTCCCCCGAGGGGCACCTACGCTGGGTGCGCTGCCGTGGGTTTGCGGTGCCCGGTACGGAAGGGCACGAGTGCTCGGTGGCTGGCATCGCCATGGATGTGAGTGAGCGCAAGACTCTGGAGCGACGGCTTCTTGACACGGCGGAGAATGAGCGGCGGCGCATCGGGATGGATCTGCATGATGACCTGTGCCAGCGCCTGGCTGCGGCCCTCATGAAGACCGGTGTGCTGCAATCCGCCCTGTCTCGTGGCGGGGGCAATAATCAGGAACCGTTGGCCTCTGAACTGGCGAATGATCTTTCTGAGGCCACCGGCATCGCCCGCGGTTTTGCTCGGGGTCTCGCGCCAGTGGGGATTGAGGCCCTGGGCATTACGGCGGCGCTCTCAGACTTGGGGGATTTCATCACTCGTGGGTTTAAGATTCCTTGCCGGGTGGAGTGCTCAGCCTCCGATACAGGGCTGACGGGGGAATCTGCCACACATATCTTCCGCGTGGCCCAGGAACTGGCCACGAATGCAGCTAAACACGCCAACCCGACGTGGATTGAAATCAGCTTCGAAATGACGCCGCAGGAGGCGCGCTTGCTCGTAACCCATGATGGGAGGCCCTACCGCCCCGCCCACGCCGCCATTGAGGGCATGGGCATGCACCTCGTGCGCCAGCGGCTGGATGCCCTGGGTGCCTCCCTGAGTTTCCACCCCTCTGCACAGGGGGAAGAGTCTGTGAGCTCTGTGGAGTGCCTCATCCCTCTCTCGTTAAATCCTGAAACCGCCACCGTTGAAATCGCATGAATACCCCCCCCAACCTGCCGCACCGGATCGCCATCGTTGATGATCATACCCTCATGCGTGAGGGCCTGAAAATGTTTGTCGAAAACCTCGAAGACTTCGCCTGTGCCTGGACGGCGGCAGATTCGCAGGAGGCCCTGAGAATGCTCGAGAAAGATGTGCCTGATGTGCTGGTGGTGGACATTACCCTACCAGGTCGCAATGGCCTGGAGTTGATCAAAGACGTGCGGGTGCTGAATCCTGACCTGCCCGTTCTCGTGGTCTCCATGCATGATGAGACCTTGTATGCGCAGCGGGCGCTCAAGGCTGGGGCGAAGGGCTACATGATGAAGGATGCTCCCCACGGCGCTTTTGAAAAGGCCCTGCGGCGCATTTTGTCCGGCAGCATCGCCCTGAGCGAGCGCATGTCTGAGACCATCCTACTGGCTTTCTCCTCGGGGGCCAATCCAGGGCCAGATGGCGCTATCCATCATCTCAGCGATCGTGAATTTGAGGTCTTCCAACTCATCGGTGAAGGCCGCAGCACGGGCCAGATCGCGGAGACGCTGCGCATCAGCCCGAAGACGGTGGATGTGCACAAACTGAAGATCCGCCAAAAGCTGAAGCTCACCGAAGGCACCTCGCTCACTTCCTTTGCCATCCGCTGGGTGGAGATGCGGAAGCTGGGCAAAAAGGCAGAGTAGTCACCCTTTCCCCCCTCGGAGTCCATTCGTCCGGCACATTCTGCTTGGCGAATGGACAAGCCGATCTAAAGTGACAACGGGTCGGCCGGAGTGGTCGCTCGTCGGAGGGTCGCTTGCGGCACTCGCGGACGAGAGGAAAGTCCGGACACCACAAGGCAGCATGCCGCGCGCAAGCGTCGGAGGTTCTGGGGCAACTCAGGGCAATGGAAAGTGTCACAGAAAACAAACCGCCTTTTGGAGCTTCGGTTCTAAAAGGTAAGGGTGAAACGGCGGGGTAAGAGCCCACCGCTCCGACAGCAATGAAGGAGGCACGACAAACCCCATGCGGTGCAAGACAGAACAGGAGAAAGGCCCGCCTGGCCGCAAGCCCTCGCAAGGGGGTGGATAACTCCGGGTAATAGTCGCATCCTGCGTGAGCGGGAGTCAGTGCCGCGAGGCGCTGTCAGATAAATGACCACGCCGTTGGCTGAAAAGCTGACGACACAAAATCCGGCTTATGAGGGCCGACCCACTTTTTCTTTTCAGCGCCAGTGCGCGCAATCGGTGCAGTGTCATAACCAAGGAGCGGGCAGCGATGCAGGCCTGACGGGTTAGGGTGGGAGATGTCGTCTAGGGTCTTCTGCCAACACTGCGGCACACCGGTGCCGAGCCATCGCGAAGACGGTTTTTGCTGCGCGGGCTGTGTTTACGTTCATGATCTGCTGCATCAGCAGGGGCTGGATCATTTTTATGATTTGAAAGGCGGGGTTTCTCTGCCGCCGGTGTCTCCCCAGAGTCTGCGGGAACGTGATTATGAATGGCTGCAGGAACTGGCGCGGGTGGAAGCAGCCACACAGGTAACCTCCGTGCCTGAGGAAAGGCGTAGCAGTGCACCGGTGGAATTGCACTTAGCTTTGCAGGGGATCTCTTGTGTGGGCTGTGTGTGGCTGATAGAGCGCGTTTTTTCCCGCCACGCGGGAGGTTTACGGGTGAATGTGGATGTGGTGCAGGGGGAGCTGCGGGTGACGTATGCGCCGGCTTTGTTTGATGTGGTGGCCTTCGCACGTGATTTACAATCTTTTGGTTATCTGGTGGGGCCGCCTCATGATGGGCAGGCGAAAAAACAATCGTCGGGACTGGAACGACGGGTGGGGGTGTGCGGTGCCTTTGCCATGAATGCGATGGCCTTTTCTTTGCCTGCTTATTTTGGCATGCCGGCGGAGTTTGCCTTTGCTTCGTGGTTTGACATGATCGCGGCTGTTTCGGCCACTTTGGCCATGCTGGTTGGCGGGAGTTATTTTATCGAGAAAGCTTGGCGCAGTTTGCAGTTAGGTGCACTGCATATTGATACGCCTATCGCCTTGGGCATCATCGCTGCCTACCTTGGTTCTTTGGGAGGCTGGATCGCGGGAGTCCCGGGGCTGAAATACTTCGACTTTGTGGCCATCTTTATTTTTCTGATGCTGACGGGGCGCTGGGCTCAGCAGGCGGCGGTGGAGCGAAATCGCCGTAAGTTGATGCGTGACACTTCCATTCCTGAAAGTGTGACCCTGCTAGGGGAGGAGCGATCTAGACCTTTGAGCGCCTTGCAACCAGGAGTGCGATTTTCGATCAAGCCTGGCCAGTCCATCCCCGTGGCCTGTCGGTTGCTGAGTCCTCAGGCCGCTGTGAGCCTGGAGTGGATCAATGGAGAAAGCGAGTCGCAACACCGTTTGTTAGGTCAGTTGTTGCCTTCAGGGGCACTGCACATCGGCACTCGTGGTTTGGAAGTAGAGGCACTGGAGAGCTGGCAGGAAAGCACCCTGCGGAAGTTGCTCGAAGCCCGGCGTCCAGGGGAGTTTAGGGATCGTGGGCTGGAGCGGCTGCTGCGCGTGTACCTGGGGGTGGTGGTGGCCGTGGGGTGGGCCAGTGCGGTCGTCTGGTGGTGGCAGGGGGCAGGCATGGCCCTTGCGCTACAGGTTATGATCTCCATCTTTGTGGTGTCCTGCCCCTGCGCTTTGGGGGTGGCGGTGCCTTTGGCCGAAGATTTAGCCGCCTCACGAGCAGAACGGTTGGGGGTCTTCGTGCGGTCTTTGGGCCTGTGGAAAAGGCTCACCCGAGTGCGGCGTGTGGTCTTCGATAAGACAGGGACATTGACCTTGGAGAACCCGGTTTTGGAAAATGCGGAGGTGCTCAAAGATCTGGACGAGGCCGCATGGACAGCTTTGCGCACGCTGGTGACGGGGAACCTTCACCCTGTGAGCCGCAGTTTGTTTGATGCCATCGGCCCTGGGGCTTTGCTGCAAAACGAAGTGCAGGAGGTGGTGGGGCAGGGGCTGAGTTTGACCGATGCTGGCGGACATGAGTGGTACCTGGGGCGTGGCCAGGAGGGAGATGCCTGCTTCCGGCGAGATGGGGTGATACTGGCGGCTTTCCGTTTCCGAGATGAGCTGAGGAGTGAATCTGTGGAGGAAGTGCGCAGGCTGCAGCAGCGGGGACTGGTGGTGCAGATTTTGAGCGGGGACCGAGAGGCCAAAGTGGCCCACATCGCCGCCCGGCTAGGTCTGCGCCGAGATCAATGGCAGGCCGAAATGACGCCGGAGGAAAAGGCGGCCTGGGTGGCGGCAAACGCGCAGGATGACACGTTGTATGTGGGGGATGGGGCCAATGACAGCCTGGCCTTTGATGTGGCGTTGTGTGCGGGCAGCCCGGTAGCAGGGCGGAGTTTTTTGGAACAAAAGGCGGACTTCTTTTTCCTGGGGCATAGCCTGCGGTTTGTCAGCGGGTTGCTCGATACTGCGCGACTGCACAGGCGGGCTACCCGGTGCGTTTTTGCATTTTCAGTCTCTTACAATGTGGTCACGGTGGTGGCGGGTATGATGGGGCACCTGAGTCCGCTCGCGGCCGCGATTCTCATGCCCCTCAGTTCTGTGGTGACGCTGAGCTTGGTGGCTTGGACTTTCAAGGGAGTGCAGCGGAAAGTTCGCGAAGAAACAGCAGTTTCATTCACCAAACGGGTGGCTGCGGGCGGTTACTCCTGACTTTGCACAAGCGGCGCTCAGAACAAAGCAAACGCTGGGGGGCAATGCGTGGTCAAAGCCATTAACCTCAACTCACACTGACGACCATGAAAACGTATTCCAAAATCATCGCGGCGATTGATTTCACCGCGTCCTGCCGCAATGCCCTCCGTGAGGCGGTGCGTTTAGCCTCTCTCAATCAGGCGGTGATCACTGCCGTGCATGTCATGGATGAATTCCTCGTTCATGAACTGAAACGGGCCCTTTCGACGGACCAAGCCAGCGTGAGGGAAGAGTGGACTCAGCGCCTAACCAAGTTTGTTGAAGATTCAGAATTGGGGACGGCGCAGGTGGAATGTGAAGTGCGCATCGGGCACCCGTTTGCAGAGTTGTCTGAAGTATGCCGCGTGCGCCAGGCAGATCTTTTGGTCATGGGCGCAAAGGGATCACGCCATGACCCTGGGCGGGTGGGGGTGATCGCGGCGAAGTGCGTGAGGAAAGCTCCTTTGGACGTTCTTTTGGTGCGGGAAGATGCCAGCGGGCCCTACAAGCACTTGGTGACCTGCGTGGACTTTTCAGATAACTCGAAGGAGGCTGTGCGCATCGCCCTAGCACTGGCCCAGCAGGATGGGGCGTCTCTGGACTGCCTGCATGTATATCAGTCTGCCTTGGCGATGTCTCTGGACTACGGCGGTATGGTAACGCCGATGCCACTGGGGACAGATGTCCAGGCGGTGGAGATGTGGAAGAAGGAATTGGCTGAATTTGTGGGGGCTTTGAGCGGTGATTTTCCAGGAGTAAAAGTCCGCACGCTGGTGCTGGAGCGGGTGAACATCCGCGAAGCCATTCTAGACCATGTGAAAGAAACTCATGCGGATATGGTGGTGCTAGGCACGCGGGGAAAAACCGGGCTGCGGGAGCTGTTGATCGGCACCACGGCAGAGAAGATCGTGGCGAATGCCCCCTGCTCCATCCTGGCTGTGAAGCCTGAAGGCTTTGCCAATGAGTGATTTCTTATGAGCCTGCCTCTTCCGAACTCCGCCATTCTGAAACCTCATGCAGGGGGCTGTGGTTGCCACGGTCACGGTGCCTGCGGGGGGAAGGGAGGCTGCCTTGACAGACACGAGCATGACGGGGAACATGTCCATGTTGACGACATGATCCCCATTACAGACCCCGCTCTTCTTCAAAGCCTTGTGGACCATGCTGGCATGCTGGTCCTGGGGCTGAACACACAAGGGCACATCCAATGGATGAGTCGGGGCCTGGAAAAGCTTTCTGGATACACGGATGCGGAACTGAAAGGCCGGGACTGGGTGGAAAGCCTGATCCCGCTGGAGCATCGTGCCGCAGCCTATCTGCTATGCCGAGGAAATAAAGGGGGGGACCGTAGCCACAGCCACGTGAAGCCGCTGATCACTCGTGATGGAGGGCGCCGTCACGTGGAGTGGTTTCACTCAGACATCCGCCATGAAGAAGGGCCCGTGGTGGGCATTCTGTGCATCGGCCGGGATGTGACGGAGCTGCAACTGACGCGCGAAGCTTTGGTAGCTTCTGAAAAGCGCAGCAGTGCGGTTTTGGAAACGGCGGTGAATGCCATCATCACGATGAGTGAGGCCCGACTGATCGAAACCGTGAACACGGCCACTGAACGTCTTTTTGGTTATACCCGAGATGAAATGGTGGGGCAAAACATCAAGATGCTGATGCCGCAACCTTATCGTGAAAAGCACGATGGTTACGTGAAGAACTACCTCACGACTGGGGTGAAGAAGATCATCGGAATCGGGCGTGAGGCGGTGGGGCAGCGCAAGGATGGCACGGTGTTTCCTATGGATCTTTCCGTGGGGGAGGCCCTGTTGCCGGATGGCCGGCGGGTTTTTACTGGCATCATCCGTGATCTCAGTGACCGCAAGCAACTGGAAGAGAAGATTTTACAGATCAGTGAGGAAGAGCAGCACCGCATCGGTCAAGACATCCATGATGACCTATGCCAGCAGTTGGCTGCCATCGGTTGTTTAGCCAAGGTGGCTCACCAGCAACTCCAAAAAAGCGGGAGTGCAGAAGCGGAAAATCTAAATGAAATCGTGCGCCTCGTCACCCATGCGAATGTGCGGGCGCGGGAAATGTCGCGCGGGTTGATGCCCGTGGTGTTGGATGCATCGGGCCTGATGGCGGCACTGGCAGATCTGGCTCAAGGCACGGAGCGCATCTTTCGCGTGAGCTGCCCTTTCCGCTGTGACAAGCCGGTGGAGATCCCGGATAACAAGATGGCTACTCAGCTCTTCCGCATCGCCCAGGAAGCGGTGGCTAACGCCATCAAACATAGCCATGCGGAGCGCATTGAAATCAGCCTTGCGCAGGAAGACGGGCACGTGCTGTTGCACATCCGTGACAATGGAGTGGGCATCCCGGACAATGTCTCCGGCAAGAGCACGGGCATGGGGCTGCTGACGATGACCCACCGTGCACGAATGCTGGGCGGCGTGCTGACGGTGGACTTGGATGACTTTGGCGGCACGGTGGTACGTTGCAGTGTGCCTATCTCTACTGGCTCCCGGCCTTCTCTCAATCTGAGTCATCCATGAAACGTCTTCTCCTGATTGATGACCACCCCATCATGCGCCACGGGCTGGCGCAGCTCATCCGTGCAGAGGATGGGCTGGATGTGTGTGGTGAGGCGGGGAATGCGCGGGATGGCCTCACCGCCGTGGGTGAGCTGAAGCCAGACCTCGTGGTCATTGATCTCACCCTGCCGGATAAAAATGGGCTGGAGCTGCTGAAAGACATCCAGGCCCAGTTCCCCGGCACGCTGTGCCTTGTGCTCTCCATGCATGATGAAACGATGTATGGGGAGAGGGCCCTGCGGGCAGGTGCGCGGGGTTACATCATGAAAGAGGCGGCGGCGGATCACCTCATCACAGCAGCGCGGAAGGTGCTCTCAGGCGGCATCTACGTGAGTGATAGCATGACAAGCCGGATGATGGAGCAGGTGGTGGGGCATCGTGCCAAGGCAGCAAGCCTGGAAAGCCTGACGGATCGTGAATTGGAGGTGCTGGAGATGATCGGCCAGGGAGTGGCTACCAAGAACATCGCCGAGCGCCTGTGCATCAGTGCGCGCACCGTGGAGGCTCACCGGGCGCACATCAAAGATAAACTAGCGATCACGGAAGGCGCGGCCCTCGTCCGGTACGCTGTGCAGTGGGTGCAAGGCCGGGCCAAGGTGTGACGTAGGGGGGAGCCGAGTTCGTGGACTCATAATGGTTTCCACTACGCAGTGGTTGCGGTGTGCCCTCATGCGGAATGCCGTAGCTGACCCCAATAGAGGAGAAGCAGCGCGCAGGCTAGCCTCAGGACGTCACCTTGAACCACCCGACGAACACGATGCAAACCACCACCTCACAGGCCCACGGCCGCCAGCGCTTCATCGAAACTCTTTCGGAGAGCGATCTCTTTCAGCAGTATCAGCGTGCTTTCCACACCCTCACCGGCCTACCTCTGACGCTCAGGGCGCAGGGGGACATGGAATTTGTCGAGACGCTGGTCACCCACCAGTCGGTCTCCGGAGTGGTGGAGACTCTGGTGCCTGTGCGAGTGGGGAAAAACCCCGTGGCTCTTTTGCAGACAGGTGGAGTCCGCCTAGAGCCTGCCAATGCGCACACGTTTGCACCACTGGCCAATGCCTTGTTGGACGATGACCGGAGTGCGCAGGATGTGCGCACGGCCCAAGTGCACTTCCAACATGTGCCCGTGATGGAACCGGAACGCTACGAAGCTGCGTTGGCTCTGCTGCGTTCCTTTGCCTTACAATTAGGCGAGAGTGCTCACCGACTGCTCTTTGCCCACGCGACTCATGAGCCGGATGCGGTGCGCAATGCCAAGGTCTTCATCCATGCTCATTTGGCGGAGCCGATGACGCTGGATGCAGTGGCGAGTGCAGTGAATGTGAGCCCTTTCCACTTTTGCAAAATCTTCAAGCGGGCCACGGGCCTGACCTTTACGGACTTCGTCAACCGCGCGCGCGTGGAAAAAGCCAAGCGCATGCTGATGAAGCCTGCTGCCCGCATCACGGAGGTGGCTTATGATGTGGGGTTTCAGAGCCTGTCCCATTTCAATCGCAGCTTCCGCCGCATCGCCAGTGAATCTCCCACAGAATATCGTGGGCGCATGAAGGATGGTCACACTCCTTGCTTGGCCGTGGCGTGAAGAGGATGAGGTATGGTTGAATGAGCAATGATGGTTAGGCCGCTCCAGTCTCTGGGGCGGCTTTTTCATGCACTGACATAGGAGCAAAAAGAAACCCCGTGTCTCTCGGGGAGGACACGGGGCCTGAGTGATTCAAAAAAGAATCAAACGTGGATTACAGGGAACCCTTGAGAGCGCTGGAAGCCACGAAACGGACGTTCTTGGACGCCTTGATCTTCATGGATTCGCCAGTCTTTGGGTTACGGCCAGTGCGGGCAGCACGCTTGGCCACCTTGAAGGTGCCGAAACCGATGAGCTGCACGTTGCCTTCTTTTTTGATGCCTTTGGCGAGTGCTTCAAGCACAGCCTCAAGAGCGTCAGCGGCGGCGCGCTTGGAGGTTTCTGCGCCAAGATTCTTCTGCACGAGTTCCAGGAGTTCAGCTTTATTCATGTTGATGCTGGTATTGGTTGTTGTTCGAGTTGAGGCTATCCACGCTTGGGTGATAAGCGGAATTGTCGGCGATTAAGACTCCAAGCCCGCGTTTACGTCAAACATAAAAATCGCTTCAACCCCTGTATTTATGCGGATTCATGAGCCATAACCCGTTGAAAAACTTCTTGATTCCTGAGACAAAACCAATCGTGCCCAGCAGCGCTTTCGTGGCCCCTGGCGCGGTGGTCATGGGTGCCGTGGAGCTGGGGGAGGAATCCAGCGTTTGGTACACGAGCGTTTTACGAGGTGACATCAACCGCATCGTGGTCGGGGCGCAGAGCAATGTGCAAGACGGCAGTGTGCTGCATGTCAGTGATGACCACGCTTGCATTCTTGGAGATCGAGTGACGGTGGGGCATCGCGCCATCGTCCATGCCTGTACTGTGGGGGATGAGGTTTTGATCGGCATGGGGGCGATCATCCTGGATGGGGCCGTGATCGGCGCGCGCAGCGTCATTGCCGCTGGGGCTTTGGTAACCAAGGGAAAGGTCATCCCCGAGGGCTCTCTGGTGGTGGGTTCGCCGGCCCGGGTGGTGCGGAGCCTCACGGTGGAAGAGCAGGAGGCGAATGTTCAACTGGCGCAAAAGTACGTGGCGGTTTCCCGCCGGTTTATGGCTGCGGGACTGGCGGTGGAAGGCTGAGAAGCAGGCTCAAATATGGAAATTCGAATTTAGCTACCTTCGGGATTGAGTTGCCTATTTATTTTGGTAATGTTGAATGTCTAATTCGCTGAGTTAATTCTCGCTCCCCGATTTCCATGGCTGCCGAACTCGCAAAATCCCGCCCTGCCCGTGCTCGTGTGCAGGAAAAAGAAAGCCCGTGGAATGACGCTGTCGGCATTGCGATGCTGGTGGTGGCGGCCATGTATCTGCTGGCGCTCGTCTCGTATGATCCCATGGACCTGCCCACGTGGTTCTGGCTCAGCGTGACGGATCAGCCGAATCTGGTGGTGAAAAATTTTGTGGGTCGTTTTGGTGCCATGACGGCTGGGGCCTCTCTCTATCTGGCTGGCATGGCGATCTATCTGCTGCCCTTTAGCATGACGTGGTTTGGGGTGTGTAAACTGGCCTCGAATGTGAAAGTCACCGGGCGTTCCTGGTTGGGCGTGGCCCTCATGGTCATTACCACAGCGGCCATTTTTGAGGTTCAGGATATTTTGAATCAGCGGGATAACATCACCCCCCTGGGTGGCGGGGGGGGGTTTGGTTACCTCATCGGCGGTAGCATCTTGGCGAATCTTTTGGGCAAGGTGGGCTCCACTGTGGTGCTGGCGGGCATTTACGCTGTAGGCTTTTTCCTGGCCAGTGGCATCCATCCGCTACAGGCCATCCAGGCCATTCGCATGGAGATCACTCGGGCGTGGGAAACTTACCAGATCCGTCGCGAGATTGCCGCGCGTGAGGCGGAACTGGCAGACAACCCGGCCGCTGTGCCGACGCCGAGCCGACGGAAGAAAAGCACGTTGGAGATCAAGGCCGAAACTGCACCTGCTGGGCCGCTGGTGACGCCTGAACTGGGGCTGACCTTTGAGCCGCCGAAGCCGAAGATCATTGATTCTTCGGCCTCACGCACTCACACGGAAGAAACGGACAAGCCGCGTCTCTCGGATGTGTGGGAGAAAAAACGCGCGCAGAAGCTGGAGCAGGCTCCTCATGGGACGCTCGGTAGCCTGGCGGTGCGTTTCAAAGACTACAAGCTGCCCGAGCTGGATCTACTTTCCTGGCCGGATGAATCTCTGCATAAGCCCACGGATCCACGCGAGCTCATGGCCATCCAGGATACGATCATCAAGGCACTGGCCAGCTTTAATGTGAAGGTGGAGGCGGGCGACATTACCCGTGGCCCCGCCATCACTCGTTATGAAGTGCGGCCTGTGGATGGTTTGCGTGTCGCCCGTATCGCAGCACTGGATGATGACATCGCCCGCGCGACCTGTGCGGAGCGCATCAATATTCTGGCCCCCATTCCGGGCAAGGACACGGTGGGCATCGAGCTGGCAAACAAGGATAAGGTCATCGTGCCGATCCGTGAGCTGCTGGAGGATGAGGTGTTTACCAATGGCAAAGCGCGACTGCCGATCGCGTTGGGGAAAGATGTGTATGGCAAGACCATCATCGGGGACTTGGCATCCATGCCTCACTTGCTGGTGGCGGGGGCTACGGGATCAGGGAAATCGGTCTGTATCAACGGCATCATCACCAGCCTGCTGTGCCGTTTTGCGCCGGATGAGCTGCGCTTCATCATGATCGACCCGAAGGTGGTGGAAATGCAAAACTACGCCAATCTGCCACATCTGGCCGTGCCCGTGGTGACGGATCCGAAGAAGGCGCTGCTGGCCCTGCGCTGGGTGGTGCGGGAGATGGAGAGCCGCTACCAAATGTTTGCCCAAGAAGGCTGCCGCAACTTTGAAACCTTCAACAACCGCAACCGCAAACGTGCCGCCGCGAATGAGGCGAGAAGGGCTGCCGCTGCGGCGCAGGGCGCGCCAGAACCGGTAGTGGAGGAAGAACCCACGCCTGAGCCGGAACCTGAGCCCGTGCAGCCTGCGAAGTCTGTCAAGACCTCGGCCGGGACGGATGATGTGCGGGTCTCTGCGGCCTTTGCCAAGGCTGCTGCGGCGGCGGATCATCTGGTGGATGGCACCTCCCCTCCGTGGGAAGATGCCGAGGTGGCTGCGGAGCTGGAAGCTGAAACGCTGCCCGTTGAACTGCCTGTGGATCACAATGGCGACTGGATCGGTGATTCACGGCCACCGCCGCCCCGGGCCCGCAGTCAGGAGTTCATCATTCCTGATACACTGCCTTATATTGTGGTCATTATTGACGAGCTGGCTGACCTCATGCAGACCGCACCGGCGGATATTGAGGTGGCCATTGCCCGCATCACCCAGATGGCGCGTGCGGCGGGCATCCACCTCATTGTAGCCACCCAGACGCCGCGTGCGGACGTGCTGACGGGGGTAATCAAGGCGAACATCCCCACGCGCATCGCCTTCCAAGTTTCCAGTGCGCTGGATAGCCGCGTGATTTTGGATCGCAAAGGGGCGGAAAACCTCGTGGGTAAAGGGGACATGCTGTACGTGCCGCCTGGTGGTGCGCAGCCGATCCGTAGCCAGGGTGCCTTGGTCACGGATGATGAAATTCATGCAGTGGTGGAGCGTTGTGTGGCCCAGGGTAAGCCGATTTTTGACGTCAAAGTGGACGATGAAACCGGCGAAATGGGTGGCGATGACGATGAAGAAGGCAGTGGCGTGAGCAGTGAGGAGGAAGACACCCTGGAGAAATGTCTCGAAGTCATCCGGCAGGAAAAGAAGGCCTCGACCAGTCTTTTCCAGCGGCGCTTGAAGCTGGGCTATGGCCGCGCGGCCCGTATGATGGATATTTTGGAAGATCGCGGCATCATCGGCCCAGGAGAAGGGGCGAAACCTCGCGAAATCCTGGTGGATATGGACATGATTTAAGCCGGACATTTGGCCTCCATTGAGAAGGTGGAGGCCGGATGCGGCCAAAGTCAGATTTCAGGTACCAAAAAAGCCATCGCTCAGGTTTGCGAACAAAGCTGGCGACAAAGCGGAAGTTGCGCCATACTGCACACTCTGATTTCCTGTCATGACTGAACCTGAAGCGACTCCTGAAACCCCAACCCCGAAACCCGCTGGGATGGTGGACCTCTCTGACCTACGCATGATGCCCGCCTGGGTCGCTGGCATGAGTGCTCCGAGCAACCTGAGCAAATACGAGGAGCGGGAAGACCGCGGACCTCGACGTGAAGGTGGGCCAGACCGCCGCAGTGGAGACCGCCGTGGCGGCCCGCCACCGCGCCGTGATGGCGGTGGCTTCGGAGGAGGACCTGGCGGTGGCCCAGGCCGTGACCGGGGTGAATTTCGTCCCCGCCGTGATGGCCCTCCAGGCCAGGGCGGTGGCCCACGCCGTGATGACCGCGGCGCTCCGCGCCGTTTTGGTGACCGTGATCGCGGTCCTGAGCGCCCGCAGCGTGAGTGGGTGGAAATCCCGAAGGACATCAAGGTCATCATCGAGCCTGAAGACAAGTCTGCCGAGGCTCTGGCCAATCACATCCGTTCCAGTGGTCATGCTTTCAGCATGTTTGATGCGGCGCGTCTGGTCCTCGCAGAAGGTGAGCGTTTCCACGTTCGCTTCAGTTGTGCCCAGGAGCGACCCACGGGCCTGTTTGTCACCTCTGTGGATGGCGGGTTGTTTTTGAGCCGTGAAGAAGCGCTGAGCCACATTCTGCGTAGCTCCGCCATCGAGTCCTACTACCGCGCCGAGGAAGTGGAACTGGAAGAGCCAAAGGGTGAATTTAAGAGCATGGGCGTCTGTGGGATGACGGGTGAACTTCTGGGGCCGCCAAGCCACCACAGTTTCCAGTCCACCCTCCTGCGTCTGCATCGCGAGCGTTTTGCAAACATGCCCCTGGAGGAGTACAAGCGCCGCGTTCGCACAGAAGTGAATGCGGATCTGGTGGCCAAGTGGAAAGAGCAGCAGCGCAAAGGCCAGCGCTGGGTGTATTTGAAGGACCAAGTGGAAGGTGCAGAACCCGTGCTGCTAAACAGCCGCGCGGAGATGGAAGCCCACTTTCGCCGCACCCATGGTGAAGATGCCGTCATCGAAGGCCGTGAAGTGGTGATCCCAGGCAGCCAGGAAAAAGGCAAGCTGACCCACATCCTGGGCATCATGCTGCGCAATGCAGTGGAAGGCGCGCGCAAGCACCTCTTTGAAATGTCTCAGAAACTGGGCGGAGGCTTCGAGCGCCGTGGGCTGAAGCTCTTCAAGCGCCGTGCCGGTAAACTTTTTGTCTGTCGTGTGAAACCCCGCGCCATTGATCCCGGCGTGGTGTTTTCCGAGCGGGTGGCGAAGATCGTGGAGGTGCTGAAAACCACCCCGGGCATGCCGCTCAATAAACTGGTGGAAACCATCGTACCAGGGACAGAGCCTGCCCCTGAAGGTGATGCTAAACCGCAGCTTACCGATGAGCAGATCTCCGTGCTCAAAGATGTGCGCTGGCTGACCAACGAAGGTTACGTCATCGAATACAGCGATGGCATGGTCTTCCTTGGTGTGCAGGGAGAGCCAAATGCCCCGGATAAATCCAAGGCGGCCGCCAAGACGGAAGCTGCGGAGACTGCAACGCCTGAGGTTGAAGCGAAAGACGCTGAAACGACGACTGAGCCAGAATCAGAAGCAGTGGAAGCTGCCGAAAATGAAGTCGGCGGTGAAGTGCCCGTGGAGACTGAATTGTCCTCTGACCTGGATAACGAAGTCCTCACCGAAACGAAGGTGACCGAAGCGGTGCAGTCCGGAGATTCTGCGGAAGTGCTGGGGGAGAAACCTACCCAGGCCGTCGAATCCGAATTGCCTGTGACCGAGCCTGAACCGGTGGCCCCCGAGCTGCCTCAGGTGCAGGAAGCTGTGGAAGAAGAGGCCAAGCCTGAAGCGTCGAAGGCCGAATAATGGCCTGAACCCATTCTAATTGGCCCAGATCTTGGCGGATTCAGTTCCCCGAGGTCTGGGCCTTTTTATTTTAAAAGGAGTTAGGCGGGGCACAGGCGCTCGTTCTCATCATCGTAGGGCGGTGTGTGTCCGGCGACTTCCAGGTGATTGTCTCTCCCGTTTCGCCGCCGGATGACCCGCCTCTCTTTGAAGGTGGAGTTTTTCTGTGGTTCATCGTTTGAAGAAGGAATAAATCGGGTCGGGAGGAAAAAGGGTACCGTCAAAGCAAGGCGGATAATCCGGCGATGGGGTGGAAGAGCTTCGACGTTGTTTCGCGCCGGACACATCCGCCCTACCCACGCGGATGCGTTCTCTGGAGACCCTTGAGGAAGGATCGCGTCTAACCAAAAGAGTGGCGACTGAGGCAGAGCCAAAGTAGCCAGAGCTTTAGCTCGAACAGACTCCATTTTGGATTCGGTGTGTTAGGGCCAGCGCGGAGGACGGAACCTCGTTGAGGTTCGACTTCGGTGGAGACGTTTAAGGTCTGATTCCCAGGGTTGTGCCAACCCTGGGCTGAAAGGCATAAGCTCTTTGGGCTTGAGGCGGATGGGCGTTTCAACATCCAAGGTTCGCAGCCCTGGGCTGAAAGCCGTAAGCCCTTTGGGCTTGAGGACTGACGTGGCCTTTATTGAGTGGGAGAGCGGAGCCAAAGTCGTCAGAGCTTTAGCTCGCGGAGACCTCGCCTTGGATGGGGCGCTCCATTGTAGGGCGGTGTGTGTCGGGCGTCTTCCACGTGTTTGTCTCTCCCGTTTCGCCGCCGGACTACCCGCCTTCTTTGAAGATGGAGTTTTTCTGCGGTTCATCGCTTGAAGCTATCAATCGGGTCGGGAGGAAAAAGGGTGCCGTCAAAGCAAGGCGGATAATCCGGCGATGGGGTGGAAGAGCTTCGACGTTTTTTTGCGCCGGACACACCCGCCTTACGCTGGGCAGGCTGTTCGACGCCACTTGAAAATCTATTCGTTGATTCGTTATAGGATGTGGAGCTGAACTTCGTTTTGATCTCAGCATCCTCATGGAGACACCTACTCACTCAGTCCTGATCATCGGTTGTGGCAGCATCGGCGAGCGACACCTGCGCTGCTTCCTCAAAACTGGCCGTGCGCGAGTGGCGGTGTGCGATACGAATGGCCCTCTCCTCCAAGATGTAGCCTCGCGTTATGAAGTGCCGGGTTTTGAGAGCTTGGAAGCCGCGCAGGCAGGTTTTTCGGCAGATGCGTGGGTGATCTGCACACCGGCGCAGACGCATCTGGGTTTGGCTTTGCGGGGCCTTGCGGCAGGGCAGCATCTGCTCATTGAAAAGCCCCTGGCGGTGGATCTGGAGCAGGTGGATGCGGTGCGGGCCGCGATAGCCAAAGCCAATCGCCATGTCGCCGTGGCCTATGTTTATCACACCATGCCTTGGGTCCAGGATTTGCGACAAGCGTTGCAGGCGGGAATCATCGGTCAGCCCAAGCATGTCACCGTCATCGCTGGGCAGCACTTTCCCACCTTCCGTCCGGCTTACCGGGAGATTTATTACACCCGACATGAGACAGGCGGGGGGGCGATTCAGGATGCTCTGACTCACCTTGCCAACATGACGGAATGGTTGTTAGGCCCGACCACGCGGCTGTTTTGTGATGCAGACCATCAAGTGCTGGATGGAGTGACGGTGGAGGATACCGTGAACATTGTGGCCCGGAACGGCTCCACGATGGTAACTTACGCCATGAACCAGTTTCAAGCGCCTAACGAAGTGGATGTCCATTTGCATGGCGAACGCGGCAGTCTGGCTCTGCAAGGTCACAAACGCCGCTGGGGCGTGCAGATGGCGGGTGAGGCGGACTGGACCTGGCAGCTTTATCCCGCCGTCGAACGAGATGATTGGTTCATCCGGCAGGCGGGGTATTTCCTGGATGGTATCGAAGGGAAGCCCACCGTGCTCTCGACTTTTGAGGAAGCTGTGCAGACACTGAAGTTCAATCTGGCTGCGCTGGAATCGGCGCGAACGGGCAGGCAGATCGAAATGGCTTGAGCACGGCCTAAAACCGGAACGGGAATTGATGTGCCAAGGCTAGGCACGCCGTGACGGATTTCATCCCTCCTGAAGGGGTCGGGTGGGAGAGGGAAGCGGCGGCGGTGCAGACGGCTAGGCGCAGGCGATCTGCCAGGGAGTGACCTTCATGCAGGCCATAGAGGAGGCCGGCGGCAAAGGCATCGCCAGCCCCAGTGGCTCCCTGGCTGTAACCTGTGGGCAGGTGGAGCGAGGGTTGGATATGAGTCTCCCCAGCACGGGTGCAGGCGGCAGCGCCATGCTCCACATGGATGGTCACACTCTGCCTAACGCCAAGTTGTAAAATTTCCTGCGCTGCGGTGAGCAGGGCCTGGAAATCATCCGCCTCAAGAGGGCGGGAAAGGACACGGGAAGCCTCGATCTCATTGATGATGAGGTGGTCTGTATGAGGCAGGGCACTGAGGGCGATCTCGCGGAACTGGGGGTGCTCCGTGCTCACCATGTCCACGCTGGTTTCCAGGCCTGCTTGCTGGGCTTGGCGTAGCAGAGTCGTAGCCTGAGTTTCACCCGCTTCGTTAAAGCTATCCAGGTGATCCAGCAGCATGAGGTAACCCAGGTGCAGGATCTTAGCGGTGGACTTTGTGCAGTCACAGTGGCTGGGCGCAAAGAGCGCATTGGCTCCACGTTGATGGAAAAAGGTGCGACGTCCGGTGCTCTGCACCGTCATCGCATCCGTGTAAGAGGTGGAGCGTAGAGCCGTGCTGTGCAGTTGTGTGGTATCAATGCCGTGGGCTTCACAATCGTTGCGGATCCAGCGGCCATTCGCATCGTCCCCCACGAGGCCGCACGCGGCCAAGGGAAAGCCGACCTGCATGGCAGCTAGATCTTTAAGCACATTGTAAGGCCCGCCGCCATTGGCCTGCGACTCGCCCAGGATGCTGGCCAGCATGTCCTGCTGGGGGTAGTGATCCACAATCTTCACGTAATCCACGATGAAGTTGCCAGCGGCCAGAATGCCTGAGCGAGGGGAGGTCATAGCAAAGAGAATCTCAGAGACTGACGACGGTGCCGGCGCGTTGGGACTCCAGCGCTGCGGCAAAGATCTCATGCGTGGCCACGGCCTCTTCAGGCGTGGCGCAGCCAAAGCGACCTTCCAGAAGGCCTTCGCGCTCCATCAGGTAGGCGGCCCACATCTGCTGAATGACGTCTGGGAACCCGGGCTCGAAGATGCCTCCGGTCACGGCTTTGAACGGTGTACCAAAGCCGAGCTCGGTACGCTTCCACCACTGTTCCTTGCCACGCTCAAAGATCCAAAGAGTCTTCGGCTCTGCGGTGCTGAAACGCACGCCGCCATCAGTGCCGAGGATCTCGATGAACCAGGTGTTCGTTGCTCCAGGGGCCAGGCGCTTCATTTCCAGGCGGAGGGGGACTTCTTGATCGGCGATGGTCGTCCAGGTATGCAGCAGGGCATTGTCCCAGGTATCACAGTTAGTTACGCCGCCTTTGCCGTCTGGGCGCTGGGGGTAGCCTTTCTGAAGCTGGGCAAACAGGCGTGTCGGTTTCCAGCCGAGGCGGAGGGGTAGGTGGCATGAGTGCATGCCCAGGTCATTGAGAGCGCCGCCTTCACCACAAGTGGCATTGATACGCTTCCAGTTAGCCGCCTTCGTGGGGTCCAGATCACTGCTGTGATGGAAGCCTGAAACGACTTCCAATACGCGGCCGATTTCGCCTTTGCGGGCGAGTTCAAAGGCACGCTGCGCGCCTGGGAAGAAGGGCATCTCTGAGCTGCAGCGGACGAAACGCCCGCTGGACTTCACGGCATCCAGGATGCGGCGTGCTGAAGGAAGGTCAATGCCGAAAGGCTTCTCCGCAAAGAGGTCTTTGCCAGCGGCGAGGACATCCAGATAAAGCTTTTCATGCAGGTTATGCGGCACAGCCACATAGACCACGTCCACGTCAGGATTGGCCAGGAGTTCATGATAGTCCGTGGTCTTCTGAGTGCAGGAAGGGATGCAGTCAAACCACGCCAAGGTGGCAGGGTTCAAGTCTGCCACAGAGGTGAGCACAGGGCGCACGCTCACATCGATGAGCGCACACCAGCGGGCGAAGGCGCTGGCCATTTCGCGGCCCATGAGGCCGCCGCCGATGATGCCGATGCGGATGTCTTTCATGCCGTGACGAGTTCGAGGGCTTCATCCACGCTGGCATTGTCATGCACCATGGCCATGAGGGCCTGGGTGATGCCTTTGGGATTTGGATGCTGGATGACATTGCGGCCATACACGATGCCTGCGGCACCTTGAGCCAGCAGGCCCTGCGTGCGCTCCAGGATCTCCTTGTCACTCACACGACCTCCGCCACGAACGAGGATCGGAATGCCGGAGGCGGCAGCGATGACCTTGTGATAAACACTGACGTCATCAGTCGGATCGGCCTTCACGATGTCGGCGCCCAATTCCACGGCCTGACGGACGAGGTAAGTGATGGCGGTTTCATCGCCATTCACCATGTAGCCGCCAGCGATGCTGTTGGCTTGAAAAACGAGAGGCTCGATCATCATCGGCATGCCATAATAATCAGCCTGGGGCTTGAGGCGGAGGATGTTTTCCACGCACTGCTCATGCACCTCAGGGGCACCAGGGATCTGGAAAAGATTCACGCAGACGCAGGCGGCATCCAGGCGCACAGCTTGCAGCATGGTTTCTTCCAGCATGAGGCTGAAGCGGCTCTCTGGCAGCTCTTTGCCGTAGATGTTGGCCACATCCGTTCGTAGGACTAGGGAAGGTTTAAAGCGCCCTGGCACTTCCTGCAAATGACGGGCCTGACCCACAGTGAGCTGGATGGCATCCGGGGCGGCATCCACGAGGGTCTTGATGACCACGCGCATATCTTCGATGCCTTGAAGGAAACCAGGCTGGTTAAAGAAACCATGGTCCACAGCCACATCGAAGCAGCGACCAGACTTGGCATTGAAGAGGCGATTGAGACGGTATTGTTTCATGGAAGAAGATGTCGTTCAGCGATTATTTAAGTCCCATCAAGTGCTTCATGATGTACAATTCTAACGCTTCGTAGTCACGGGCATCGCGGAACTGCTGAATGAGATTGTTGTCCACGGTGCGGACTTTTTCCAGAATGTTCAGGAACAGCTCGCGGCTGTTGCTCAGGTGAGCAGTGACGGGGCAGCCGCGCTGAGTGCGCATGGCCTTGATGTCGAGGCCGATGAATTCACCGCGCTGACCGTAGCCAGCTTCTTCCAGGACGCGCACTTGGTTGAAGGCGACGCGCAGGTTGGCCCCGCCGAAGTTTTTGTCCTGGTCGTATTTGAGGCCATTCTGGTCATTGAGATGCACGCTGCCCAGCTTGTCATGGGCGAGGGCAAAGGCCATTTCGTCGCTGGGGTCGAGACCAGCGAGGAGGGCGTGGGCGCTTTCGATGAGACCCTTCACGCGCTTGTGATCGCTGGAGGCGAAGGACAAGGCAATGGCATGGCCGATGGTGGGCACGTAGGCTTGGTCGGTGGGTTCATTGGGCTTGGGCTCGATCCAGATTTCGATCTCCTTGTCGTAGTCCAGCATGGCGTTCACCGTTTCCAAAATGCGCTGGTAGGCCAGGCGGGCATCCTTGGCTTCGCGGATGTAGGTGCCTTCGCGGGAAAGCCAAAGAACGATGGCTTTGCAATCAATCGCGCGAGCAATATCAATGCACTTTTTGGTGCGGTCCCAGGCATAGGCGCGGTCTGCCGCGCTGTTGGAGGTATACGCACCATCCGTGGTCTGCTCAGCGAACCACAGGCGCGGGGCCACGAACTCGGGCGTGAGACCCTGGTTGGCCAGCATGGTTTTCACCGCAGTGGCTTTCTCGGTGAGTTGGCTGGGTGTGAAGCCGTCCATACCGGGCACCACATCATCATCATGGAACTGCACCCCTTCAAAACCCAGTGGGCGATAAAGGGCATACTTTTCTTCATGGGGGAAAACGGGACGCACTTCAGTGCCGAACGGGTCGGCGCCTTCGCTGATGTTCCAGGGGCCGAAGGAAAAACGGTAGTTGGTGGGGGTGCTCATGCGGCAGCCTTTTTAGCTGAATGGAAGTCAAGACTCTACGTGTGCTGTCTCGAAAACTGGCACTATCATCTCATTTCGATTTCAGAACGAAGTGAAATGGTGCTATGAAAGTAGTCATGCAGGGGGAGCGTGAACAGATCCAAATACCCAGCGGGCACTCCTTTCGAGTGCTGCGTTGGTCGCGCTCGCTGAGGGAGGTGGAGTGCGTGCTGGGGCCGGATGAAGCTGAACGAGTGACAGGTGAGGGGACGCACTGGCACTTTCACCTGGAGATGGAGTTGACGCTTTTCACCTCAGGGGAAGGCACCCGTTTTGTAGGAGATCACATCGGCTCCTTCGCTCCCGGGGATCTAGTGCTGCTGGGGGAGAGACTGCCGCACTACTGGCACACGCGTCATGGCTCCAGCGGCATCTCAGTGCAGTGGTACTTTCCGTTAGGCCACGCCTTTTGGTCCTTCCCCGAGACGGCTAGCATGACCGAGTTGTTTAGGTGCGCGGGACATGGACTGCACCTGCGGGGTAAGACGGCTGTTGAGGTCTCAGACTGGCTACAGGAAATGACGCAGGTGGAGGGGCTGGATCAACTGGCGCTGCTGCTGCGCATCCTTTCGCGCATCCAGCAAGCGACAGCAGCGGAGCATCGCGCACTTTCAGGACGTTCTTTTGCCCTCGCGGCAGAGTCACATTACCAGCAGGCTATTGCGAAAGCGGTGCGGCATCTAGTGGCGCATTTCCGTGAGGAGGTAAGGTTGGAAGAGGTGCTAAAACTGACCCACCTCAGCCGCCCCACCTTTGCGCGTCAGTTCAAGAAACACTCGGGGCGTACGCTGAGCGAATTTCTCAATCACTTGCGGCTCCAGGCAGCTTGTCGGGAGTTGCTGGAAAGCGACCGCAGTGTGCTGGAAATCGCCCTGCGCTGCGGGTTTACGCAGGTGTCGTTTTTCAATCGGCTGTTTCGCCGGGTGATGAAGGTCAGCCCCACGGCCTATCGCAAAAGCAGAAAGGGTTGAGGGCTGACGTGAGCTCTTAGGAGGCGAGTTTTAGAAACTTCGTTTTGAGAATAAGGGCACCTTTTTGCGAATGATGTGCTGCGTGCTACGACCACCCCTCACCTGGGCCTCCTCCCCGCAAGCGGGGAGAGGGAACGCGTTTTGGTGTGCTATGGGTGAGGGAGCGAACGGGGGTCTCGCGCCCCTCCAGGGCGCGGCGGCAGTGAGCGCGTTATTGGTTAGGTGACCGGGGGTTTTCGCTCGCCAAGCCTCGCTGCACCCCCGGCTAATGGCTTTCGCCCCTCCGGGGCGGACAAGGAGTTTTAGGAAGATCGGGATGAGGGAGCGATCGGGGGTTCTCGCTCGCTTTCAGGTCGCTTTGTCCTTAACGCGTTATTTGTTAGATGTTCAGGGGTGAAGTGTCCCGAGATTCACCCTGAACAGAAGGGCGAAGTCTTTCTTTAACCGCTCTAACTATCAACGACGCAAGACGAACTCTTTGGCGTTCAGGAGAGACCAAGAAATGTCTTCCAGAGCGGCGCGCCTATCTTTGGCAGAGACGAGCAGGGACTCCATCACCTTGGCCTCATCGGCGGTAGGCGCCCGAGTGAGCAGGGCCCAGTAGAGGTCGCGCACCACTTGGCCTGCATTGTCGTTTTTTGCCAAGGAAGCGAGGCGGTTGTATTTATCTCCGAGAGCTTTGCCCACCACGGGGCCACTGATGAACTGGAAAATCTGGCCGATGCTGGTGTCGTTAGCGCGTTCGCACTCACAGCTCAGCTCGCGTTTGGGGCGTCCAAATTGAACGAGGAAAGCCTCGGGCGACATCGGGTCCGGGCTGCCACGGCCTGCTTGAGGTCCCGCGATCTGTCCCGCACGTAGGCCGGACTGATCCCGCAGATTTGGCCTCACGCGCAGGGCGAGGTGCAGGGAGTCAAAAAGCTGCTCGGCACTGAGACGGCGCGGCAGGTTGTGTGAGTAATTGATCTCGTCGGTGGCGTTGCTGCTGTTGGGGGTGCTGTCCAGTTGATAGGTGCGGCTGAGCATGATGGTTCGCACCAGGTGGCGTAGGTCGAACCCGCTGCGGATGAAATCCTGAGTAAGATCCTCCAGGAGTTGAGGGTGAGAGGCGGGGTTAGTCAGGCGAAAGTCATCCACGGGGTCCACCAGCCCACGGCCCATAAGGTGGTACCAGATGCGGTTGACCTGAGACTTGGCGAACAGGGGATTTTGAGCGCTGGTGAGCCAGAGGGCTGCAGCCTGGAGTTCATCCTGCTGATTGGCCAAAGTGGGCATGTCAGCCCCGAGAAATCGTGCTTTGGCCTTCTCCCCAGTGCGGGGGTTTTCAACCGTGAGCTTTGGGTTCAAGAAAACGACCTGCTCACCGTTGAACTCATGTTTGTCGTTTTTATCACGCTGTTTGTTAGACAGGATTTTGTAATCCACTTGGCTAAAGACGGCAGACCAGTTGTAATAGTCATCCTGAGTCCAGCGGTCAAACGGGTGGTTGTGGCACTCCGCGCATTGTAGCCGGGTGCCGAGGAAGACCTGGGCGGCTGCGACCGCACGGGCTGTGGGGGTGCGATTGGCCCGGTAAAAATTGGCCGGTGCTTGTTGATAAGTGCTGCCGCGAGAAGAAACCATGTCCCTTACCAGGGCATCAATGGGGCGGTTTTGAGCGATGTTATCTCGGATCCAGCCGTGAAAGGCTTTCATGCCCGTTTCATCCAGAGTACGGCCTTCCACCTTCAGCACATCGGCCCACTTCAAGGCCCAGAAATCAGCAAATTCTTGCCGAACCAAAAGTCTATCCACCAGTCGAGCTCGTTTATCCGGAGCTTTCTCCTGAGCAAAAGCACGGGCTTCGTCGCTCGTCGGAATCAGGCCGAGCAAATCCAGATAGGCACGACGCATGAAAACCTCGTCACTGCATGGGCTGCTGGGATTGATGCGCAGGGTCTTCAGCTTGGTGAAGACGTGATTGTCCACGTAGTTGTCGCGGCGGGGTTTGGCCCAGACAAAATCGGGGTTTGCGCGAAGAAACGTGAGCCGCACGGGCACACTTTGGTCCAGGAAACGGACGAGTACGGTGGGCTCGCCAAACTCCAGCCTTTTCACCAGACCGCCGTGGCTCACTTCGACGAGGCCATTTTGCAGCGGTTCATACACGGCCTGGGCTGTGACATCGCGCTGGCTGCCATCGCTGAAGGTGGCCTTGGCGCTGAGTTGCACGCGGTCCTGCGTCTCTTCTAAAATGAGATTGAGAGGAGAAACTTCGAGTTTTTTGACGCGCAGGTCATCCGCCTTGGCCCCTGGCATACCTGCGGCGATCCAGTCGCGCAGCACGAGGTATTCCCAGCCGTTGGGGTCCAGGCGTTTGCCGCCTTCGTGGGCGAGTTTGTTGCTGCCTTTGACCAGGAGCAGACTCTCCTCTGGGGCGAAGGCATTTACCCGGCGACCGGAGACATCACGGGTGAGGGCGGTGTAGTCATACTCCATGTCCTGCCCGCGAAGAGACAACTTAAAACCGCCTTTGCCGGTGGCATTGCCATGGCAGGTGCCCAGGTTGCAGCCTGCTTTGGACAGGGCTGGCATCACCTCCAGGCGAAAGGAGGGTACTGTCTCCCCATGCGCAGCCGTGAGCGATCCGAGCACGGAAAGCAGGGCAAACGGGCGTAACAGAGGGAAAGAAACAGGCATGAGCAGACAGTCTATACGCAGGAAGATGGCCGCTTTTATGCAGGATTTACCCCTGACGGCCTCCAGGGCAGGGCTAGGAGGACTCTTTTTTGGTCGCAATGAAGCGGGGAGAGTCCACCACTCCGCCATTGCACACGGCCCACCTTGGGGTTTGGTATTCACCCCACCTCCATGACTGCTTCTCGTTTGCTCCGTTACTGCCCCGATCTCTACCATTACCAGCGCCGTGAGACGCGTCTGGTCACGGTTGGCAATGTCGGCATTGGTGGGGGAAATCCCATCCGTGTGCAGTCCATGCTGACGAGTGATACCCGGGACGCGGAGGCCTGCATCCAGCAGGCGCTGGAACTGGCCGCAGTGGGCTGTGAGATCGTGCGTGTCACGGCGCAGACGCGTGTGATTGCGGAAAATCTGCAGCACATCCGCGATGGCTTGCGCGCTGCGGGCTGCGATGTGCCGCTGGTGGCCGACATCCACTTCAAACCGGATGCAGCAATGGAAGCGGTGAAGTGGGTGGAAAAGGTGCGCGTCAATCCCGGGAACTATGCGGACAAAAAGAAGTTCGCGGTGAAGGAATACACGGACGATCAATACGCCGAGGAAGTGGCCTACATGGAGGCTCAATTTGTGCCTTTGGTACAGGAGTGCAAAAAGCTGGGACGCGCGATGCGCATCGGCACCAATCATGGCAGCCTGAGCGACCGCATCATGAATCGCCATGGTGACACGCCTCATGGCATGGTGGAAAGTGCGCTGGAGTTTGCCCGAATTGCCCGGGCGAATGATTTCCACAATTTCCTGTTCTCCATGAAGGCCAGCAACCCGAAGGTGATGATCGAGGCCTATCGTCTGCTGGTGGCGCATTTGAATGATCTAGGCAGCGATTGGAATTACCCCATTCATCTGGGCGTGACTGAGGCGGGCGATGGCGAAGATGGCCGCATCAAGAGCGCGATTGGCATTGGCTCCCTGATGTCGGACGGCATTGGCGATACCATCCGTGTCTCGCTGACGGAGGATGCCATCCATGAAATCCCGGTGGCGCAGGCCCTGGTGAAATCCGTGGTGGAAGGTGTGCGTACGGGCCACTGCGGCAGTACCAGCAGCAGCCTGCCCATCAGTTACGATCCCTTCACTTATAGCCGCCGTGCCACGGATCGGCTCAGTGTCCTAGGCGTGGATGTGGGCGGCGGTGCGACGGTGGCCGTCTTCACCTCCCGGCGGAAGTGGGATGCCGTGGCGCACAAACTGGACAAGCTGGGTGATTTCAAACCGGAAGTGGTGGTGGAGGACAGTGGCGTCATCGCTCTGGATCCTCGTGAAGATTCAGCCTTGCATGACGTCAATGCGTCTATCGAAGCGAAGCTCGTAACAGTGGCGGATGGTCTAGACCTCGCGCCGATTCACGCCTTCCGCTTGCTGGCGGCGAAGCTGGATGCACGGCATTCGATCTTGCTGAAAGACACTTTGTTAGGTGAGGCGGCGGCGGGTGGGGAATCTGATTTCACCACAAATCTCCTCACGGCAGCGACGAACATCGGTTCCCTGCTTTGCGACGGCATTGGCGATGCCATCTTGGTCAATGGGGAAGAAGCACCGGGGCAATCCCTGCGGCTAAGTTACAACATCCTCCAAGCGGCAGGCGTGCGCATTTTCAAAACGGACTATGTGGCCTGCCCGAGCTGTGGCCGTACGTTGTTTAATTTGCAGAGCACCACACAGAAGATTCGCGCCTCGACAGGGCATCTCAAAGGTGTGCGCATCGCGGTCATGGGCTGCATTGTCAATGGTCCGGGGGAGATGGCAGATGCCGACTTTGGTTACGTGGGGGGTGCCCCTGGCAAGATCAATCTCTACGTGGGCAAAACCGCGGTGAAGTTCAATATCCCTGAGGAGGAAGCGGTGGAGCGGCTGGTGGACTTAATCAAAGAACACGGGCGCTGGTTTGAGGCACCGGTGGCCGCGTAAGAATGCTGGATGTTTTGGCCTAACCAAGAGCTGTTTATTGCGTCTGCATCCCTAAAGCACAGGGATGAAGAGGCGGGCGAGGCCATTGCGCAGGCGTTCCGTTAGCGGCAGGTTTTCCAGGCTAGCTTCGGTGACCGGGGTACACTCCTTTTGTTTGGCCAGGAAGAGATCGTGCAGTCGAGTGGCCAGGGCAGGGGAATGACAGGCGAGATTGAATTCAAAATTCAGACGCAGGCTGCGGGGATCCCAGTTGGTGGAGCCCACGCAGCTCCAGGCATCATCTATGAGCAGGAGCTTTGAGTGATCAAAGGGCTCGGGCGATTCATAGATGCGGCAGCCCGCTTGGAGAAGTTCACCGTAGAGCGTGCGAGCGGCCCAGGCCACGAAGGGGATGTTGTTGCGGGCGGGGGTGATGATGATGACCTCTACCTGGCGTGTGGCGCAGAGTTTCAGCGCGGCCATGAGGATGGCGGTGGGGAGAAAATAGGGGGTCATCAGGCACACGCGATGACGGGCCGCATTTAGCGCAGCAAAGAGCGCCACGGGCATGACCTCCAGGTCCTCATCGGGCCCGTCCACGATGCCCAGGGCATGCACCTCACCTGTCGGCTGCAACGGTGGAAACCAGGTAGGGCCGTCTAGCACTTCGCTAGCGCAAAATTGCCAATCCTCAGCAAATACGCGCTGCATCTGCCCCACCACTGGGCCGGTGATGCGAAAGTGCAGATCCCGCACTGGGTGGGCGGGCTGGCGGGAGATCATGTTGCCCTCACGGATGTTCATCCCGCCGGTGAAGCCGATGCGGCCATCCACAATGAGGATTTTTTTGTGATTGCGCAGGTTCATCGTCAGCAGACGCAGAATGAACCGATTGGGCATGAAACGGCAGACGGTCACGCCCTTTTTTGCCAACACTCGCGTGACCGGTGGCCAGGCATAACGGGTGCCGGCATCATCCACCATGACCCGCACCTGCACGCCACGCTGATGGGCTGCTGTGAGAGCTGCGACGAACTCTGCGCCGATGTGGGTGGCTTCAAAAATATAGCTGGAAAGGCTGACACTGACCTGGGCACTTTCGATGGCGGCGATCATCGCGGGCATGGCTTCGTCGCCATTGATCAATGGCTCCACTGTGTTGCCGGAGGTGAAGTTGAACCGCGAGATGCGATCCACTGTCATGGCCAGGGAGCAGTCGCGCTCAGCCAACACAGGATCACTGTGGACAAAGAGGGGGCAGGTGGGCGGTGGGTCGCGGTAGGCTGGGCCGATGATGCCGCGATACTGCTGGCCGCGCCGCCTGACGAAATTAATCCCGAGCAAACCGTACAAGCAGGCACCAATGAGCGGAGAAAGAACGATCAAGGCCACCCAAAACGCAGCGGAACGGTGGTCGCGATGATGCGTCAACAAATGCAGCAGAGCCGCGATGCTGAGCGTCAGCGTGACACCAGCCAGGGCCAAAGTGCCCCAGTTCCATTCCAGCATGATTGAAGCAACCGTCATGACTTACCTTTAGCGAAGAATGCACCTTCGCGCAGAAAAAACCGATGAGGAAGTGAGGGAGTGAAGCCACGAATGCGGGGCATCGAAAAAACAGCGTTTTAAGGAAGATCAAGAGAGCTGAAAAGCTTTTGTGAAATTTTCATAACCCTCAAACGGAGTCTAAATAAACGCAGGGGTGTGAGGTAATGCCGCCTTTGAGACGGCACGGCTCTTGTTACACATTGCCCGCATGCGGTCTGCCTTTCTTAATTGCGCTTCTCTGTCCCTTCTCAGTCTAGGAGGGTTGTTGTCCAGTTGCCAATTGCCTGAAGAAGGCGTGACGGTGCGGCGGGCTGAGTCAGCTTCTGGGCAGACTTTGTACACGGGAGGAGGTGCCTTGAATGTGCCGCAGCGGGCGGCTGACATCAATGGAGTGGCGCGGCTGCTGGCCGGGATGGAGACAGATCGTGGGGCGGAACTCGGAGGTTCGTGGCCCTTTCACCAGCGGCAGATGGATGCACTTTGGCGGCGGCATGATCTAGGCCGTGGGCAGAAGCTCCGCGCCTGGGCTGCCCAGGAGATCGGTGATCTCCAGCGCTATCGGGCCCTGTTTTATCCTTTTAGCGGGCCCGATTTCCTCTTTGCTCATGAGCTTTTTCCTTCGGCAGAAACCTACATTCTCTGTGGTCTGGAGCCCGCAGAGCCGCTGCCAGACCTCGCTAGCCTAAGTGCTGGCGATTTGGCGATGGGGTTGAATGGTCTGCGTCAGTCCCTCAGCAGCATCATGGATGCCGGTTACTTTGTCACACAGGACATGCGCAGCGATCTTCAGTCCACACGCTTTCGTGGGACACTGCCCGTGTTGCTCGCCTTCTTAGCACGCACAGGGGCCACGGTGGAGAGTGTGGACATTGTGCAGCTCGATGGCTCGGGTACGCCCGTGCTGGCGGCTGTGACGGGAGGGGCAGCACCGGGGTTGATGATTCGCTTCCGTCAAGGCATGGGCGGGCTGAAGCGGCTGTTTTACTTCCGCCAAGATCTTTCCAACGGCACTACCCGTCTAGGAGGTGCCTTCCTCACCTTTGTGGCCAAGCAGGGCACCCCTCCGGCCCTCGTCAAAAGCGCCTCCTACCTCATGCATGGGAGCGATTTTTCAAACATCCGCAGTTACTTGCTGCGTAGCACCCCAGGTCTGGTGCAGGACCCCTCTGGGGTGCCTTATCAGGACCTAGTGCAGGCGGGTTTGACGGTAGATCTGTATGGCAATTACCAGGGAACCTTGGGTATTTTCGGTCAGCAGCAGCCAGATTTGATGGCGGCCTACCGAAATGGCCAGCACCGGGTACATCCGGTGGATTTTGGCTTTGGCTACCTGTTCAACCGCTCCACCACCAGCATTCTGGTGGCCCGGCGGCGGGGGCCGTGAGGCGAAAAAGCCCTTCCGGGCGCATACGGGAGCCTCCTGCGAAATTGGGTCTGTTCGAGGGGGGCTTCTAACAAGATGCGTTCCAGGGTTGTCAAAAGGGGAAAATGTTCTAGCCTGCTTGCCCCTCCGGCCCAGGTGCCTTGTTCTCTGGTTGTGGGAGGGATCTTTTAAGCCGCCTTTTCAAGCCATGAACATCAACGTCGAACACCAGCCAAACTGCCGCGCTATCGCTCACATCCGTGTGCCGGCCGAAGAAGTCGCCAAGCAGCGCTCCGCCATCACCGCCTACTTTGCCACCCAGGTGCGCCTGCCCGGCTTCCGTCCAGGTAAGGCCCCGGCTGCTGCCGTGCAAAAGCGTTTCGGTGATGACATCCGCAGTGAGTTGGAAAAGCAGCTCATCAATGACGGCCTGCGCACCGCCATCAAAAATGAAGGCCTGGAAGTCATCAATATCCTTTCCGTCACCGACAAGATCCTCCACGAGACGGATCAGAGCTTCAGCTTCAGCGCTGAAATGAGCCTGGCTCCAAAGATTGAGCTGCCCGAGTACAAAGGCATTCCGGTGAAGCTGGCCCGCATCGAAGTAACCGATGCCGACGTGGACCACGACATCCTGCACCTGCGTGAGCGTTATGCCACCTTTGCCGATGTGGAGCGTCCTGCGGCCCTGGGTGATGCTGTCGTGCTGGGTTTCACGGGCAGCCTGGAAGGCAAGCCTCTGGCCGAAGTGCTGCCTGATGCGCCAGAGCATCTCAAGCAGATCGAAGAAAACTGGTTCCTTCTGGACGCTGAAGAAGACTTCCTCCCTGGCTTCTACGCAGGCTTGGTGGGCATCTCGAAAGATGAGCAGCGCACACTTTCCCTGGCGCTTCCAGAGGACTTCGCTTTCGAAGGCCTTCGCGGCAAGACGCTGGACCTGGCTGTGACCTGCAAAGGCGTGAAGGACAAAGTGGTGCCTGCTCTAGACGCCGAGTTCATTCAAAAAATCGGTGGGGGTGACATGACCGAAGAAACCCTCCGTGGTGAAGTGAAGGAAGCCGTGCGCCGTCGCCGCGAGCAGGCCCGTGAGACTGCTAAGAGCAATCAGGTCATCGCACACATCTTTGAAAAGGTGGAGTTCGACGTACCTCAGGACATCGTCAATCGTGAGGCTCAGCGCCGCACGAACGACATCGCCATGCGCGCCATGCAGCAGGGCATTTCCCAAGATGAGTTGGTGAAGCAGCAGGATGAGATCCTGAGCAACGCCACCAACCAGGCCAAGCAGAGTGTGAAGGTCAGCTTCATCCTGGAACAGGTGGCTAAGAAGGAAGGTCTCAGCATCACGGATGAGCAGCTCACTTACGCGCTGGCGAACATGGCTGCCCGCCAGAAGAAGCCCGTGAAGAAGTTCATGGCTGAAGCTCAGAAAAATGGCATGATCGAGCGCATGCGCGATGATCTTCTGCTAGAAAGCGCTCTGCAGTTCCTCAAGGACAATGCTCAGATCGAAGAAACCGAGCCTGAAGCTGAACACTGCGATACCCACTCCCCCGCAGCGGCCTAACTACCCGTTGTTTTAAGAGGTCTTGTTTCCTCTCACACTCGCCCAACGGTTCTCCCGTTGGGCGAGTTTTTTTGGGGCAGCCCATGCTGTGGCAGAATCCTCGGTTGTCAGAGTTGTCCCTGAGTTGCATCCTGGGCACATGAAACTCCTCTCCGCTTCTCTCCTGGCCGCCCTGGTATCTTTTGCCTGGGGTTATGTCTCCTGGATGCTCATGGGTTGGCATCAGCAGAGCCTGCATGATTTCCGTGATGAGGCTGCTGTGGCTGAAGTTCTCAAGGCGAATGCCACGCACGGCACAGGCATTTACACGCTGCCCTTTCCCCGAAAAGCCGTCTCCTACGCAGACCCAGCGGAGCAAAAGTCCCTGAACGAAGCCCATGAAAAGGCTAAAAGCGAGGGCCCTTACCTGTATGCCATTCTGCGCCCCGGCCGCCATGACTGGGATATGAACAGTAGCCTCGGCTGGAGCTTGGGTCGTTCATTTTTGGCCGCGCTTATCTTGGGCGCGTTGCTGCATCAAACGGTGTTGTCTTTTCCTGGACGGCTGGCTTTTTGTGGTGCGGCGGGCCTCTTTGCTGGGCTGGTGTGTATCTTCCCACAGCACATTTGGTTTGAGCTGCCCGTGCGTGAGGTCATCGTAGGCATGGCCGATTACGTGATTGAGTGGACTCTGGCAGGACTTGTTTTGGCTCTTTTTCTGAGCAAAGAACCCACTGAGCGCGATTTACGCTGAGTTTTCTCGCTTTTGGCCTGCCTTTTCTGGCACCGCTTTCCTCTCACCCATGCACCGCCGCTTGCATCCGGCCTGCTTGCCCTTATTCTCGACGCCCCAAATAAGAACGTATGAACCAGCTCGACCAGCTCAAGCAGCACACCATCGTTGTCGCCGACACGGGTGACTTCGAGGCCATGAAGGCCTACAAGCCCCAGGACGCCACCACCAATCCTTCCCTCATTCTCCAGGCTTCTCAGAAGGCGGAGTACAAGTCCCTCGTGGATCAGGCCATTGCCGAGCACAAAGGCAGCGCCCTCACAGGTGGTGCGAAGGTCGAGTCCATCATGGACCGCATCCTGATTCTTTTCGGGGTCGAAATTCTGAAAATCGTCCCAGGTCGTGTCTCTACGGAGGTGGATGCCCGCCTTTCCTTTGATACCCAGGGCAATGTGGACAAAGCCCGCCAGCTCATCAGCATGTATGAGAAGGAAGGCATCGCCCGTGAGCGTGTGCTGATCAAGATCGCCTCTACCTGGGAAGGCATCAAAGCGGCTGAGATCCTTCAGAAAGAAGGTATCAATTGCAACCTCACTCTCCTTTTCAGCCTCGCCCAGGCCGTGGCCTGTGCCGAAGGCGGCATCAAGCTCATCTCTCCTTTCGTGGGTCGTATCCTAGACTGGCACAAGAAGAGCACAGGCAAGGATTACGCTCCAGCGGAAGACCCCGGTGTGGAGTCCGTGACGCAGATCTACAACTACTACAAGCACTTCGGTTACAAGACTGAGGTCATGGGTGCAAGCTTCCGCAACAAAGGTGAAATCACCGAGCTGGCTGGCTGCGATCTCCTCACCATCAGCCCGGGTCTTCTTGGCGAACTCCAGGCTTCGGACGAGGCTCTGACCGCCAAGCTGAATACCGAAAACGCGAAGTCCCTGAAAATCGAGCGCATCGGTAGTGATGAGAAGACCTTCCGCTGGCTCTTCAATGAAGACGCCATGGCCACGGAAAAGACCGCTGAAGGCATCCGTAACTTCGGCAAGGACATCGTGAAGCTGGAAAAGCTGATCGAAGCAGGTCTGTAATCTGCCTCCCGCAAATCTCTCGGCGCGATCCCTTAATTGGGATCGCGCTTTTTTTGTGTCTATAGGTGAGGGGCAGGTCTTTAAATTCCCACTTGATTGAAAGGAATTAAAGCGTATTTAAATCCACACTCATTAAGTGTGAATTAATGTGTGCGCTACTCTTCCTACGGAAAGCAGCTCTTTCCTCGTCCATTCCCCCCAACTGGACCTTTTTGAAATGCACCTCCTGCCATGAAAGTTTTTTCCCATCCCTCTTCTCGTCGCCGCGGTATCGCGTTGGTGACGGTGATCTCATTGGTCGCTTTGATGACGATGCTGATCGTGGCCATGTTATCCATCTCACAGACCGAATTGAAGTCTGCCCATGTCAGTGCCGATGGGCAGCAGGCCCGCCAGCTTTCCGAAGTGGCGGTGAATATGGTGATCTCACAACTGCGCAAAGCCACCACGCAGAACACGGGCGCAGCCGGTTGGGAGGCCTGGACCTCACAGCCAGGCGTGGTGCGCCGCTACGCCACCAATGGACAGGCACAGTCCGCTTATAAGCTCTACTCCAGCCCCGTGCTGGTGCTGCGTGACCCGGGGAATATCGAAGCTCAATTGTTGGCTGACGTCGTTCCAGCAGACTGGCAGGAGCGCCCTCATCGTTTTGTGGACTTGAATCGCCCAGCCGTGCGTTCCAACCCACAGGGGCAGCCGCTGCTACTGTTTCCCATCCTCGACCCGCGCGCGCAGGGGGACGGCACTCCGAGTGTCGGTGGCTTTTCCTACCGTGAACAAAATGCGGCCGGGCAGCAAGTGGGCGGTGTGCGCACAGCCGGGGGGGATCGCCAACGGGTGCCTATGCCTGTGGAATGGCTCTATGTCCTGAAGGATGGCACTCTAGGCAGCTTGGATCAGTCTCAAGAATTTGTGGGGCCTTCACCTGCCACCCCGCAGAACCCCATTGTCGGGCGTGTGGCTTTCTGGACGGATGACGAAGCCTCGAAGGTGAATATCAACACGGCCTCAGAACCTACCCCGTGGGCCATGCCAACCTTTTTTTATGAAGAGGATGCGAAGTATGCTCGCTATCAACCGGTGGGCGGTGAATTCCAGAGATACCCAGGGCACCCGGCCACGACGGCCTTGAGCCCGGTGCTGTTTCCGGGTCAACTTTTAAGCTCAGCGCAAAAAGAATCCATCTATGATCTCATTCCTAAAGTGGGGGCAGGGGGCAGCCGTGGCGGCACACGAGCCTACAGTGATCCAGACATCGCTGCCGTCGCTTTGTCCACCTTCCGGAAAGAACGCCTTTTTGCCAGTCTAGATGAGCTGCTCCTGAATGAAAACCGTCAGCCGAATACCCTGGGCAGCACCACGCTAAATGCCACAGACATTCAGCGGGCTGGGTTCTTCCTCACCGCACATAGTCGTGCACCTGAGGCCAATCCGCTCGGCCTGCCAAAGATCGCGGCCTGGCCAGTCAGTTACCGGGGGCCAGAATATCGTACTTCGTTTGATCAGCTCATAGCTCACTGCGGCACTCTGCGCACGGTCAACGGCACTCGCAGTTACGTCTTCCAGCGTGGGTGGGCAGACTCTCCCACCCAGGATGTGGATCACCCAGAAAACAAGGTGTTGCTGGAATATCTGGAGGAAGTGCTATCCCGGCCTGTTCCCGGATTCACCACTTCAGCGGGGCAAACATTTAACCAAAAGTACGACAAGGATTTGAATCAGATCCTGGTGGAAATTTTCGATTATGTTCGCAGTGTGAATCTGCATGACGGCAGTCTCATTCGTGGAACGGATAAGTTCGACGGTACAGGCAAGGCGCAAAATGCCATGCTAGGATACATCGCTGGGAGTGCCCGCCCCACCACCTTCAAGACCTTTACAGACCCGCGCTTTTTCGGGGCTGCCACGGATCCTGATGATCCTGATGCAGAAAGTGGCCAGGTAGAAAAGTTAGGCTTTCCAGGACATGGGCAGGTGACACCCGCCCGCTGGACGACCAAGAGTGGAGACGTGGTGCAGGGCTTTGGCCGCTTCCCCACCATCACAGAAGTGGGGCTGCATTTCATTTGCGCCGCAGACAACACCGATGATCCGAACAACCCTTTGATCGAAAAAGATCCTTCGATTGGCAAGCCGGGTGGCGGCAGCGCTAAGAAAGGCCAGCTAGGCACGAATCTGCCCAATGGCGCGGAAGATCGTTGGTACTCCAATTTTCCGCCTCGCCCGTATCCGGATCCCACGCTGAATCAGCCCAAGGATGATGTGAAGTATCCCTTCACAGGAGGCTTTCCTTATGGACCTGACAAGACACATCCAGGATATAAAAGAGACAATTGGAATCACCAGCTTCAGTCGAACACGCCTCTGAAACCAGGCTTCCGGCGTATCCAGGCGCGTTTGCTTCTAGAGTTCTTTATCCCCACGGCGGGTTATACTCTCATTGAGCCCGACCTCACGGTGAAGGTGAAAGGCCTGAGCAAATTCCGCGTCAATGGCAAGCCACTCTTCCTCAATGACGAGGAGCTTTTTTACACGGGCCGCAGGGCCACACACCCTGGAGCCCAAATGCAGGGTGGTTATGGCACGGGACTCAAAGGCCTGCTGCGCGGGCGTGAGGTGCCTGCTCGCTCCCCCATGCCCGCAGACGTGAGCTATGGAAATGATAACTGGGAAGTGAAGCCGACATCCTCCGTGAAGGATACCCAGTGCGTCTTGAATTATGACCTTATCAGCAACTTTGTGGACATTGAAGTCGGTCGCCAAGGGGAGTTGAACATGCTGCTCAGCAACACAGATCAGGTGCAAGCGGTGCCTTTGACCGTGGAGGTCTATTCGGGGCATCTGGGGCGCACCACTTCCACTCTAGAGACTCCTGCGGAACTGGTACAGACCCTGCAGCCAGAATTTCCTGCGGTGTCTCTGCGCCCTCCTACACTCGTGCGCACAGCGGCTCGTCCGGTGGGTCCTGACCAGGGGCGTGAGCCACCGGCTTGGTGGACGTTTTACACCCGAGGTGCGCTGGGTTTTAACGGTCGCGAGACATTGATCGGCCTGGATAAAAAAGCGCCTCAGGGTGGGGCGACTTTGCGTGGCCGCCTCTTCCGTCATCACATCGCCCCGCATGTGAATAATAAGCACACCATGGGTGCTTTCTTTTTTGGCTTTGATTCCGCGCAGCCCGGTGCTCCGCGCATCTTCCGCACTCAGGATAATGCCACCAACCAAAACCTCATTGATCAGGCGGAAGAGAAGGAAGGCAGCGACGTGGTGCAGACGGTCACCATTCGTCATGGGGACTATCGCCTGACTGCGGCGAAGCAAGTGGTGCCAGCAGCGGATTGGGCCTCACATCGTCATTATGGCAAACGCAGGTTGGCACATAGTTTAACCAACTTTGTATCCAATCATTTGCCTGGTTATGACTACGGCGGCAATACCGACTATGCCGACCGCTTGGTGCCCAATGTCGCTGGTGCAGGTTACCCCAACCATCGTCTGCCTGACTTCCCCTACCTGGCAGATGCACGCGAGGCCGCACATCGTTATGGCGATTTTGACAACGGCTCCGGCACCCATCGGGATGGTCCATACATCAATAAGCCGGATGAGGGGAATCTGAACATCGTGGCAGGCAATGGGGGCGTCGCTTACTTCAGTGAGAGTGCTCAGCACCGCACGACGGAGCAGGATTTTTATTCGCCCAATCGCATGATTCCCTCGCCCGTCATGTTCGGTTCGCTGCCCTCAGGCGTGCATGCGGGAGACCCTTGGAAAACGTTGCTATTCCGTCCTCAGCAAGGTCATCCAGGTGGGCCGACCAAGCTGGGGGGCAATAGCCCGGCTGACCATTTGTTGCTGGAATACTTCTGGATGCCCGTGGTGGAGCCGTATGCCATCAGCGAGCCGTTCTCCACGGCGGGTAAGGTGAATCTGAATTATCAAATTTTTCCCTTCACCCACATCCGCCGCGCCACGGCACTGCATGCAGCCTTAGCGGGGGAAGTGATCCATGCAGTGCCGACGGAGGATGCGCCTAACTACAAAGTATTTCCAGATGCCAACAACCAGAACGCATTTTGGGGCAGCACACAGGGGAAGCAGTGGCACTACAAGGTGGATGTGGAAAAGACCCTCGCTCAGTTTGAGCAGCGTTTCGCCCAGGGGCGCACTTTCATCAGTCCTAGCGAGATTTGCGACATCCACTTGGTACCCAAAGATGTGCCGGGGATTGAGGATCACACCAAGATGGATGACTTCTGGCGTGCTCACCGCCTCACGGGAGATAACACCCGCGAGCGTCCCTACGCTGGCCTTTATCCACGGGTGACCACGCGGTCAAATACCTTCCGCGTTCACTACATCGCACAGACGATCAAAAAAGCCCGTTCCTCAGGCCCTCAGACAATGGAAGAGGCCGATAAGATCACAGGTGAGTACCGCGGCTCCACGCTCATTGAGCGGCATTTGGACCCTACCCAACCTGACCTGCCTGACTTCGCGATCAATCCTTCAGGTCAGACGCTGGATCACTACCATCAGTTCCGCATCTTACAGACTCAGCGTTTTGGCTTTTAGATGGAGCCCTTTTTGAAGTGAGAACTGGACAGGCCCGGTGGGGAAATCTTCCCACCGGGTTTTTTGTATAAGACAGCAATCTGGACGTCCAAAAAATGAATTTAAATTCCCACTTGAACAGGGTGAATTAAGGGTTATCTAAATTCACACTCTTTCGATATGGTATATCGTGGGTGGCGCTGATCCCACGCAGGAAGGCGTTGTTTATCCCCCCCTTTAAACTCCTCCTTTCATGAACATTCCTGCTCTCCCTCGTTCTCTTCGCCGTGGTTTCTCTTTAGTGGAGGTCACTTTGGCCAGTGGCATAACGGCGCTGGCTCTGACCACTTTGCTGGGACTCATTCCTCAGGGGCTGACAAACATTAAAGAAGCGGGAAACTTAGCGGCTGAGACGAGGATCACTACCCACATCGTCGGCAGTATCAGCCAGGCTCCGTGGCAAGATGAAAATGGTCAAGATATCTTGGCCCCCGAGTTTAACACGCAACGTTATTTCTTTGATGATCAAGGGGTGGCCATTGAAGGCGAGGAACCCGGTGCAGATCTGGCCTATGTCGCCGTTGTCCATATTCCTGCTCGCGATGTGACCTTGCCCGCAGATGCTGCCGCTCCTGCGGACGATTCGGATGTGGATCCTTATTTACGCCGTATCACCGTGAAAGTGACGAGTGTGGCCAATAAAGATTTCGATTTTGAACACGCCTTGCCGATGGCCTATCGGACCCACACGACTTTGATCGCTCGCGTTGGACAGTGAGGTAGGTAGGCCTAACGAATGATTGATTGAGTATAGGACGATCAAAGATCGTCAGGTTCTAGAGGCTTTGAATGCAAGCTAGAGTCCCGTCCCTCCCCCCTATGCGACCTTAACTGAGGAGCTATCGCCCCATGAATATTTCCGCCTACTTCCTACCTAGCCGCAGGCCGTTTCGGCCAGCCTTTACCTTGGTCGAGTTGCTCGTTTCCACGGCGGTCCTGTCTATATTGTTGCTTGTGACGTTGTCGGCTTTGGAAACCATGCAGCGTTCCTGGCGGGAGACGAAGGGGAAGGTGAATCAGTTCCGTGGCGCGCGTATCGCTTTTGAGACGCTCACACGGAATTTGTCCCAAGCGACGCTCAATACCTATTGGGATTATCATTTCACGGCGACTGAGTCGAACGTGCCACCTGCGGATGTGGCCTCGCCACCAGCAGGGTATGTGCGTCAGTCAGAATTGGATTTTCGGGTGCTCCCAGGCGTGGAAGTGGGCACGGGTGAAGAGGCTTCAGAGCTCCCGGGTCATGCCTTGTTTTTTCAAGCTCCCTTAGGGCTTAGTCAGGGGTATCGTGGGCTGGGAAATCTCCTGAATGCACGAGGTTATTACGTGCGCTTTCAGAGCAATGAGGATCAGCGCCCAGCTTTCCTCCCGGGTGGGGTGGTGCCAGTGAAGTTTCGTTATCAATTGATGGAGTACCGCCCACCCGCTGAACAGGTGGCCATCCCCGCCACGACTGCCAATACTGGCGGCGGGGCCAATCAAACGGTACAGGGGAACACGGTTTACACCCGACCTGACTGGTTTAAGCAGGATTTGGAAACAGCCTCCAGACCCATTGCAGATAATATCCTGCTGCTTTTGATCAGCCCTCAGGTGCCGATTCAGGCTGCCGAAGCCGCAGCCAAAGCCCCCTACTGGTTAGCTCCGCTTTTCCGTTACTCATCCAGAGATGCTAACAATACGACCCCGGCACTGGATAAACCCACTCTGCGGCGTGACGGTACCTTGGATCAAGGCACTCGCCATCTGCTGCCGCCTCTAGTGCGGGTCACTCTGGTGGCAGGAGAAGAGGGCTCGCTCAACCAATGGCATGCAGCAAATGGGAACGCTGCCGTGGATATTTGTGCAGCTGCGGATGCTCCCTTTGCGGAGGCTCGTCATTATGATCGGGATCTCACCCGTTTGAAGGAATACCTCACGCGAGAGAGGCTGAATTTTCGAGTCTTTACCGCTACGGTTCCCATGCGAAATGCAGCCTGGGACAGCACCACTTATTAAAGGAATTGCACTTATTGTTAGACTTTTGTGACCTCAGTTCGGCTGAGGCAGAAATGATTTCATCATTCAATTTGTTATGAAGACTCTCCCTTCTCCGAGGCCAGTTCGTGCTGGTTTCACCCTGATCGAAAGCCTCAGTGTGGTGCTTATCTTAGGCCTTGTGGTCGCTCTGGCGGCACCGACTATGCTGGGGGCCATCCGCGCCTCGCGGTTAACTTCTGCAGGCGAGTTGATCAGTGGTAAGATTGTGGAAGCCCAAGGTCTGGCCCTCACCTTTTCTTCAGACGTGGAACTGCGCTTTTATAAGGCGCCACCCACACTACCGGTGGATGGCAGCAGCGGTCAGTTTTTACAATTGCTGCAATGGGTAGAAAACGATCCTGAACTGACAGATGAAGAAGACATCGCCACTTTAAAAAAAATAGGAGCTCAGGTCGCAGTGCCCGAAGGCGTCACCCTGGCTACGGACGCAGGCTGGACGAGTCTCTGGAATCTGGAAGCGCAAACGGAAACCATTGCCGAAGGAGAGCAGGAATATGTGGCCATTCGCTTTCGTCCTGATGGCTCGACGGATCTGCCTGAAGCTGGGGCCTGGCATGTCACTTTGATTGATCAGCAAGATGCCTTAAAGGGAGAATTACCGGCGAATTTTTACACCTTACAGATTGATCCTGTGACGGCCAAGTTGGAGATCTATCGGCCCGAATAAAGCGGATGATCTCAGGTGTTGTTCAGGGCGGACTCATCTTGGCCATTGAGGCGAAGTCGAGGGCGATAAAAGGCTGCACTGCGCCATAAGCCTCTCTGTGTGGCCATGGCTGAAAGGATCAAAGCAAGGCTCCCAAAAATACACTGCCATTCATGGAGGGGAAAGGCGCTCAGGTGTGAAAGTGGGATCATCAAGACCATGGGCAGGGTATAGAGATAAACTCGCCAGCCTGAGCTGACGTGAAAAGCGAGCGTCAGCATCGCGGCACCGCCGCCGGCGATGTAAAGGACCGCGCAGAGGACATCTTGCCAAAGCGGTAAATGCCCACTGCTCAGCCCGAGGCTCCATACCAGCAAGGGGCCCATGATCACGCCCTGCAGGAGAGGCAGACTGAGTAGCAGGGCCGTGAGTTGACTGCTACGAAGTGGGAGGATGCGTAGCATGCGCAGGTTCACGGCTTCGAATAAGCCTGTGGGGAGAAACATTGCTAAGCCCAGCATCATGGAGGCGTAACTAGGGGGCATCGTTTTGGATAGACCTTCTTTGAGTTGAGCAAGCGAGATGATCCCCACCATGAGGGCCACGCTGATGGCGATCAGGCGCCCATGCACCGTGAGGAGAAAGAGGGATAGCCCTTGGGGGCCCGTGTCGGTCTGTGGGGATGTTTCCTCCTGGAAGGATCGAGTGAGGGTGGGAGAGGATACCGGGTCGAGCACCCTCGGGGCAGCCCAGTAGGAGATACCAAGCAGCACCGGCACGAGTGCCGCCAGCATCCATTGCCAGGGCTGCATCGCCTCTGGGGTGCGTGGAAGGCGTGTGGCGACGAAAACACAAAGAGGAGTCGCTAAAGCCCAGAGCATCCGGCCGGGGATGGCCAATAATTTTCCCAGGTAAGTGGGTTGTGGTTGGGTGGGCAGTAAAAAAATCAACGCACTGAGTCCCACCCCAAACCATAAAACTACAGCTAAAGAGAACCAGGGGGCGGGCACGGAGACATGGCGGATGTGTTGCATCACCCACGGATGCAAGGCCGTGGTCGTCACCATGATGGGTAGGCTGAGCAGGCTTGTTAGGCCGACGCTGATAAACCACCACGCGCGTTCTTGATCCCTCTTAGTCACGGGCTGAGGTCTCAGGGTGCGGAGGATGCCTTGGTTCCTTTCCGTCATGAGCAATTGCATGAAGAGCGGGGCAAAACTGAAAGGAAAGACCCACGTCAAAAGGCTGAGAAATACCAAGTAACAAGCGATGACCCAGCGCCAACGCAGGATGAAGTCGAAGATGATGCGTTTCATGGAAGCTCAATAGGCAGAGGATATCATGGAGAAAGCTGCGAGATGATTTAGGGCGGGGCTGTGCTAGCTGGTCAGGGCTAGAAATAACTCTTCCAAAGTCAGGGCTTGGCTGCGGAGGTTTTGTGCGCCGTGGCTCACCAGTCGAGTCAAAGGGAGGACCTGCGTATCCACGATGGCTCGGCATCGTGAGCCTTCCTGAGCAAGGATGGTTAGGCCTGGAATTTGGATCGGGAGTCCGCCTTCATACTCCACCTGCAAATGTCGCTCCATCAGTTCAGCCGTAGGACCTTCCAGCAGCAGCCGGCCCCGGTGCAAAACACTCACATGATCTGCGAATCGCTCCAGGTCAGTGATTTGGTGGGAGGATAGCAGGACGGTGCGTGCATCGTCTCTCACGATGGCGAGAAGCTCTGAAAAGAGAGCCTTTTTCGCGTGAGCATCCAGGCCCGTGGTGGGCTCATCCAAAACCAGGAAATCGGGGCGCCAAGCCATCGCTAACAGGAGGGCCAATTTCATCCGTCCCCCGAACGAGAGAGTGGCGATACGATCTCCCTCACTCAGGCCAAAAGACTGCATGAGCCGGGTGGCAAGCCCCTCATCCCAGCCGGGGTGAAAGCCGCGAACGAAGCGTATGGCACGCCCCACTTTGCCCCAAGAGACATAGCTAAGGTCAGGCCCAGCGTAGGCCGTGCGTTGTTTGATGGCTACTTCGTCTTGCCGGTGGTCCCGCCCACTCACGCGGATGCTTCCTGCATCTGGCATGCCGATGCCGAAGATCTGGTCTAACAAGGTGGTTTTCCCGGCTCCATTGGGGCCGATCAGGCCGTAAATCACGCCGCTAGGCACCGTGAGGTGGATGGGCCCGAGGGCAAAGCGTGCATAGCGTTTTTCCAGAGCTGTAATGACGAGGGCGGGTGGGTTCATGGCTGGCGTGCGTTGAGGATTTCCTGAAATAGCTGATGAATCTCGGGACCAGTGAGGCCGGCTTCGATGGCCTCCTGGTAAGCCTGGGAGAGAAGGGCGCGGGCTTGATCGAGTTTGACTTCTCGGGAGCGATCTTGCCCACGGGCTGCCACAAACGTGCCGAGCCCTTGCCTGCGATAGACGATGCCTTCGCGCTCCAGTTCTTCATAAGCGCGCTTCACGGTGATCACACTCACCAGCAATTCCTCTGCTAACTGGCGAAACGAGGGCAGCGGAGCATCGGCCACCAGCTTGCCTTCGCTAATCACCCGCTTGAGGCCAGTGACGATCTGTTCATACAGGGTTCCCGGTGCTGCGGGTGAGATGGGCGGCAGTAGCAGCTTGATGGAAACGGGTGAAGGCATGATTACTGTGTATATTAAATATACACAGTAATGTTATGCAACATCAAATTGCCAGTGGAAGCAAAAAACAGCTTTGGGCGGTATGAGGGAGAAGCGCAGTCTTACAAGACTTGCAGCCATGGGCTCAAGTCACGGTGCAACTCACATGGAGGTTCTTTTCAGCAGTGAGCTCCCACCAGTGCTGGCCCCTCATTGAGCCGCAGGCAGACCAGCGTGCTGGCTTTGATCTGAAAGGCGACCCCGCCTTCGATGAGACGGGAATCTGCCTCTAAAAACCCAGCGGGTAAGCTGGTATCGAAAACCACGCTCCACAGGGTCTCTTCGCTGCCGGGCAGGAGGAATTTTTGGGGGAGTTCTCCACGATTGAATAACAACAAGAGGGGTGGTGAACCATCCATCAAAGCACCAAAGAAAGCGCGCTTAGGGTCATGCCATTCTTCATGGCAGAGCAGGCTGGCATCTCCCTCCAGCCAAGTCACATCGGCCAGGCCTGTAGTGGGGTTCATGACCCCGTCAAAATATTGGGTGCGGCGCAGGCTGGAGAATTCTTTGCGCAGAGCGATGATGCGGCGGGTGAAGTCCAGCATGGCCTCATCGCAGGTGCTCCAGTCTAACCAACTGAGCTCATTGTCTTGGCAGTAGGCGTTGTTGTTGCCCTTTTGCGTGCGGCCGCGTTCATCCCCAGCATTGATAAAAGGCACACCGATGGAGGTCATCAGGGTGGCCATCAGACTGCGGCGCAGGCGTGCGCGGAGGTTCAGCACCCGGTAGTCTTGCGTGGGGCCTTCCACCCCGCAGCTCACGCTGTGGTTGGCATTGTCGCCATCGCGGTTGTCCTCACCGTTGGCCTCATTGTGCTTGCTGGCGTAGCTGACGAGGTCCAGCAGGGTGAAGCCATCGTGACTGGTGAGGAAATTGATGCTACTGAGAGCAGGCCGGAGATTCCAGGCGAAGACGTCCTGGCTGCCGCAGAAACGTTTGGCAAAGTCGGCCGTGGAGCCCTCATCACCGGCCCAAAATTTACGCACGGCATCTCGATACTTGCCATTCAGTTCACGCCAAGGCTCGGGAAAGCCGCCGACTTGATAGCTATCCATGCGGAAGATATCCCAAGGCTCGGCGATGAGCTTGACCTGTGACAAGATGGGGTCCTGCGCCACAGCGGCGAGGAATTGACTGTTGGCATCAAAGTTGTCGTGTTGATCACGAGCCACCGTCACAGCCAAGTCAAAACGAAAGCCATCCACATGCATCTCGGTTACCCAGTAGCGTAGGCTATCCAAAATGAGACGAAGGGCAGGCGGGGTAGCCGAATCCACCGCATTGCCGCAGCCAGTGATGTTGATGTAATTGGAACCGTGTTCGTCGAAGGTGTGGCGGTAGTACATGCGGTCATCCAGGCCACGAAACATCAGTGTAGGCCCGCGTTCATCCCCTTCCGCAGTGTGGTTATAAACCACGTCCAGGATGACCTCCAAACCTGCCGCGTGGAGGGCGCGCACCATTTCCTTGAACTCGCGGACTTGCTCACTCGGATCTTGGGCTGCGGCATATTCAGCGTGAGGGGCGAAGAAGCCGACGGTGTTGTATCCCCAGTAATTGGTGAGGCCTTTTTCCAGCAAAAATTGATCGTCCAGATGCTGATGCACAGGCAGCAGTTGCAGACTGGTCACACCCAGATTTTTGAGGTAAGCGATGACGGCAGGGTGGCCTAGGCCCGCATAGGTCCCGCGCAAAGCTGGCGGCACATCAGGGTGCTTTTGAGTGAAGCCTTTGACATGCAGTTCATAAAGAATCGTGTCCTGCCAGGGGAGGCGGGGCAGACGATCTCCCTGCCAGTCGAAAGAAGTTTCCACGACAGCGGATTTCAGGGCCTCGGCTCCATTGTCATAGGCTCCGGGGTAAGTGCCAGGTCCAGTGCCGCCAAGCATACCGGTTCGCCCATCTGGCTGCCCCACGATGGCGAGGGCGTAGGGATCTAGCAGCAGTTTGCGGGGATTGAATCTGAGTGCGCGGTCAGGGATCCAGGGGCCATGGGCGCGGTAGCCGTAGAGCTGCCCTGCCTTCACTCCAGGGACGAAGGCACACCAGAGATCGCATTCACCGCGCCGCATCCGCACACGGCCTATTTCGAGGCTGGGCTGAACCGTCGAATAGAGGCATAGATCTACCTGAGTGGCGTGACGTGAAAAGACACAGAAGAGCGCACCTTCAGGGGTGAGGGTGACTCCAGGGCGTGCGGGCCCCGCAATGGCTGGGTCAGAAGACATGGTTCTCATGCCATGGAGCAAGGCGCGGGCCGCCGCATGAGGTATTTCAGGATTGTGTGATTTCCGCCGTGCACGCATGAGAAAAGAAATTCGCAGGTCGGACTCAGGGTGGACGGGAAGCTTTGGAATAACCAGAATTTTACCATTGGCTGATTGCCCTTGTCATGTGGGGTGTTAGCTTTCCGTCTCTGCGCCGTGGTGGCGCGTATAGCTTTCAGTTCTTATGCAATGGCTCTCTTCTTTAGGCGTCGTCGGTGAAGTTCTCCGCATCATCATCCTCATTTTTGAGGTGTTGCTGGTGTTTAACCTCATGATCCTCGTCCACGAATGGGGGCATTTTTTAGCGGCCCGCTGGCGTGGGCTGAAGGTGGAGGCCTTCCAGATTTGGTTCGGTAAACCCCTGTGGAAAAAGACCATCAATGGGGTGCAGTACGGCCTGGGCAGCATCCCCGCAGGTGGTTTTGTGAAACTGCCTCAAATGGCACCCATGGGCGCGATCGAGGGCGAATCTTCCTCGGATGAGCCGCTTCCTCCCATCACGCCGATGGATAAGATCATCGTCGCTTTTGCGGGCCCCTTATTCAGTTTCGGTCTGGCTTGTCTTTTTGCCCTCCTCGTCAGCGTGCTGGGTAAGCCCCAGTCGGAACCCTTTGTCACCACAACCATCGGTTACGTGGCGAAGGATAGCCCTGCGGCTAAGACAGGCTTGAAGCCGGGGGACATCATCCAGGCGATTGACGGCCAGCCGATCCGCCGCTTTGAGGGTTTTGTAGATAGCGTGCGCTGGGGTGTCATCGCCAGTGAAGGCAGTGAAATTCAGTTCCAGGTGGAGCGTCCCGGTGAAGGCGTGAAAACCGTCGCCGTGGGTGCCAAATGGCCAGACCCGGACAAGAAACCCAGCGCCTGGTGGATGGGCCTTTTCGAGCGGCCTGTGCTGCGTGAAGTCGGCATCATGGGCAAAGAAACCCCTATGGTGGGCAATGTGCAGGAAAACAGCCCGGCTGCTGAAGCGGGCCTTCAGCCCAATGATGAACTGCTGAGTGTGGATGGACAGCCTCTTTTGAGCCGCATCTGGTTTGCTGAATACCTGGAGACTAAGCCCGGACAGCCCGTGCAGGTGATCGTCCGTCGCAAAGACAAAACGACCCTGCAAAGCAGTGAGCTAACCCTCACTCTGACACCCCGTGTGCCAGACCAGCGGCCACCGGAATACAATCGTCCCATGGTGGGTATCGAGTGGCATGCCACGGGCGAGCGTAAACTGGCCTATCCACCCGTGTCTGAGCAGGTTTCTGACGCCGCGCGCAGCATGTTCAGCATGATCAGCAAACTGGTCTCTGGAAACTCCGACATCAGCCCCGCGCACATGAGTGGCCCGGTGGGCATCGGCCGGGTGTATTACAATCTCCTTCAAGATCCCGCCGCGCTCCTACAGATCTTGTGGTTCAGCGTCGTCTTAAACATCAACCTGGCCATCATGAACATGCTGCCATTTCCCGTGTTGGATGGCGGGCACATCACCATGGCCATCGCGGAAGGTCTGCGCCGCAAGCCCCTGCATTCGCGAGCCCTGGAGTGGGTGCAGACCGCCTGTGCGCTCACGCTCTTTGGCTTCATCTTCTTCGTGACGTTCAAGGACTTGGGAGATATTTTCATTGGGGGCAATAAAAAGCCCAACCCCGCTCAGGAACTGAAGTGGCTGCCGAAAGACCAGCGGCCGGAAGTCAAGTAGTGGGCTCTTTGACGGATGCCTCACTTGAAAAAGTGAGGCGTTCCGGCTCCCCACAGGTCTTCACACGGGCTCTGTGTTTGTTTCCTGAAACACCGGACGTTTCCAGATGGGAACGCGGGTTTTGATCTCCTTCAGATACCAACGGCAAAGGTCAAAAGCTGCCGCACTGTGACGTGTGCGCACCCAGATGAGAATGGAGGGGGCTTCTGCAGCGACAAAACCCAGCCGATGCTGAATGTAGGCCTCATGCGGCCCGTGCTGCTCCCGGCCCTGAGCCATTAGCTCCCCTAGCAATCGTTCTGCCATGGGAAGGTAAGCGGTGTAATCAATGCCGGAGATCGTGAGTCCCTCTTCCTCCCCGCGCACCACCCCTAGAAAGCGCACCTCAGCCCCTAGCCCTGGGCCAAAAGGACTGGTCGTGTCTGGAATAGGGTCAGCCGATAAAAGAAACGGAGGCATGGGAGTTAAGAGGAGCGTGCTGCGGTCTTCTTTACTCGGACATTGTTCAAAATCCATCCCAGGCTGGAAAAGAGCGCGTGGCTGGCCATCTGTGATCCATGGACCCTGTGGCCAATCTTTATCACGACCTCGGCGAAGACCGTTTGCGCCAACTTGTGGCTGCCTTTTATCGGCGGGTTCGGGGGGATGACCTCATCGGCCCCATGTACCCGCCTGAGGACTGGGAAGGATCTGAAAAGCGCTTGGCCGATTTCCTAATTTATCGCTTTGGCGGGCCGCAGACGTATCTGGAAGAACGCGGGCACCCTCGGTTGCGGGGTCGGCACATGCCTTTCAGCATTGGTTTGGCAGAGCGTGACCGTTGGTTAGATCTCATGGGAGCGTCCATGAGAGAGGTGGAAATGCCCGTGGAACACGTCCCCACCGTAGCCGCCTTTTTTGCCCAAATCGCCGACTTCATGCGCAATCGGCCTGACTGATCCAGCTCCATTCCTTCGATTCTACCATGTCTCTGCCTGCCGTTCTGCTTTTAGCCCCGCTGCCTGAGTTTTTACTCCAGCCTCTGCGTCAGGTTTGCACCTGCCACGACTATTTTCATGCGGCAGATCCCGCTGCTCTCCTTGCCGAGGTAGGTCCTGAGATCCGGGCCATTGCCATGGGCGGCGGCAGTCTGGCCCCCATTTCGCTTCTCCAGCAGTTGCCCGCTCTGGAGATCCTCAGCGTTTTTGGCGTGGGGTATGACGGAGTGCCTCTTGCCTACTGCCAGGAGCGCGGTCTCCGTGTGACGAATACCCCCGATGTGCTGACGGATGATGTGGCAGACATCGCCATGGCCCTGGTGCTGATGACCAGCCGTCGTCTGGGGGAGGCGGAGCGTTTTGCCCGCGCCGGGCAGTGGCCGCAGGGGAGCTTCCCCTTAGCCCATGCACTGCGCGGAAAGCGGGCTGGCATTGTGGGCCTGGGGCGCATTGGTAAGGCCATCGCTCAGCGGCTCAGCGCTCATGGTCTTTCCATCTCTTACTATGGACGCCATGCCCAGGCGGTGGACTACCGTTTTGAGCCCAACCTGCACGCCCTCGCGGCGGAGGTGGATTTTCTCATTGTCGCCTGTCCGGGTGGGGAAGGGACACGTCACCTGATTGATGCCTCCGTGCTGGCTGCCTTGGGGGCTTCTGGCACGCTGATCAACATCGCCCGTGGCAGTATCGTGGATGAGGTCGCTCTAATCTCTGCGCTCGAGCAGGGGACCATCCGAACGGCGGGTCTGGACGTGTTTGAAAATGAGCCGCACCTTCCTCCAGCGCTGTGCCAGCATGAAAAGGTCGTGTTACTGCCTCATCTCGGCAGTGGCACGCATGAGGCACGCCTTGCCATGGCCCAGCTTTGCGTGGGAAATCTGGCCGCCCACTTTGCTGGCCAACCCTTGCTCACTCCGGTCATTTGAGGGGTTGAAATGAAGAAATGAGGGCAAAAAGCTCTTTTTAAGGAGACTCGGCTTCTTGAAGTTCATCCGTCTGGGGTGCATATTTCAAGATGCCCCCGCTGTTGACGCTGATTGCTGCCGTTTCCTCGGACGGATTCATTTCTCGTGGCCAGGGGGTGCCGTGGGATCTGCCCAAAGATCGCGCTCACTTTCGTGCTTACACCCATGGCAAATGGTTGCTGCTGGGACGGCGCACGTATGAGGAAATGCTGGGCTGGTTTACAGATCACCACCCACTGGTGCTTTCGCGCCAGCAGGCATTCATCCCTTTTTTAGGCGAGCGAGTTTCGACGGTGGAGGAGGCGCTGCACGTGGCGGAAAAGGCCCGCAGTGCCGAATTGGTAGTCTGTGGAGGGGCAGGAACTTACACGGCCGCCATGCCGTTGGCGGATCGCCTCATCATCACGCATGTGGAGGACCGTCTCGGCAGTGGGGTGGCTTTTCCCGCATTTTCCCGCGAGGATTGGGAGCCTATCTCCAGGAAGATTTGTGAGCCCGATGAGACGCATGCCCAGGGATTTGCCATCGTGACCTACCAGCGGGTCAGGCATTACCGAAAGGCGGCGTAGCCGACACCGAAGGTGACAAAAAAGTGACTCTTTCAGAGCACCATTCAGGGCCCTAAGCGCAATCGGAACGCTGGGCCAAAATTTTTCTCGCTTTTCAATCGCTGGGTCTGTCTAATCACGATGTGCGAAGGTTTTTTCAGCCTTCGGACGCATACATCATAATCCAAACCATAAACGCACTACTACCATGAAAAGAGCACTCCAACGAGGTTTCACCCTCATTGAACTCCTGGTGGTGATCACCATCATCGCGATCATCGCGAGTTTGGCGGTCCCCACATACAACCTCATCACCGTGAAGGCCAACCAGATGAAAGGGTCCAGCAACTGCCGCCAGATCATCGGCCTTCTGCTGACCTACGCTTCGGACAACAACGGCCTGTATCCGGACTCCGTCACGAACCCGACCACGGGCAGCGTGCCGCTGACCTCCAACGATGCTTTCCGCGCCCTCGTGCAGGAAGGTCTCGTGCAGGACGAAACCATCTTCGGCTGCCCAGGCAGCCGTTTCATGCCTGACAAAAACATCGGTATCGCACCGACGTTTGACCAGGCTCTGACCGCTGGTGAAAACCATTGGGCCATGACTCAGGGGCAGTCCAACACCAGCTCCAGCATCATGCCGATCGTGTTTGAAAACCCAGCCGCTGCTGGTTGGCCTCCACAGTGGAACTGCGATGCCGCTGGCAAACCTGTTCCCGGCCGTGCCTGGCAGGGTGGTACCGTCATCATTGGCAAAAACGACGCCAGTGTTGAAACCGTCAAGCTCATGTCCGCTCAGGGCGCTTCCGTGGGACCAAAACTCCTCGGCAGTGGCTTTGACATGTTCACCATGGCTAGCCCGAATACCCCTCAGCAGATCCTGAACATCGTGGTCTCTGGCTCCGGCAGCTTTCAGGACATTCCTGGAGCAGGCGGTCTGCCACAGGCTCCTGGTTACGGTGGCCTTCCTCCAGCCCCAGGTGCTGGTGGTCTGCCAGCCCTTCCAGGCGCAGGTGCCCCAGCCGGTCTGCCAGCCCTCCCAGGTGCTCCTGGTGCAGGCGGTCTGCCTACCCTTCCAGGTGCTCCTCAGCAGTAATTCGCTGAAGCTACCCGGTTGATTAAAATTACAACGCCGTCTGGAGTCATCCAGACGGCGTTTTTGTTGGGCGGGAGAGTATGGTAGATTCGTTCTTTCCATTGTAGGGCGGTGTGTGTCCGGCGTCTTCCGCGTGTTTGTCTCTCCCGCTTCGTCGCCGGATTACCCGCCTTCTTTGAAGGTGAAGTTTTTTTGGGGTTCATCGCTTGAAGGTATCAATCGGGTCGGGAGGAAAAAGGGCACCGTCAAAGCAAGGCGGATAATCCGGCGATGGGGTGGAAGAGCTTCGACGTTTTTTTGCGCCGGACACATCCGCCCTACTCACGGGGATGCGTGCTTTGGAGACCCGTGGAGAGATGATCGCGTCTAACCAAAAGGGTGGCGGGCGATACAAAGCCAAAGTAGCCAGAGCTTTAGCTCGCGCAGACTCCATTTTGGATTCGGTGTGTTAGGGCCAGCGCGGAGGACGGAACCTCGTTGAGGTTCGACTTCAGTGGAGACGTTTACGGTCTCATACCCAGGGTTGTGCCAACCCTGGGCTGAAAGACATAAGCCCTTTGGGCTTGTGAGCGACGGGCGCTTTCAGCATTCAAAGTTTATGACACTAGGCTGTAATGCATAAGCCCTTTGGGCTTGAGGACGGACAGGCTTCTCAACATCCAAGATTCGCGGCATTGTGCCTGAAAGATGCAAGCCCTTCGAGCATGGGGAACGATGAGGTGTTTTAACCCTCCAAGGTCTCGCCATTTTCATGAGCTTCACTGGCCTCAATGACCGCGCCTGGTCGCACTCGGTAACCGCCGGAGCGATCATCAAAGACGAGGTCGAGGAGCCCGCGTTTCCCCGCAGCCTCCAGCAGTGCATTGAAGGAGCGGAAACCATGAAAACGCTCGCTAAACTGGGGTGCGCGGCGTTTCAGGGTTTCCTTCACTTTCCAGCCCCAGACGCCTTGGTCACCGCCTTGCTCGCCGATGAGGTCATCCACGGTGGCCATCAGCATTTCGATGGCTTTTTCAGGGTCGCCGGCGGGTTTTGGTTCGGCAGGCGCGCGGGGTTCAGTGGGAGCTTGAGCCCCTGTCGCAGCAGACCGAGGTTGGCGGCCACCCCGGCCTGTCGGGGCGGGGGCGGGCTCCGGTTTGGCCTCTCCGCTGGAGCGGGGCTCAGTGCCATTCGCGGGCAATGGGGCGCGTGGCAGGCGGGTGCTCCGGCGTTTTTGCTGCTCACGGACGAGGTCATCGTAAAAGATGAATTCATCGCAGTTGCCAATGAAGAGGTCGCTGGTGGAGTTTTTCACACCCACGCCGATGACGGTCTTGTTATTTTCCCGCAGCTTGCTGACGAGTGGAGAAAAGTCTGAGTCCCCACTGACCACGACGAAGGTATCCACGTGGGCTTTGGTGTAGCAAAGGTCCAGGGCGTCCACCACCATGCGGATGTCCGCACTGTTTTTACCCGACATGCGCACGTGGGGGATCTCGATGAGCTCAAAGGCGGCCTCATGCATCGCCTTTTTGAATTCGCGGTAACGCTCCCAGTCACAGTAGGCTTTCTTCACTACGATGCTGCCTTTGACCAGCAACCGCTCCAACACCTTGCCCATGTCAAACTTGTCATACTTCGCATCCCTGACCCCGAGGGCCAAGTTTTCAAAGTCACAAAAGACTGCCATCGTGTGAGTCCGCTCTGGATTGCGCATGCATGCAGCGTCACGGCGGAGGGGGGAAAGGTCAAGAGAGGGGTGGGGAGAATGGGCGGGGATGTTTCCCACGGCTCTGCGACACAGACTTGCCAGCAGGCGTATCTCAGGCGAATACCTCAGCCTCCCAACCCCGACCCTCATGTCCATCTGGAATTACGCCAACCCGCAGCTCAAAGACCTCGTCGCCTACGAACCAGGAAAGCCGATCGAAGACGTCGCGCGCGAGCGTGGCTTGCGGCCTGAAGACATCATCAAGATGGCTTCCAATGAGAACCCCCTGGGCCCTTCCCCCAAGGCCATCGCTGCCATGGAGGAAGCGGTGAAAGAAGTGCACATCTACCCGGATGGAGCTTCCTACAAACTGCGCAATGCCCTGGCGGATAAGTTCGGCCTGGAGATGGGAAACATCATCATCGGCTGTGGCAGCAATGAGATCATCGAGTTCATCGGTCACGCTTTCTTGCAGCCGGGAGATAACATCATCACAGCCAAGCACGCCTTTGTGGTTTATAAACTCATGGCCAAGGTTTTCGGGGCCGAGACCATCGAAATCGAAGACCCAGGTTTCGTGCATGATCTGGATGCGATGGCTGCTGCTATCACCCCTCGGACGAAGAAGATCTTCATTGCCAATCCCAATAACCCCACGGGTACTTTGGTCACTCAAGAGGCGATTGACCGCTTCATGGATAAAGTTCCCCCGCATGTGGTGGTGGTCTTTGACGAGGCCTATTATGAATTCCTCGATACCCCACCGGACACGCTGAAGTATGTGCGCGAAGGCCGGAATGTGGTGATCCTGCGCACCTTTTCGAAAATCCAGGGGCTGGCAGGAACCCGTGTCGGTTACGGCATCGGGAACAAAGAGTTGATTGATGTGCTGCAGCGCACGCGCCAGCCGTTCAATGTGAATTCCGTGGCCCAGGCCGGTGCCCTGGCGGGGCTGCTGGATCAGGAGCATCAGGATAAAACCAAGGCCATCACGGATGAAGGCCGCGCTTACCTCCAGGCTGAGTTCGCGGCGATGGGGCTGGAATACATCCCGAGTTTTGCCAATTTCGTCCTCGTCAAAGTGGGAGATGGCAATGCGGTGTTCAAAGCCATGATGGACAAAGGCATCATCCTGCGCGCGATGGCCTCTTATAAACTACCGGAATGGATCCGCGTCTCCGTAGGCACGATGCCGCAGAATGAGCGCTGCATCGCCGAGCTGAAAGCGCTTCTCGGAAAGGCTTGATGGGTAGGCCCGTGCCTAACCAGTGAGAAAAAAAAGGCGGTTTAACTTCCTCTGCCCAGAAGGAGTTAAGCCGCGTAATGCATGGCATGCATCTTCGTGAGTTCCGCCAGAGCCAGGTCCTACCCATCCCCGTGGAGGAGGCCTGGGCTTTTTTTTCCAATCCGGCGAATCTCAATGAGATCACCCCTCCAGACATGCGTTTTCAGACAGTGGGTGGGGACTTATCTCCCGTGCATGTGGGACAGTTGATTTGGTATCGCCTGCAACTGGCTCCATTCATTTACCGCACTTGGGTCACGGAGATCAAGCTGGTGGTCCCGGGTGAATGTTTTGTGGATGAGCAGCGTTTTGGCCCCTACAAACTTTGGTATCATCGGCACAGTTTCAAAAAGCTCTCTGAGACGCACACGGAAGTGAGTGACCACGTGGTCTATGCCCTGCCTTTCTGGCCGTTCAGCGAGGTCGCTCACGCCCTTTATGTCCAGCCGATGCATGAGAAAGTCTTCCGCTATCGCCAGCAGGAACTCGTGCGTCGTTTCGGCTCTTGAAGGTGTGGTTTGAGCCTGTTTCGTTCGCGAATTTTCTCCAAACTCCGACATCATTTGTCCCTATGCACACGGTCCCTGTTACCTGCCCCTCTTGTTTTGAGGAGTTCGAAGTCCCTGCTCCTTTCGTCACTGAGACTCCTTGTGATGTGGACTACGACTGCGAGGTCTGCTGCCGGCCGATGCGCATCGCCTTTGAGGAAGAGGATGATGAAGTGGTGGGCATGGCCTATGGCCTCAATGATTGAGCCAAGCCCCGCGCTCGTTCAAGAATGCAGCTCAAAGATGCCCTCGATCTCCACAGCGATCTGGCCTGGTAAAGACCCCATGCCGACCGCACTGCGGGCACCGATGCCATTTTCCTCGCCCCAGACCTGGGCAAAGAGTTCACTGCAGCCGTTGATGACCTTCGGGTGATCGGAAAACTCAGGGGTAGAGTTCACCATGCCCAGGAGTTTGACCACGCGCTTGATGCGGTCCAGGCTGCCCAGTTCTTTTTGCAACGTGGCCAGCATGGCCAGTCCCGTCTGGCGGGCCGCTGCGTGGGCCTCAGCGAGGTCCAGGTCTTCCCCCACACGCCCACGGATCATCCCTCCATCGGCCAAATAGGGACCGTGACCCGAGAGATAGGCCACCTGGCCGACAACCACGACAGGCTTATAAATCCCTCCCTTGGGGGGCGCTGGCGGTAGGGTGATGTTCAGGGCAGTGAGTTGGGCTTCGGCGGACATTTATCGAATTTAACGGAAGCGGGGTAGGATCTCAAGATCACAATCCCAAACGCCGATGAAGGGGAGTGTCATCACTCTTCTCTTTCCCGCAGCAATTTCACGATCTGCGGATCTGGGCTATCTTCATCGCCTTGCGTATTCCCACGCCACAGTTCAGCGGCTAGGATGAGTTGCTCATCAGAACTCAGATGGGCTAAAGCCGGAATGGATTCGATAACCATACCTCAAAATCTACCATGCCTTGGCGTTCTGTCACGCGTCGTTGAACAAATGCCTGTTCTTCCAAAAGTAGCTGAATCCTGAAGCGAGGGTCAAGGTCGTGGTAAAGTAAATGATGAAACCACCCACCCAGTCATGAATGACGGAGGGAGCAAAAACGGGGGCTAGAAAAGCAAAGATGGGTTCGCGTGAAGCCGCGCTGAGCATGAAGTACAGCACGGTGATGATCTGCCAGACCATTTTGTGTTTGCCCAGCTTTTCCGCAGCGAGGACGGCACCCTGACCAGCGGCGATTTGGCGGATGCCCGTGACGAAAAATTCGCGCGAGAGGATGGCGATGGTGATCCAGGAGGGGATCGTCTTATCCACTGAAAGCAGGATGAAGGCCGCAGCGATGAGGATCTTATCCGCGAGGGGATCGAAGAGCTTGCCAAAGTTCGTCACCAGATTGCGCGCGCGGGCAATGTTGCCATCCAGATAATCGGTAAAACTAGCGATGCCGAAGATGATGACGGCGATGGAATAGGCATTTGCCCAGGGCAGATAAAAACAAGCCACAAAAAACCCTGTGAGCACGAGGCGTGAGAGGGTGAGTTGATTGGGCAGGTTCATGAAAGTGGGCGGACTTCTTTTGTTACCGGGGAATGTCCCCCCCTGTCAATGAGAGGCTGCGGTTTGTGACGGAAACGTTGAAGCCATCACTCTTGCTTCAGCCAGGGGAGCAAAAGTTCCTTGAGCTGTTTACGCGCGCGGTAAAGTCGCATTTCCACCACTTTTTCCGTGGTGTTCATGATCTCGGCAATCTCAGCGTGAGACAGGCCTTCGTAGGTGGAAAGGATGAGGGGCTCCTTGTAATCTTGAGGAAGCTTTAAAATGGCTTCTCGGACGGCCTCGGCACGCTCTTGCCGTTCCAGGCTGTGGCACGGGGTGGGAAGCTCACATTGAAGTGGTAGATCAGATACCTGTGAAGGTTCCAAAAGGGTCACCGGGTGGCGTTTTTGCCAGCGCAGTTGGTTGCGCGCGAGGTTGGTCGCGATGGCAAAGAGCCAGGTGGAAAACTTTTGGTTGGGGCGATAACGCTGCCGATGTTTGTAAACGCGAACGAAAGTCTCCTGGGCGAGGTCACAGGCGGTGGTGTGACTGCCGGTAAGACGGTGCAAATAGGCGATGAGGCGCGCATTCCAGCGGCGCATCAGGACATTTAAGGCCGGGTCATTGCCTCCGGCCAGGGCGATTAAGAGATGTTTGTCTTCGTCGTCCTCAGGGGTTGTCATTGAAGCGGCGTGACCTGGGAGCGCAGTTTTTGCAGCTCGGGCGGATTGATGACTTCAGGGAGGATGTCTTTCAGAAAACGCTCGCCCTGAACGGAGGGCATGAGGGCAGCCACGTTCTTTAAATGCTGGACCATGTTTTCCAGGCAGTTTTCACAGACCGCCTTTTCGCGCTTGAGCGCGGCAGAGGGGGTTTCTTTTGACTGCGGCGTGCGGCTCCGCTGGATGAGGGGCCGGTGTGCCCGTTCCATGGTGGCGCACATCTCATCGCAGCGGACGAAGTAGTCCTGATGCAGGGCGGCGATCTTTTCATAAGCCTCCTGGGGGATGTCGTATTCCGCCCGCAGCCACTCCAGCCCGATCTGCCGTGGAGAGGGTGGCACGGGGCGGAGGTGGATCACTACCTCGTGTGCGGTGTAGGCCAGGAGAATGACCGCTAAGGCCATGAAAAAGAGCTTTTCCCGGATCTTCATGCCTCAGTGGGATGCGAGATGGAGTGAGGCAAAAGGACTGATGGAGCGCACGTAGGCTTCATGAGGATTCAGCCGTGGCGGGCGTGTCTCCACCCACGCGACCGTGGCACCGATGAGGATGGAGGCTGCGGTGGCGATAAGCCAGCCACGGGGCTGAACGAGAAAACTCGTGAGTTTTTCCCAGGTGGTGGGCTCGCCCTCATTCGTGGCGATGCGTGCCCATACCTCCCTCTGAAAGGAGCTGGGAACCTCCCCATGCACCTGCCACTGCGACAGCAGCTCGTCGAGGGGATCGTCGGGTGTGTTCATGGCAGGTGTGGGGTGGTGATCAAACAAGTCGGCTCAGTGCTTGGCGCAAGCGCTCAGCGCACATAGCTCGCTTGCAGGCCGGTTTTGCTCGCGATGGGGGATGGGGAGTGATGATAACGAACCTGGCCCGAAGGACCCGAAGGAGTCTGCGCTTTGGTGTCGGTCCAACTGATGCCCGTTTTGTTATGAATCGGGATCGGGGAGGTGTGGTAGCGGCGGCCGCCCGAGTCTGTGTTCGGGGTGGAGCAGCTCACTCCAGTCATCATCAGGGCTGCAGCAGCAAAGGTGAGGGTCAGTTTCTTCATGGTTATAGTTAGGTGGTTTAGGTTGGTTGAAGCCGCTGGTTGGTGCGTCTTCTTCCGGTGCTACCCCGCTGCCTTGCCGACCCCTCAAAGTTTTTTATTTTTTCTCGAGTACCTTGTGAAGCCAGTCGCGAGCCTGCTGGCGCAGGGGGATGTCACGAAGGGTCCAGGCATCGCTGTGATTCCGGTAGGGAAGGGGGGCGAAGGTCCAGTTTCCCATGATGCCAGTGCTCCGCAGCCAAGCCTCCGTTTCAGCCGTGCTGCCTTCGTGGCTGATGAACTGCGGCCTGCCCTGGAGGCGTTTCAGCCTCACCAGCGCCGCATCACGATCTGCCCCTCCATAGGGCCAACTTGTTCTGACGCCATCGTAGTGACTGTGGCATAAAAAGCCGCACCACTGACGGGCGATCTCATCATCATGCAGACCGATGTAATTGCAGGCGATGCTGCCGCGCGAAAAGCCACATAGCAGGACGCGTTTCGGATCCCCGTGGTAGCGTGCTAGCGTCTCTTTTAGTGTGGCTAGGCAGTAGCGTTTCGTTTCCTCCACATCTCCCCACCACTTGGGCGCATTTTGCCAAGTGCCCTCAACTTTTTCCAAGTAAGGCAGGCAGAGCCAAAGGCACCCACGCCCCGCTGTGAGGCCGTAGCCCAGACGGCTGCCCTCCACGCTGCCGTCGCTGACATCGCCATACTTGTTCTGGTAACCGCCATTGCCGGCATATTCAACGATGACGGGCCAGTCGCGGTCTGGCTGCCAATCAGTAGGCAGGTAAAGCACATGATGCACTTGAGTTCCTTCCCAGCCAGCGGTGGTCTGGCGCACGCGGAGGCCCGCCGCTGGGGCACCAGTCTGTATGGCAGGTACTTCCAAATCCACTGCAACGCTGCTGAGATCTGGCAGGGCAGTGGCCTGTGTAGCCAGTAGAGGCGAAAGTAGGATGTTGAAGACTATCCCCAGGCGAACGCTATTCATGAGGGTCTTCTAAACGTGGAAGAAATGGGTTCCCATGCGCCACTCGAATTATTTTAACGTCTTGAAACGGGGCGTGTTGAGGCAGGAGTTGCCTGCGAGACACTTTCATCGTAAAGTCAAATCCAAGATCATGGTAGATTCAGAACAAGCCCTTGATTACCTGGAGCAGCAGATTCCCAGCTTATCCGCAGCAGCGGTGGATGTGGCCTACTGGCAGGCGCTGGCATCAGGGCAGGCGGTGCTGGTACGAGAAGAAGGCGGTATTTATCAAGCTTTCCCCGATGGAACGCGTAAGCTGATAAAAGTGCTGGAAGCCCCGTTAAGTGTGCCCATAGGGACTCGTGTGCGCTTGCCATGAGCCGTTGCATTCCTCGGTTACGAATGTTTGCTGGTCCGAATGGTTCCGGTAAAAGCACCATCAAAAGCTTGCTGCCAGAAAAGTTATTGGGTGTTTATCTAAATCCAGATGAGATCGAGGCGGGCATTATAGCGACTGGATTTTTAGATACTAAAGCCTATGGAGTTAAGACGAGCGTTGAAGAGATTCTTCCTTTTTTTGCTCGCTCCGTCTTGCTGAAAAAAGCCGGACTGGATGGCGAAGTGTGCAATCTTCGTTTTGAAGATGATAAGCTGATTTTTAAAGGTGTGTCGGTGAATGCTTATTTTGCTTCTGTTTGTGCAGATTTTCTACGGCAGAGGTTGCTGGAAAGCGGTGTGTCATTCTCTTTTGAGACCGTGATGTCTTCTCCTGATAAAGTGGCATTGCTACAACAGGCCCAAATCAGGGGTTATAAAACCTACCTCTATTACATCGCGACAGATGATCCCGCTATCAATGTGGCACGTGTGAAGGCAAGAGTGAATCTAGGTGGGCATGATGTTCCAGAAGATAAGATCGTCAGCCGTTATTCGCGTTCATTAGATCTGTTGTTAAATGCGGTGAGATTTACCAATCGTGCTTATCTTTTCGATAATTCAAGGCATGGGGGAGATCATCTCTGGGTGGCGGAGATTACAGAAGGCCAGGATCTTGAAATCAAATGCGATCCTTTGCCGCATTGGTTCCAACACTCCGTTTGGGATAAGATCCAACATTAGCATAGAAACCTCACCTGGACGGACTTTGGACTTCAATGCGGCATTTCGGGGGCCTCAAGTGATCGTGCAGAGCCGTATCCTTTTGCCTCATGCCTCCTCTTCTCACTGTCACTCATCGCAAGGGCATTTACCTGCCTGAGGCAGATCTATGGCTGGACCCTCACTTCAGCGTGGAACGTGCCTTTATCTCGCATGCTCACAGTGACCATGTGGCGCGGCATGCAGTGACCTTTGCTTCAGAATTGACCTTGGAACTCATGCGGGCGCGTTATGGGGTGAAGGAGAGCAGCACGTTTCATCCGTTGCCCATGAGGGAAGTCTTTGAGTGGGAAGGCTGGCAGATGCGGCTTTTCCCTGCCGGGCACATCGTCGGCTCGGCCATGCTGCATCTCACCCGCCTCAGCGATGGGGCGACCCTGCTATACACCGGCGATTACAAACTGCGCCAGGGCTTGAGCTCTGAGCGCTGTGAGCTGCTGCCAGCGGATACGCTGATCATGGAGACCACCTTTGGCCTGCCGCAGTTTCACTTTCCGCCCACGGCAGAAATCGTGGCGTCCATGCTCAAATGGGTGCGGGAAACTCTGGATGAAGGGCACATTCCTGTTTTGTTGGGTTATTCGTTAGGCAAGGCGCAAGAGATCCTTTGTGCTTTGGGTGAGGCAGGCCTTCCTGTCATGGTCCACAAATCCATTTTGGAGATGACGACGGTGGTGGCTCCCTTGCTGGGGCAGTTGCCCACTTATCGGTTGTTTGATGCTGCCGAGGCCCGCGGCCATGTGTTACTTTTCCCTCCCAGTGGGGCCCGCAGCCAGGCCATCCGCAAGCTGAAGGTGTGCCGCACGGCCATGCTCAGCGGCTGGGCCATGCAGTCCGGGGCGAAGTATCGCTACCAAGTGGATGAAGTATTCCCGCTGAGTGACCACGCTGACTATCCGGAACTATTAGAGACGGTGGCCACGGTGAAGCCGCGCCGGGTTTATCTGGTACATGGTTACACCCAGGAATTCGCCGCAGATCTCCGTGCTCGGGGGTATGAGGCGTGGACGCTGGAGCGAGCAGATCAGTTGGAGATTCCGCTGGAGACTGCTCCTCGCCCTTCGTTAGAGGAGCCTCCATCCTCCTCTGCTGCCGAGCCTCCAGAAAAACCGGACCAATTGGCCCGCTGGGCGCAGGTCTGTTCCCAGGCCGCAGCAGAGTCATCACGATTGAAAAAAGTGGCGCTGCTGGCGGATTATTTACGCGCGCTGGCAGAGCCTGCCGATCTCGCTTTGGCGGTCCGGTATTGCGCAGGCCTACTCTTTGACCCCGCTGCGGGTGAAGGTCCCTTGAACACGGGTTGGGCCATCATCCGGCGTGCTTTGCAGGAGCTTTCCGGGCTGAGTGATGCGGAGTATCGAACGCTCTCTCGCAGCCAGGCAGATGCTGGCCGCACCGCCTACCTGGTCCTCAGCCGGGCCTTGTCGAAGAACCCAACCATGGCTGCTCCCCAGTCTTTGGATCTTCAGGCCACGGATGCGCTCTTCCGCTCCTTGCGGGCCGCGCGGGGCCCTGCGCCAAAGACGCAGCGACTGCGGGAGGCGCTGGCCACCCTCAGTCCCCACACGGGGTCCTGGCTGGTGCGTTTGATGACGGGGGAATTGCGCATGGGGTCCAAAGAAGGCCTCATTGAAGAAGCGGTGGCTGCGGCCTTCGCTCAACCTGCTGAAGCGGTGCGTGAGGCGGCCATGCTGAGCGGCGATATCGGCCATGCGGCCACCCTCGCGCGTGAGGCTCGTCTGCATGAGGCCGCCCCCAGGCCGCATGTTCCGATCAAGGTCATGTTGGCTTCTCCTGAAGAAACGGCAGCGGATATTTGGCAGCGCTTGATCAGAGATGAAAAGGCAGCGGAGGCTACCTCTGCGCATTCCGTCTGGCTGGAGGATAAATACGATGGCATCCGCGCCCAACTGCACGTCAGCGGTGGTCGGGTGGAGATTTACACACGGGATTTAAAGCCCATCGGCCTCCAGTTTCCAGAGGTCATGCAGGCCGCGCAGGGGATAAGCGCGGAAGTGATTTTGGATGGGGAGATCATCGCCTATGCTGAGGATAAAAAACTTTCGTTTTTTGATTTGCAAAAGCGGTTAGGCCGTCGGGATCAAGCCGACCTTTTTTTGCCCAGCGATATCAGTGTCAGGTATGTCGTGTTTGATCTCCTTTGGCTCAATGGGCGGCCCTTGCTCGATCAATCGCTTGAGTCCCGGCGCGTGGCTTTGGAAGGCTTGGTTCTGCCTACTGGCCTCACCTTGATTGAGGTGCAGCGTGTCACTTCGACGGTGGAGATTGAGGCTGCGTTTATGGCAGCACGGCGTCGAAATAATGAAGGCCTCATCGCCAAAGATCCCGCCAGCGTGTATAGCCCTGGGCGGCGCGGCAAGTCCTGGCTCAAGCTCAAAAAAGCGTTCGCGACTCTGGATGTCGTCGTGGTGAAGGCGGAACAAGGCAGTGGCAAACGCAGCCATGTGCTCAGTGATTACACCTTTGCCGTGCGGGATGAGCACTCGGCCCTACGTGTCATCGGCAAGGCCTACTCGGGCCTCACGGATGTGGAGATCGAGACACTCACTGAGCATTTCACCGCTACGACCTTGAGTCAGAAAGGCCGTGTCCGCACCGTCATTCCAGACACGGTCTTGGAGATCGCCTTTGATTCCATCCAGCCAAGTGACCGTCATGACAGTGGGCTGTCGCTGAGGTTTCCTCGCATCAAAGCCATCCGCACGGACAAGAGGCCTGAAGAAATAGATACCTTGGCTTATGCGAGAAAACTCGCAGGGGTGGCCTCATGAAGTGGGGTAGAGGAAAGGGGCCGTAAAAAATGTCCGGGCATGATCCGGTTGGGGAAAAGACTGCGCATGTGAGGAGTATGAAACTTTCTTCCTCCCCCCTTCCTCCCGCATTGATGCGGGATCTACTCACCAGTCTGCTTTTACTCTCCCTAGCCCTCGGGGGAGGGGGCTCGCGGGTTTGGCCATGGAGGCCAAGCCAGGTGGCAGCACGCAGATGCGTTTGCTCATCGTGTTGCTGGTGCATCCCTTTGCCATGGCGGCGTGGTTATTCTGTGGATTGCCCGGTTTGGCGCTGGCGCTGAAAAGTCTCCTGGATGCACTTCAGCAACGCCATGTTTTAGCGCTGGTGTTAAGCACGAGCTTGATGGCTTTGAGCTTGGTATGCGCCACGATGTGGATTTGAATGATCTCGCCATGAACCCGATTACCCTTCTCCTCCAATCTTGTCAGCAGGGGGATGTTTCAGCGCCTAACCAACTTTTGATTGAAGTCTATGCTGAGTTAAGGCGGCTGGCTGCCGCTAAAATGGCACGGGAATTGCCCGGCCAGACTTTGCAGGCCACGGCTCTCGTTCATGAAGCTTGGCTGCGTCTTGGAGATGCCAACTTTCAGAATCGGGCGCACTTCTTTGCGGCTGCTGCGGAGGCCATGCGACGCATTTTGATTGATCGCGCACGGAAGCGCAAAGCCGTGCGCCATGGGGCGGGGCAGGTGCACGTGGAGTTAGAAGAAGAACTCCAAATAGCAGCTCCTGCACTCCTGGATGACGAGATCCTGTCCGTGCATGAAGCGTTGGATAAGTTAGCTGCCGAAGATGCGCGCAAAGCGGAACTCGTGAAACTGCATTATTTTGTGGGTCTCACCTTTGCTGAAGCGGCGGAAGTTT